>NZ_JBJGZW010000011.1:0-149906 GCF_054050695.1 Blastococcus sp. SYSU D00820
CCCCCCCCCCCCCCCCCCCCCCCCCCCCCCCCCCCCCCCCCCCCCCCCCCCCCCCCCCCCCCCCCCCCCCCCCCCCCCCCCCCCCCCCCCCCCCCCCCCCCCCCCCCCCCCCCCCACCGCGGCAGAGCGGACTCCCCGCGCGCGTCCGTGTCCCCGGACGGTGCGCGGACGTGGCGGCGCCCGCGCCCTCGACGCGCGCGAGGAGCCGGAGCCCGGCCTCAGCGGGCTACCGTGTGCGACCTCGGCACGACGGACGAGGTGGGGCATGAAGCCGGACCGGACCACGAAGATCATCGGCGTTCTGGCGGTGGTCGCCATCGTCGGCGGCTGCGCGGTCGCCGCCGTCGACTACGAGCCGACGTCGTCCTCCAGCCGCGGCCGCGGCGCGGAGAGCATCTGGCACGGCTTCCTGACGCTCATCGGCCAGGAGCAGGACGCCTCGGGCGACCTCATCTGGCTCGGCCGCGGCCTCGCCCTGCTCGGCCTCGCGCTGATCGGCTTCTACATCTGGCGGCGCGTCCAGGCCTCGAAGGCCAGGAAGGCCGGCGGGACGACGGCCCAGCCGGCCGGCGCGCCGCAGCAGTACGGGCGGCAGCAGGAGTACGGGCAGCCGCAGCACGAGCAGGCCGCGCAGCCGAGCTGGCAGCAGCAACCGCAGCAGGGCCAGCCCCAGTGGCAGCAGCCCCAGCACCAGCAGCAGCCGGCCTGGCAGCAGCAGTCGCCGCCCGAGTGGCAGCAGCAGCCGCCGCAGCACTACGCCCCGCCGGCCCCGCAGTGGTCACCTGAACAGCAGCCGGCACCTCAGCAGCCGGCACAGCAGCAGCCGGTCACCCTCTCCTGGACCCAGGGCTCCCCCGGCAGACATGCCGACCCCGGCCGACACGCCGACCCTGCCGACGCCTCCCCCGGCGCCACCCGCGAGGTGCGCCTGCCACCGCGCCCGCCGCTCCCGCAGGAGCGGCCGCCGACCGGCAGCTGAGCCCTCAGGCGCCGGTGCGCGCGCCCTCGCCGAGCAGCATGAGCTCGGCGTCGGCGCTCTCCAGCGGCCGGGCGAACAGGTAGCCCTGCCCCAGGTCGCAGCGACCGCGCCGCAGCAGCGCCAGCTGGCCCTCGGTCTCGATGCCCTCGGCGAGGATCTCCAGCCCGAGCGTCCGGCCCAGGTCGATGACCCCGCGCAGGATCGACGGCAGCTCGCTGTCTCCCTCGATGGCCGCGACGAACGAGCGGTCGATCTTGAGCACGTCCACGGTGAACTGGCGCAGGTGGGCCAGCGACGAGTAGCCGGTGCCGAAGTCGTCCAGCGCCACCCGCACGCCGAGCGCCCGCAGCGCCGTCAGGCACCGGGTCGCCCGCTCCGGGTCGCTGCACAGTGCCGTCTCGGTCACCTCGAGCACCAGGGCCGACGCCGGCAGCCCGTGCTCGGCCAGCGCCGCGGTGACCTGTCCGACCAGGTGCGGCCCGGCCAGCTGCACCGCCGAGACGTTCACCGCCATCGTCAGGTCCGCCGCGTGCTCGGCCCGCCAGGCGGCGGCCGTCGCGCAGGCCTCGCTCAGCACCCAGGCGCCGATCTCCTCGATCAGCCCCGAGGCCTCGGCCACCGGCACGAAGCGCTCCGGCTCGACGTCCCCCAGCGCGGCCGACTGCCAGCGCAGCAGCGCCTCGAAGCCGGTCACCCGGCCGTCGTCCAGGGCGACGACCGGCTGGTAGACCAGCCGGAACTCCCCGGCTGTCAGCGCGCCCTGCAGCTCCTGCTCCAGCTCGCGCGCCGCGACCGCCGCCGCGCGCATGCCCGGGTCGAACACCACCGCGCGGCCGCGACCGGCCATCTTGGCGGCGTACATCGCGATGTCGGCGTCGCCCACGAGCGAGTCGGCGGTCGCGCCCGGCCGGCCGACGGCGATGCCGACGCTGCCGGACACGGTCACCGCCTGCCGGTCCAGGGCGATCGGCCGGGCGAGCACCTCGAGCACCCGCGCCGCGGTGGCCTCGGCCTCCTCCGATCCCTCCCCCGACTGCTCGACGAGGACGGCGAACTCGTCGCCGCCCAGCCGCGCGACGGTGTCGTCCGCGCGCACCGCCGAGGTCAGCCGCGCGGCCACCTCGCGCAGCAGCGCGTCGCCGGCGGCGTGGCCCAGCGTGTCGTTGACGGCCTTGAAGCCGTCGAGGTCGATGAAGACGACGGCCGCCGTCCCGCTGCCGCGGGCGCCACGGCGCAGCGCCTGGTCGACGCGGTCGGCGAACAGCGCGCGGTTGGCCAGTCCGGTCAGCACGTCGTGGAAGGCCTGGTGGGCGAGGGCCATCTCGGCCCGCTTGCGGTCGGTGATGTCGATGACGTGGACGACGACGCCGCGCACGTCCGGATCGTCGCCCAGGTCGACCAGCCGGGCCCCGATCCAGCCCTCCTCCCCGGCGACGGTGCAGCGCAGCTCCACGTCGACCACCGCGCCGCGGGCCTGCAGCGCCCGGCGGAAGGCGGCGTGGGCCTCGGTGGGGTCGACCCCCGTCATCTGCACGAGGTCGCCGGCGGCCACCTCCGTGCCGACTCCGACACCCGCGAGCGTCGGCACCGCCGAGGGGTCGCTGAGCAGCCGGCCGTCCCGGCTGACGACGACCACCGCGTCGGCGGAGTGCGCGGCCAGCGCGGCGCTGTAGCGCTGCTGGGCCAGCACCTGGCCGCGGGCCACAGCCTCGCCGCGGAGCAGCAGCGCGGCGCGCACGAAGACGAGGACGACCAGTAGGAAGGTGCCGGCGAAGGTCACCGACGACGCGTCCTCCTCGCCGGCCACGTCGAGGGAGAGCTCGATGCCCGGGGGCACCAGCAGGGCGCCGAGGCAGACGGCCAGCCGGCTCAGGCCGAAGGCCACCCGGCCACCCCGGTCGCGGTCGCGGTCGCGTGCCGCGTGCCCGGCAGACGGCTGGCACGACCAGGCCATCATCAGGGCGCCGAGCAGCCAGCCGGTGTCGAGCAGCGCGGAGGTCGCCTCGGCGTCGGCGGCCAGGAGGTAGGTGAGGTCGGAGGCCAGCCAGCAGCCGGCACCCCCGACGACGGCCAGCCGGGTGCGCAGGGTCCGCGACTGCGCGGTCACCAGACGGAACACCAGGCCGATCAGGACGGCGTCCAGCGCGGGGTACAGGGCCCAGGTGGCCCGCGTGAGCCACGGGAGGGACCCGTCGCTCATCGTCGCCGCGACCGACCACTGCCAGACGAGGCAGAGGACGGCGACGAAGACGACCAGCGCGTCGATCCATCCCTCGGCGGCCTCGGCCAGCGGTACGCGGCCGGCATCGGCCATGCGCCACAGACCGGCGGCGAGCGCGACGTAGCCGCCGAGGTAGGCGAGGTCGGCGACCGAGACGTCCGGCACGCCGCTGGTCCAGGCGAACACCTGCCAGATGAGGTCGCCGAGGGCCGACAGGGAGACCCCGAGCGCGATCAGCCCCGCACCGGCCCGGTCGCGGCCGTGCGAGGCCCCCCACCACGCCCAGGACACCGCAGCCGCGTCGACGCCGAGGTACAGCAGCTGCGCCGGGGTGGTGCCATGGGCCAGGGCGTGGGTGGTCAGGGCGACGACGAGCAGCGCCGGCCAGCCGGCGGCAGCGCGCCACCTGCCGCTGCCGGACCTCGCCTGGAGCACACCGCACCTCCGCTCGCGGGGACCCTCCCCACGAGCGCATCGGCCCGACCCGCCGGGCCCTGGAGCGGCCGGCCGCCTGCTCATCCCCCCGGGTGAGGTCAGGTCCCCGGCACGCTCGTGCTCTGCCCACACCCGGGGGCAGAGCACGAGGACGCGCGGGCAGTGGTGTGCCGACCGCCCCTCATCGCGGAGCGGTACCGACCGGCAACGTCTTGTGGCCCCACATCATGAACGACTCGGTGCGCTCCGGGACGCCGGTCAGCACCAGCCGCGGGAACCGGTCGAGCAGCCGCTCCAGCGAGATCCGGGCCTCCATCCGCGCCAGCGCCGCGGCCGGGCAGAGGTACTGGCCGACGCCGAAGGAGAGGTGGGTGCGACGCAGGTGGGTGACGTCGCGGTCGAGCCGGAAGGAGTCGGAGTCGTCCCAGACCGCGGCGTCGCGGTTGGCCGAGGCGTACAGCCCGTGCACCTTGGACTGCTCGGGGATGGTCACCCCGTGCATCGTCACCGGCCGGGTGTTGGTGCGGAACACGCCCATTACCGGCGGGTCGAAGCGCAGCGTCTCCTCGATCGCCACCTCGACCAGCCGGCGGTCGTCGCGCACCCGCTCCCACAGCCCGTGCTCCAGCAGCCGCATGACCAGGCTGGTGATCAGCGAGGTGCTGGTCTCCGAGCCGCCGACCAGCAGCAGGAGCAGCAGCGGCAGCAGCTGCTCGTCGGTGAACCGCTCGCCGTCGTGCTCGGCCCGGATCAGCGAGTTCAGCATGTCGTCGGCCGCGGGCGGGCCGCCGGCCTCCTCGGCGGCCAGCTGCGCGCGCCGGTCCGCGAGCACCCCGGTCATGTAGGCGTCGATCTTCGCCCGCGCGGCCCCCTGGACGGCGGCGTCGCCGACGTTCTGCGCGGCCATGAACGCGTTGCACCACTCGGTGAAGAGGTCGCGGTCCTCGACCGGGATGCCCAGCACCTGGCAGATCACGATCATCGGCAGCGGAACGGCGAGCGCCCGGCCCAGGTCGAAGGAGCCGTCGGGCGCCGGCTCGATCGCGTCGAGCAGCTCGTCGACCGCCGCCGTCACCAGCGGCTCCATCGCGGCGGTGCGACGGGCGGAGAACGCCTCGACGACGGGCTTGCGGTAGATCGTGTGCTCCGGCGGGTCGGACTTGAGCCCGCCCTCCTTGACGTAGATCGGCGCCTGGCCCCACTCGGAGGACCACAGCTCCCAGTCCCGGTAGAACTCGCGGACGTCGTCGTGCCGGGACAGCGTGTAGAAGCCCCGCTCGCCGAAGCCCGGGTGGTGGTGCACCGGACAGCGTTCCCGCAGCTGGCGGTGGGCCGCCACCGGATCGGCCAGCGTCCTGGCGTCGAAGGGGTCGTAGTAGACGTCGTCGTCGCTCATCGCGCCCTCCCGGGGATCTGGGCGGGACGTTAACCAAGCGCTCGCTCGGTCACAAGGCTCACCCGGAGGTCAGCACCGCATCGACCAGGTGCGGACCCGGCTCGGCCAGCGCCCGGCGCAGCTGGTCGGCCAGCTCGGCCGGCGTCGTCGCGCGCGTGGCCGGCACCCCCATGCCGGTGGCGATCGCGACGAAGTCCAGCGCCGGGCCGCCGAGGTCGAGCAGCTTCGCCGCCCGCTGGCCACCGCCGTCCGCCCCGACCCGCGACAGTTCCCCCTGCAGGATCGCGTAGGCGCCGTTGTCGCAGACGATCGTGGTGATGTCGAGCTGCTCGCGGGCCTGGGTCCACAGCGCCGAGATCGTGTACATCGCGCTGCCGTCGGCCTGGATGCCGATCACCGGCCGGTCCGGGCAGGCCACCGCGGCACCGATGGCCATGGGCAGCCCGTCGCCGATCGCGCCGCCGGTCAGGCACAGCCAATCATGCTGCGGCGCCCCCGAGGTCAGCTCGGCCAGCCCGACTCCGGAGGTCAGCGCCTCGTCGACGACGATCGCGCGCTCGGGCAGCAGCGCGCCGACGACCGCCGCCAGCGCGCGCGGGGTGAGCGGGCCGTCCGGGATCTCCGGCCGCGAGGCCTCCAGCAGCACCGGCCGGCCCTCCGGAGCGGCCCGGGCCGCCAGCGCCCGCAGCGCCGCGACGCCGTCCTCCCCCGGCTCGGACAGCACGTGCACCGTGCAGTCGGCCGGCACGGGCGTGCCCGGCTCCCCCGGATAGCCGAAGAAGTCCACCGGCGACAGCGCGCCGGCGAGCACCAGCCGGCGGGTGCCGGCGAGCGCGCCGGCGGCCAGCTCCGGCGGATACGGCAGCCGGGGGACGTCGGGCAGCCCCGCGCCGCGCACCAGCCGGGCGGGCAGCACCTCCGCCATCAGCCGGGCGCCGGTGGCCGTGGCGATCGCCGAGGCCAGCACCAGCCCCTCCTCCGACGCGGCGACGTCCCCGCCGACGAAGAGCACCGCCGGCTCGCCGTCGTCGAGCACCGCCGCGACCTCGGCCACCCGCTCCTGGGGCGCCACCGGCCGGGAGTGCGGCGCCGGCGGACCGGCCGGCTCGGCGCCCTCGGACCACGAGACGTCGGCCGGCAGCACGAGCGTGGCGACCCCGCCCCGGGTGGCCGCGGCCACCGCGTCGGCGGCGTCCGCGGCGACGTCCTCGGGCGTCAGCGAGCGGCGCACCCACGCGGAGACGGTGCCGGCGAGGGCGTCGATGTCGCTCTCCAGCGGCGCGTCCAGCCGCTTGTGCGAGCGCGCGTGGTCGCCGACGACGTTGACCAGCGGCGCCCGGCCGCGGCGGGCGTTGTGCAGGTTGGCCAGGCCGTTGCCCAGGCCCGGGCCCAGGTGCAGCAGCGTGGCCGCCGGGCGGCCGGCCATCCGGGCGTACCCGTCGGCGGCGCCGGTGGCCACCCCCTCGAAGAGGGTGAGGACGCCGCGCATCTCCGGGACGTCGTCCAGCGCCGCGACGAAGTGCATCTCCGACGTGCCGGGATTGGCGAAGCAGACGTCGACCCCGGCGGAGACCAGCGTGCGGATGAGCGCCTGTGCACCGTTCACCCTGGCGACCCTCGCACGCACCGCGGCCCCCGGCGACCGGTCCGGCAGACTCGGCGGCGACCCGTCCCGACCGAGAGAAGGAGCCATGTCCACTCCCGCCGCCAGCCCCGCCACCGACGTCCGCCGGCCCCACCCCGCCTTCAGCGCCCTGGTCGGCCTCACCTCGCTCGGCGTGCTGCTGCAGGGCCTGTGGGCCGGACTGTTCCTGAGCGGCGCGGACTACGGCACCTGGGTGAACGTGCACCAGCACGGCGCCGAGGCCACCATCGTGCTGGCCCTGCTGGCCGCGGTCGCCGCCGTCGTGTGGATGCGGCACCGGACGCCGGTGGTCGTCGGCACGGTGCTCCTGCTGGTGCTGCTGGTCGCCGAGTACTTCCTCGGCCGGGCCGGCGAGGGCACGCCGATCGTCGTCCACGTGCCGCTGGCCATGCTGCTCATGGGCCTGGCCGTCTGGCTGCCCATGGCCGCCCGCCGGGGCTGACCGACGGCAAGGCCTGACCGCTGGACGGTCAGCACGGGCCGGCCGCGGACCCCACCGCCCGTCCGCGGTGGCGGCGCTCACCCAGCCGCGGCGTCCCACCCCGCCGACCCTGCCGCATCGACGCCGTGACACCACCCGTGGCGTCATGACGCTTGCATGTGACGTCATCGTGGTGTCATTATGGCGTCATGGACCTGAGCCCCTTCGTCGAACAGCTCCGCCGCGACCTCCTCACCGCGGCCGAGGCGGGTGGCGACGAGGCCCGCGCCCTCGCCGAGCGGCTCACCGCGCCGCTCGAGGCGTCGGTGCGGCTGGCCCTGCTCAGCGCGCTGTCCCAGGCGGCCGAGGAGATCACCGGCCAGCTGGCGCCCGGCACCGTCGACGTCCGGCTCCGCGGCGGCGACCTCGGCTTCGCCGTCACCCACCCGCCGGCGCCGGAGGCAGCCGAGCCGCCGGCACCGGCCGCGGCCGAGCCGGCTCCGGAGGTCGAGGAGGGCGAGACCCTCCGCATCACCCTGCGGCTGCCCGAGCAGCTCAAGGCCCGCGTCGACGAGGCGGCCACCCGCCTCGGCGTCTCGGTGAACACCTGGCTGGTCCGGGCCGTCGCCACCGCGCTCGAGCCCGGCTCCCCGTCGTCGACGGCGCGGCGCGGCCGTCGCGCCTACGGCTCCGACTACACCGGCTGGGCGCGCTAGCGCCGGCCGGCACCCCGCACCTCGCACCTCGTACCGCCGACCCCGGCCGACCGGTCCGGGGGCGATCGCCCCTGCCCCGAGGAGGGCGCAGCCATGCCCACGTTCGACACCCCCGGGCCCATCCGGGCCCGCATCGAGGTCGTCCACGGAGCCGTGCAGGTCCGTGCCGACGACCGGCACGACACCACCGTGACGGTCCGGCCGCGCAACCCGGCCAGCGGCGCCGACGTCGCCGCCGCCCAGCAGGCCCAGGTGACCTTCGCCGACGGCGAGCTGCTCGTCCGGTCGACCAGCCGGCCCCGCCTGCTCTTCTTCGGGGCCGGCCCCGAGGTCGAGGTCGACGTCGTCCTCCCCGCGGGGTCCTCGCTCGACGTCCGCACGACCGCCGGCGACATCACCTGCACCGGCCGGCTGGGCGCCGCCGACCTGGAGTGCAAGCACGGGGGCGTCCGCCTCGACCAGGCCGCGAGCCTGCGCGCCCGGAGCTCCAGCGGGAGCATCTCGGCCGCCGCGGTGGCGGGCGAGGCCGACGTCACCACCTCCTACGGCGACGTCCGGGTGGGCGAGACCGCCGGCCCGGCCCGGCTGGAGACCGGCTACGGCGACGTGACCGTCGACCGCGCGCTGGCGTCGCTGACCGGCACCACCAAGTACGGCCAGGTGCGCGTCGGCGAGGCCGTCCGCGGCTCCCTGGTCCTCGAGACCGCCTACGGCGAGGTCGAGGCGGGGGTGCGCGAGGGGACGGCCGCCTGGCTCGACGTCTCCACCGGCACCGGCCGGCTGCGCAACCTGCTCACCGAGGCCGACGGGCCCGAGGGGGCCGACGAGACCGTCGAGATCCACGCCCGCACCTCGTACGGCGACATCCTCATCCGCCGGGCCTGAGAGGACCTGCCATGACATCCGCCATCAGCGTCACGGGCCTGCGCAAGGGCTTCGGCCCGAACGTCGTGCTCGACGGCCTGGACCTCACCGTGCCCACCGGCTCGGTCTACGCGCTGCTCGGCCCCAACGGCTCGGGCAAGACCACCACCGTCGACATCCTGTCCACGCTGACCCCCGCCGACGCCGGCGAGGTGCAGGTGGCCGGGCACGACGTCGCCCGCGAGCCGGACGCCGTCCGCGCGGCCATCGCGGTCACCGGCCAGTCCACCGCCGTCGACGACCTGCTGACCGGCAGCGAGAACCTCCGGCTGGTGGCCGACCTGCTGCACCTGGACCACCGCACCGGCCGGGCCCGCGCCGCGGACCTGCTCGAGCGCTTCGACCTGGTCGGGGCCGCGGCCACCAGCCCCAAGACCTACTCCGGCGGCATGCGCCGCAAGCTCGACCTCGCCATGGGGCTGATGGGCGATCCGCGGATCGTCTTCCTCGACGAGCCGACCACCGGCCTGGACCCGCGCAGCCGCCGGGCGGTGTGGGACGTCGTCCGCGGGCTGGTCGCCGACGGCGTCACGGTGCTGCTGACCACGCAGTACCTGGAGGAGGCCGACCAGCTCGCCGACCGGATCGGCGTCCTCGACGGCGGCCGGCTGGTCGCCGAGGGCACCGCCGGCGAGCTCAAGCGGCTGGTGCCCGGCGGCTCGGTGCGGCTGCAGTTCTCCGGCCGGCAGGCGCTGGACGACGCCGCCCGCCTCTTCCCCGGCGCCACCGCCGATCCCGACGCGCTGGCGCTCGACGTGCCCGGCGACGGCAGCGTCGCTGCGCTGCGGGAGGTGCTGGCCCGCCTGGACGCGGCCGCGGTCGACGTCGCCGACCTGACCGTGCAGCAGCCCGACCTGGACGACGTCTTCCTGGCCCTGACCGGCCACCCCACCGACGCGGAGGTGCCCACGCCATGACCACCCTCACCTACACGCTCGCCGACTCGGCGACCATGCTGCGGCGCAACCTGCGGCACGCCGTCCGCTACCCCGCGCTCACCGTGGTCGTCGCCGGGATGCCGATCGTCTTCCTGCTGCTGTTCGTCTACGTCTTCGGCGGCACGCTGGGCGCCGGCCTCGGCGGGCCCTCGGGCGGCCGGGCGGAGTACGCCGAGTACCTGACCCCGGGCCTGCTGGTGCTGGCGATCGCGGCGGCCGCCCAGGGCACCGCCATCTCGATCGCCATGGACATGACCGAGGGCATCATCAACCGGTTCCGCACCATGTCCATCGCGCGGGCCGCGGTGCTCGCCGGCCACGTCGGCGGCGCGGTGGTGCAGACCCTCATCGGCCTGGCGCTGGTGCTCGGCGTGGCGGTGCTGATCGGGTTCCGCCCCGACGCCGGGGTGGTCGAGTGGCTGGCCGCGACCGGCTTCCTCGCCCTGGTCAGCTTCGCGCTGTCGTGGCTGTCGGTCGCCATGGGCCTGGCCGCGAAGAGCGTCGAGTCGGCGAGCAACCTGCCGATGCCGTTGCTCCTGCTGCCCTTCTTCGGCAGCGGCTTCGTTCCCACCGACTCGATGCCGGCCGGGCTGCGCTGGTTCGCCGAGCACCAGCCCTTCACGCCGGTCATCGAGACCCTCCGCGGGCTGCTCACCGGCACCGCGATCGGCAGCAGCGCGGTCGTGGCGATGGCGTGGTGCGTCGGCTTCGCCGTCGTCGGCTGGCTGTGGGCGCGGCGCACCTACGAGCGCCGTCCGGCCCGCTGATGAGCGGACCCCCTGCCCCACCGTGGCCCCCTGCAGGGGCCCGCCGCGAGCGTGCGAGTGGTGGGGGCAGGGGGTCCTTCCTCAGCGCTTGGCGCGGTACTCCTTGAGGAGGCCGCGGCTGATGATCGTCTTCTGGATCTCGCTGGTGCCCTCGCCGATGAGCAGGAACGGCGCCTCGCGCATGAGCCGCTCGATCTCGTACTCCTTGGAGTACCCGTAGCCGCCGTGGATGCGGAAGCTGTCCTGGGTGACCTCGGCGGCGTACTCGCTGGCCAGCAGCTTGGCCATGCCGGCCTCGACGTCGTTGCGCTGGCCGGCGTCCTTGAGCCGGGCGGCGCGGACCATCATCGCGTGCGCGGCCTCGACCTTGGTCGCCATCTCGGCCAGCTTGAACGCGATCGCCTGGTGCTCGGCGATCGGCTTGCCGAAGGTCTCCCGCTGCTGGGCGTACTCGATGGCCAGCTCGAAGGCGCGGATGGCGATGCCGCAGCCGCGCGCGGCGACGTTGACCCGGCCCACCTCGACGCCGTCCATCATCTGGGCGAAGCCGCGCCCGGTCCGGCCGCCCAGGACGGCGTCGGCGTCGATCCGGAAGCCGTCGAACACCAGCTCGGTGGTGTCCACGCCCTTGTAGCCCATCTTGTCGATCTTCCCGGGGATGGTGAGCCCGGGCGCCACCTCGCCGAAGCCGGCCGGCTTCTCCACCAGGAAGGTGGTGAGGTTCTGGTGCGCCTTCTCCGCGCCCTCGTCGGTGCGCACCAGCGCGGCCACCAGGGTCGAGGAGCCACCGTTGGTCAGCCACATCTTCTGGCCGTCGATGACGTACCCGTCGCCGTCGCGCACGGCCCGGGTGCGGATGCCGGCGACGTCGGAGCCCAGACCCGGCTCGGACATCGAGAACGCGCCGCGCACCTCACCGGTGGCCATGCGCGGCAGCAGCCGCTCCTTCTGCTCCGGAGTGCCGTGCTGGCGGAGCATGTAGGCGACGATGAAGTGGGTGTTGATCACCCCGGAGACGCTCATCCAGCCGCGCGCGATCTCCTCGACCGCCAGCGCGTAGGTCAGCAGGCTCTCGCCGAGGCCGCCGTACTCCTCGGGGATCATCAGCCCGAAGATGCCGAGCTCCTTGAGCCCGTCGACGATCTCCTGCGGATAGGCGTCGGCGTGCTCCAGCTCCTGGGCGTTCGGGATGATCTCCTTGTCGACGAAGGAACGCACCGTCGCCAGGATCTCCTGCTGGACGTCGGTGAGGTCGGCGGTCTGCGCCAGACGGGCCATCGGTCACTCCTCCGGGACTCCGGTGTCCGTTGTTACCCGCGAGTATGGGCCACGGGGCCGATCCCGCCGCCGTGTCCCCGGTCACGCCGCGGGGCCGGTCGCCGGGCGCACCGTCTAGCGTCGCGCCGGTGAGCCCCCGCCGCCTGCCGATCCTGCTGACCGCCGCCGTCCTGGTCCTGGCCGGCTGCGGCGGAGGCGACGGCGGGTCCCGCGCCGCCGGCACCGACGAGCCCGAGCCGGCCCAGGCCGAGGCGTCCGCGGCGGCCGCCGCCGACCCGGCCGCGGCCACCACCCCCGACGAGGGCGCGCTGGCCGTCGCGCTGCGGGCCGCGGACCTGCCGCCGGGCTGGTCGATCCAGGCCAACCCGGTGCCGGACGGCGACCTGTCGGACAACCCGAGCCTGGCCGGCATCTGCGGGCTGACCTTCACCACCGAGGGCGCGCGCACCGCCAAGCACCCCGTCGTCGGCCTGGACCCGGCCGGTACCGCCACCGTGGTCTCGGAGTCGATCGCCTACGACTCGGCCGCCTCCGGGACGGCGGCGCTCGAGGAGCTGCGCACCGCCTTCGCCACCTGCCCGGCCGCCGACCGCACCTTCCTGCCGCCCCCGCCGGTCGACGGGCTGGTGGGCACGCCGGTCGTCGTGCTGTACGAGCTCGGCGGAGGCGTCACCCAGGAGGTCATCGCGCAGGGGCGTGGCGCCGTGGTCTCGGTGCTGATCGCGGAGGATCCTGCCACCGGCGCAGCGGCCGCCCAGGCCATCGCCACCCGGCTGGCCGCCCTCCCGGCGGCGGCGGTCGGCCAGTGAGCGGAAGGACGGCATGAGCAGCGACGAGTTCTACCGGGGCGATCCGCCGGTCCACGGCCCGCCCGGCTACGCCCCTCCCCCGCCGGGGTACGGCCCGCCGCCCGGCTACGGCCCCCCGCCGGGGTACCCGCCTCCGGGGTACGGCGTCCCGCCGGGCTACGGCGTGCCGCCCGGCTTTACGCCGGTGTACCTGAGCCGCCCGACCAACACCACGGCGATCCTCGCGCTGGTGCTCGCCTTCGTCTTCGCGCCGGTCGGCCTGGTGCTCGGCATCGTCGCGCGCCGGCAGATCAAGGAGACCGGGGAGGAGGGCGAGGGCCTGGCGCTGGCCGGGATGATCGTCGGCGGCATCGGCACGGCGCTGTTCGTGCTGGGGCTGACCTTCTTCGTCGTCGCCGCCGCGTCGATCAGCTTCGGCCCCTGAAGGACCCCCTCCCCCAACCGCTCGCGGGCTCGCGGCGGGACCCTGCAGGGGGCCGTCGGGCCACCCTGCAGGGTCCTCTCTCACTGCTCCGGCGGGGTGAACGACGAGGTGCGCTGCATGCCCGCCGCCCGGCCCTTGCCGGCGATGACCAGGGCCATCTTGCGGCTGGCCTCGTCGATCATCTCGTCGCCCAGCATCGCCGAGCCCTTCTTGCCGCCGGCCTCGGAGGTGGCCCACTCGTAGGCGTCGAGGATCAGCTCGGCGTGGTCGTAGTCCTCCTGCGACGGCGAGTAGATCTCGTTGGCCGCGTCGACCTGGCCGGGGTGCAGCACCCACTTGCCGTCGAAGCCGAGCACCGCCGAGCGCTTGGCGACCTCCTTGAAGGCCTCCACGTCGCGCACCTGCAGGAACGGCCCGTCGATGGCCTGCACGCCGCGGGCGCGGGCGGCCATGAGGATCTGCATGAGGATGTAGTGGAACGGGTCGCCGGCGTAGTCCGGGTGCAGGGCGCCGACCACCAGCGACTTCATGTTGATGCTGGCCATGAAGTCGGCCGGGCCGAAGATGATCGTCTCGATCCGCGGGCTGGCGAAGGCGATCGAGTTGACGTTGATCAGGCCCTGCGCCGTCTCGATCTGCGCCTCGATGCCGATCCGGCCGACCTCCAGGCCGTTGGCCTTCTCGATCTGGGTCAGCAGCATGTCCAGCGCCTGCACCTGGGCGGCGTCGGCGACCTTCGGCAGCATGATGCAGTCGAGGTTCGCGCCGGCGCCGCCGACGACCTCGAGCACGTCCTGGAACGTCCACTCCGTCGTCCAGTCGTTCACGCGGACCGTACGGATCTTGTCGCCCCAGCCACCCTCGTTGAGCGCGGCGACGATGTTCTTGCGGGCGCCGGGCTTGGCCAGCGGCGCGCAGGCGTCCTCCAGGTCCAGGAACACCTGGTCGGCGCCCAGGCCCTTGGCCTTCTCGAGGAAGCGCGGGTTGCTGCCCGGGACGGCCAGGTTGGAACGACGGGATCGGAGCTCGGCCACGGTGCCTCCGCTGTGCGATGTCGGTCGGGTTGTTACCGGAGAGTAGCGACGCCGCCGGTCGGCCGCGCTGCCGCGTGATCACCCTCACCAGGTGGTCGCTCGTGCGGCCCCGTCCAGGGCACCGCGCCGAGCGTGCGAAGGGTGGGAAGGACGGGGTCCTTCTAGGTCGCCGCCTCCACCAGGGTGGTCGGCCGGCTGGCCCGCACGACCAGGGCCACGCCGACGACGACGGCGGCCATGCCGGGCAGCGCCAGCAGCGGCGGCGCCTGCTGCAGCAGCACCAGCGCGACCAGCAGGGCGCCCGGCACCTCCAGCAGCACGACGAGGCTGACCATCGTCGGGCCGACCCGCGACAGCACCAGGTTGAGCATCGTGTGCCCGAGGATCTGCGCGCACACCGTGATCGCCGCGATGAGCCACCAGTCGCGGGCCGAGAAACCTCCCAGCGGCACGCCGGCGACCACCGCGGCGACCGCCAGCAGCGCCGCGCAGACCGAGTAGCAGACGACGGCGTAGGCCGAGGTGGACAGCCGCTCGCGTGCCCGCGCCCCGGCCAGCACGTAGCCCCCGGCACCGATCGCCCCCAGCAGGGCCAGCCCGTCGCCGGCCAGCGCCCTCAGGCTGACCGTCACGTCGACCCCGGCGATCAGCGCCGCGCCGGCGACGGCCAGCGCCAGCCCCGCCCAGGTCGCCCCGCTGAGCCGCACGCCCGACAGCCGTGCCACCAGCGCCGTCCAGATCGGCGTGGTGGTCACCAGCGCGGTCGACGCGGCGACCGTCGTCATCGACAGGCTCGGCAGCCAGGCGGCGAAGTGCCCGGCGAGGAAGGCCCCCGCCACCGCGGAGCTGCGCAGGTCGCGCAGCCGGAGCCCGGCCAGCGCCGACCGCTCGCGGCCGAGCAGCACCGGCAGCAGCAGCGCGGCGCCCGCCGCGTTGCGCCAGAACGCGATGGCCAGGAAGGGCGCGGCGACCAGCGCGGTCAACGGCCCCGACATCGAGACGCCGAGGACGGCGATCGCCATGAAGACGACGTCCCGGCCGCCCGGCCGCGAGATCGCCCAGGCCGACGCCGCCGAGGTCGAGGTGGACACCGGCGGCTAGTCCGGGATGCGGATGCGACCGGCCGCGATCGGGACGACGGCGCCCTGCACGGTCGTCGCGGTCACCTGCCCGCCGCTCGCCGACACGGTGCAGGCCAGCACCGACGGCCGGCCCATCGCCTCGCCCTGCCGCACCGTGTAGGACGCCGTCCCGTCGGCGGGCGCCAGGCCGGTCGCGGTCAGCCAGACCCCGGTGGCCAGCGCCGCCGAGCCGGTCGCGGGGTCCTCCCCCCACGCCAGGCCCTCGGCGAACACGCGGGCGTACGCGGTGGCGGTGCCGCCGTCCCACGCCAGCACCGAGACCCCGTGCGCCACGCCCAGCGCGCCGAGCGCGGCCGCGTCGGGGCGGGCGGCGTCGACCACCTCGCGCCGCACGGCCAGGAAGGTGAACGGCAGGCCGACGCCGGCCACGTGCGCCGGGAGACCGGCGAGGTCGGCCGCCGACAGCCCCATCGCGGCGGCCAGCGCCGCCGGGTCGGGCCCGTCCTCGAGCGTGGGGCGGCCGCCGGACAGCCGGGCGCCGTCGGCGTCGGTGACGACGTCGAGCACGCCGGCCCCGCACTCCTGGCGCAGCGTGCCGGCGGCCAGCCGGCCGGTGCGGACGAGGGTCGCCGCCGCGCCGACGCTGGGGTGCCCGGCGAAGGGCAGCTCGGTGTACGGGGTGAAGATCCGCACCCGGTAGTCGGCCCCCGACCCGGCGGTGGGCGCGCTCAGGAACGACGTCTCCGACAGGTGGAACTCGTTGGCCAGCGCCTGGCACTGCTCGGTGCTGAGGTCCCCGGCGTCCAGGACGACGGCCAGCGGGTTCCCGGCGAACGCGCGAGGGGCGAACACGTCGACGATCTCGTAGTCCAGCGCGCTCACGGCACGACGGTAGCCTCGGCGTCCGTGACGACGGTGACCCGGGCATACGTCTCCCGGCTGGCCGGGCTGCCCGTCTTCGACCCCAACGGCGACCGGGTGGGCAAGCTGCGCGACGTCGTCGTCGCGCTGCGGGTGGGCACCGCCTGCCCGCGCGTGCTGGGGCTGGTGGTCGAGGTGGTCGCCCGCCGGCGGATCTTCGTGCCGATGGGCCGGGTGACCTCCGTCGACCCCGGCGCCGTGGTGCTCTCCTCCGGCACGATCAACCTCAAGCGCTTCGAGCAGCGTCGCGGCGAGACCCTCGTGCTGGGCGAGCTGCTGGACCGCTCGGTCCGCATCGTCGAGTCCGGCCGGCCGGCCAGTGTCGTCGACGCGGCCGTGGAGCAGACCCGCACCGGCGACTGGCAGCTCACCCGCCTCGCCGTCCAGGAACCCGGCCGGCTCGGCCGCCGCGGGCAGCTGCACCAGCTGGCCTGGGACGAGGTGGCCGGGCTGGCGCTGCCCGAGACCGGCCAGGGCACCGAGACGCTGATCGCCACCTACCGCGAGCTCAACGCCGCCGACCTCGCGCACGCCCTGCAGGACCTGCCGATCAAGCGGCGGCACGAGGTGGCCGAGGCGCTCGACGACGCCCGGCTGGCCGACGTGCTCGGCGAGCTGCCCGAGGCCGAGCAGATCACCATCCTGGGCACGCTGTCGGAGGCGCGCGCCGCCGACATCCTCGAGGAGATGGACCCCGACGACGCCGCGGACCTGCTGTCGGAGCTGTCCAACGTCGACCGCAACCGGCTGCTGGAGCTCATGGAGCCCGACGAGGCCGAGCCGGTGCGCCAGCTGCTGCAGTACTCCGAGGACACCGCCGGCGGGATGATGACCAGCGAGCCGGTGATCCTCACGCCCGATGCCACCATCGCCGAGGCGCTGGCCCGCGTGCGGGAGCCCGAGCTGACCCCGGCGCTGGCCAGCCAGGTGTACGTGTGCCGCCCACCGTCGGCCACCCCGACCGGGCGCTACCTGGGGCTGGCGCACATCCAGCGGCTGCTCCGCGAGCCGCCGTCCGGCCTGGTCAGCGGCGTCCTCGACGACCTCGAGCCGCTGCGGCCCGAGACGCCCCTGGCCGAGGTGACCCACTACTTCGCCACCTACAACCTGGTGGCGGCGCCGGTGGTCGACGCGCAGGGCCGGCTGGTCGGCGCGGTCAGCGTCGACGACGTGCTCGACCACCTGCTGCCCGAGGACTGGCGCGAGCGGGCCCGGCGTGGCTGAGTCCTCCGGCCGCCGCCTCGACGTCCCGCGGGGGCAGTCACGGGGCCTCGGCACCCTGCTGCGGCTGGACCCCGACGCGGTCGGCCGGTTCGCCGAGGGCATCGCCCGCTTCCTCGGCACCGGCCGGTTCCTCGCCGTGCAGACGATCATCGTCGTCGTCTGGATCACGCTGAACGTGGCCGCCGTCCGCCTGCAGTGGGACCCCTATCCGTTCATCCTGCTCAACCTGGCCTTCTCCACCCAGGCCGCCTACGCCGCGCCGCTGATCCTGCTGGCGCAGAACCGGCAGGCCGACCGCGACCGGGTACAGGCCGAGGAGGACCGCGCCCGCGCCGCGCAGACCCGCGCCGACACCGAGTACGTGGCCCGGGAGCTGGCCGCGCTGCGCGTGGCCGTCGGCGAGCTGGCCACCCGCGACTTCCTGCGCAGCGAGCTCACCCGGCTGGTGGGCGACGACGCCGAGGACGGCGAGAAGCGCGAGAAGAAGAGCAAGAAGAAGGCGCGGGACAGCTCGGCCTGACGGGCCTCCATCAACCGGAGTTGACGGATCGGCGCTATCAACCTAGGTTGATGGGCGTGGTGGACGCGCACCCCCTGCCCTCCCCGGACGACCCCGAGGCGGCCCTGGCCGCCGTCGTCGCGCTCCGCCGGCTCGCCGGCCGGCTGGAGCTCGACGCGGTGACCGCGGCCGTCGACCAGGGCTGGACGTGGGCGCAGGTCGGCGAGGCCCTCGGCATCAGCGCGCAGGCCGCCCACAAGAAGTTCGCCCCCGAGGTCCGCGCACGGCGCGGGCACTGACCAGGAGGAAACCGTGGGACTTCTCGACGCGCTGCGCGACGTCCGGACCGTCAAGGCGCTGCTCACCGCCGCCGAGGCCGAGGGCCGGGCCGCCGGCGAGGAGCGGCACGGCCCCGAGCACCTGCTGCTGGCGGCGACGGCGCTGCCCGATGGCACCGCAACGCGCGCGCTCGCCCGGGTGGGCGTGGATCCCGCTCGGCTGCGCGCCGCGGTCGAGGCGGCGCACCAGGACGCGCTGGCCGGGATCGGCCTGGACGGCGGCTCCGCGGGCGGTGCGCTGCGGGCGCCGGCGACCGGCGTGCTGTCCGCGACACCGCAGGCCCAGCAGGTCTTCCAGGCCGCCGTCGCGCTGTCGAAGTCGGTGCGGCCGGCCCGGCTGCGGGGCGCGCACGTCGTCGTGGCGGCCTGCGACCTGGAACGCGGCACCGTGCCCCGGGCCCTGGCGGCGCTCGGCGTCGACCGGGCGGAGCTGCGGGCCGCGGCGCGGGCGGAGGCCGGGCTCGGCTGACCGCCGTCCCCCTGCACCGTCCCGGCCGGCTCAGCCCGGGGTGCCCAGCTCCTTGGCCAGGTGCACGAACTCCAGCGCCGCGGAGACCCGCTCCCGCCGCTGCTCGACGTAGCCGAGCCCCCGGTACAGGCGCAGGTTGCCCTCGCTGCGGGCGCCGGTGAACAGGACGGCGCGGCGCACCCCGGGCCCCGCGGCCGACTCGACCGCCCGCATCAGCGCGGTGCCGATGCCCTGCCCCCGGCAGTCCGGGACGACGGTCAGCCGGCCCACCGCCAGCTCGTCGCCGGTCACCCGGCCGCGCACCGCCCCGACCACGCGGGCCCCGCGGACGGCGACCAGCACGACGTCCCGGGCGAGCACCTCCCGCAGCTCCTCGAGGGTCTCGGTGAGCGCCGGGAGGTGCGGATCGCCGTACACCTGCGCCTCGGTCACGAAGGCCGCCCGCTGCAGCGTCAGCACCTCCCCGGCGTCGGCGTCGGCCGCCCGGCGGACGACGACCCCGTCGGCGTGACCGGTGGCGGCCAGCTCGAGGTCGACGAAGGCCGCCACCATCGCCCGGTACACCCGCTCGACCACGGCCGGGCTGGCCCCGGCCCGCTCGGCGGTTGCGCGGGCCCGCGCGACCACCTCCTCGACCCGGCCCGGCGCGCGCACCGCGGCGGCGTCGGTCTTGAGCCGGCCGGCCGCGCGGACCAGCCGTTCCCGGCGGGCGAGCACCGCCACGAGCTCCTCGTCGACGGCGTCGATCGCGCGGCGGATGCCGGCCAGGTCGTCCACCGGGGCACCGTAGCCGCGGTCAGCGGATGGGGCCGGGGACGCCGGCGCTCCGGTCGCGGGCGTCGACCCGGCGGTCGGCCCACGCGGCGAGCAGCTCCTCGTCGTGGCTGATCGCCAGCACGCCCAGCCGGCCGGCGTCGACCTCGGCGCGCACCACCGCCACCAGCGCCGCCGCCGTCGACGCGTCGAGCATCGCGGTCATCTCGTCGCACACCAGGTAGCGCGGCTCCTGCAGCAGCGCGCGGCCCAGGCAGGCGCGCTGGAGCTGCCCGTCGCTGACCTCGTGCGGGCGCCGCCGCAGCAGGTCCGCCGTCAGCCCGACCCGCTCGGCCACGGCGGCGGTGCGCTCGCGGCGCGCCGCCGCCGACCGCCGTCCGGACAGCGGATGGCCCCCGACGAGGAGCGGTTCGGCGAGGACGTCGGCCAGCCGCAGCCGCGGGTCGACCGACCGGCGGGGCGACTGGAAGACCATCCCGACCGCCGTCCGCAGCGGCGCCGGGACGGCGTACCGGACGCCGGGCGCGGCGGTGCCGTCGACGGTGACCACCCCGCGCCACGGGGCGAGCAGGAGGGCGACCACCCGGGCCAGCGTCGACTTGCCGCAGCCGCTGGGGCCGGCGAGGCCCACCACCTCGCCGGGGGCCACGCGGAGCGAGACCCCGGTGAGCACCGGCTGCCCGGGCCGGTAGCCGACCTCGATCCCCTCGGCGGTCAGCACGGGACCGGCTCCGGCTCCCGGCAGCGGGCGCGGCGCGCCCCCGACCCGTGCAGCACGAGCCCGCCGTCGCACGGCCCGGCCTCCGGCCGGCGCCGGTGGTAGGCGCAGCCGTCGGGGAGGTCGGTCAGCTCGGGCGGAGCGCCGGGGATCGGGACCAGCCCGCCGGCGGGCAGCGCCCGGAGCAGGTCGCGCGTGTAGTCGTGGGCCGGGGCGTCGAGCACCGGCCCGGCCGGGCCGGTCTCCAGGAGCCGGCCGGCGTACATGACCGCCAGGTCGTCGGCGACGTCCGGGTTCCGCAGCAGCGCCCCCAGGTCGTGGGTGATCAGCAGGACGGCGCAGCCGCTGTCGGCCACCTGGCGCAGCAGGGCGAGGGTGCGGTCGACCAGCGGGGCGTCCAGCCCGGCCGTGGGCTCGTCGGCGAGCACCACCTCCGGCTCCCCCGCCAGCGCGAGGGCGACCGCGACCCGCTGGGCCATCCCACCCGACAGCTCGTGCGGAAAGCGGTCGAGATCGGCCGGGTCCAGGCCGACCCGGCGGGCCAGCTCCTCCGCGTGCCGCCGGCGATCGGCCCCCGGGGCCAGCTCGGCGACGGTCTCCTCCAGCTGGGCCCGCGCCGTCCGCACCGGGGTCAGCGCGGTCGCGGCCGACTGCGGCACCAGCGCGACGCGCCGTCCGCGGACACTCCGCCGCAGGACGCGGTCGCCGGCGGCCAGCAGGTCCAGCGGTGCCGCGCCCCCGCCGCCCGGCGCCAGCACCGCGCGGCCGGTCACCGTCGCGTTGCCCGGCAGCAGGCGGAGCAGCGCGGCGGCCAGCACCGACTTCCCGCAGCCGCTCTCCCCCACGAGCGCCAGCACCCGGCCCCGGTGCAGCGCGAACGAGACGTCGGTGGCGGCGTGCACCGCGGCCTGCCGCCGGTCGAGCCGGAAGCGCACCGTCAGGTCCGCCACCTCCAGCGCCGGGGTGCTCATGCCCGCACCTCCGCCCGCCGCGGCAGCGCGGTGCGGTCGCGCAGGGAGGCGCCGATCGCGGCCACGGCCAGGGTCGCCAGGACCAGCGCCAGCGCGGGGAACACCAGCGTCCACCACCCACCGAGCAGCAGCGAGCTGCGCGCCTCCTCCAGCAGGGTGCCCAGGCTCGCCCGGTGCGGCGGCAGGCCGAGCCCCAGGAAGCTCAGGGTCGACTCGTGCCAGACGGCGTGCGGCAGCAGCAGGACGGCAGCCACGAGCGCCTGCGGCAGCGCGGCGGGGAGCAGGTGCCGGCGCACCACCTGCGCGCGGGTCGCACCGGCCAGGACGGCGGCGTCGACGTGCTCGCGGTCGCGCAGCGAGAGCGCCTCGGCGCGCACGATCCGCGCCACCTGCGTCCAGTGCGTGAGCGCGATCGAGGCCATGACGGCCACCAGGCTGCCGCGGAAGAGGGCGACCAGCACGATGCCCAGGAGCAGGTGCGGCACCGCGTTGAGGGCGTCGACCACCCGCATCACCAGCCGGTCCGCCCAGCCGCCGGCGACCGCCGACAGCGCGCCCACCACCGCGCCGATGACCGTCGACAGCACCGCGCACACCAGCGCGATCAGCAGCGAGACCCGCAGCCCCGCCGCCGTCCGCACGAAGAGGTCGCGCCCGGCGGAGTCGGTGCCGAAGAGGGCGCCGGCCGCGGGCGCCTGGCGGGCGGCGGCGAAGTCGGTGACGCGGTCGTCGACCCCGGCCACCCACGGCACCAGCACCGCGTAGCCGACGAGCAGGGCCAGCAGCGCCGTCCCGGCGAGCAGCCGGCGGTCGCGCTCACCCATCGGCGCTCACCCGCGGGTCCAGCAACACGTAGGCGCAGTCGGCGAGCAGCGAGCCGACCAGCACCGCCACCGTGGTCACCAGCGTCAGGAACGCCAGCAGCGGGAAGTCGAGCTCGACCGCCGAGGTGACCACCGCCTGGGCCAGCCCCGGCCAGCTGAAGACCTCCTCGACCAGCACGGCGCCGACGACGAGCTCGGGCAGCCGGGCGCCGAGGAGGGTGACGAACGGCAGCAGCGCGGTGGGCAGGGCGTGCCGGAGGACGACGGTGCGCTCGGCCAGCCCGCGGGCGCGGGCGGCCACCACGTGGTCCTCGGCCAGCGCCCGCAGCAGCGCCTCGCGCACGTGGAGGAGCAGCCACGGCAGCTGGGACAGCGCCAGCACCAGGGCCGGGAGCACCAGGTGCCGGGCGACCTGGCCGACCGACAGCTCCGCGCCCGCGTCGGTCAGCCCGGCCACCGGCAGCCACGCCAGGCCCAGGCCGAGGACGGCGACCGCGCCGAGCGCGACCACGAACGGGGGCACCGCCTGCAGCAGCAGGCAGCAGGGGGTGACGAGGCGGTCCAGCAGGCCGCCGCGCCGGTAGGCCGTCCACGTGCCGAGGACGAGCGCCAGGACGACGGCCACGACCAGCGCGGTGCCGACCAGCAGCAGGGTCCACGGCAGCCGCTCGGCGACCACGTCGGCCACCGGCTGGCCGAAGGCCCGGGAGGTGCCCAGGTCGCCGGTGACCAGCTCGCCCAGCCACCAGCCGTAGTGCACCCACCAGGGCCGGTCGGCACCCAGCTCCCGGGCGATCCGGTCCTGCACCTCCTGGCTGGCGGTCAGGTACCGGTCGCCGAGGTAGCCGGCCAGCGGGTCGAACGGGGACGCCGCCGCGACGGCGAACACCCCGGCGGAGACGGCCACCACCACGGGCAGCACGAACAGCAGCCGGCGGGCGGCCATGCGCCCGGCCTCGCGCCACCGGACCCGCCGCACCGGCCGGACCGCGGCGGGGCCGGTCACTCCCGGCGCCAGTCCTGCAGGTTCCACCACGGGCCCCAGGCCACCCCGTGCGAGTGCGGCTCCAGCACCGGCTCGGTGCCGGTCCAGCCGCCGTCGCGCATGACGTAGACGTGCTCGAGGAACACCAGCATCACCGCCGGCGGCGCGGCCACGAACTCCCGCTGCACCCGCTGGTAGGCCGCCACCCGGACGGCGGGGTCCAGGCTGCGCCGCGCCTCGTCCAGCGCGGCGTCGACGGCGGGGTCGGTGTAGTCGCTCGGGTTGTCGAACGGGCCGCCGACGCCCTCGGCGGTGAAGCGGGAGTGCAGCGCGTTGTAGAGCTGCGTGTCGGGGTCGAAGGGCACGTCGCCCCCGCCGAGCAGCCCGGCGTCGACCGGGATCCGCGGCCGGAACTGCGGCCGGTCGACCGCCTCGAGGTCGACCTGCACCCCGACCGCGAGCGCGTCGGAGGCGAAGGCCTGGGCCAGGTCGCGGCGCAGCGTCTCCTCGGGGAAGTACATGAGCGTGAACTGGGCCCGCAGCCCGTCCCGGACCCGGATGCCGTCGGGGCCGGGCACCCACCCCGCCTCGTCGAGCAGCTCGGCGGCCAGGTCGGGGTCGTGCGCGAAGGTCGCGCCGGGATCGACGTACTCGCCGAACACCTCGGGCACCGGCGTGTGCGCCTCGCTCCCCCGCCCGCCGAGGATCGACTCGACCATCGCCGCCCGGTCGACGGCGTGGTTCAGCGCCAGCCGCACGGCCGGGTCGGCGGTGACCGGGTCGCCGGCGGGGAGGGAGACGGAGCGGTAGTCGGCGCTGTCGTGCCCGACCACGGTCAGGCCCTCGCGGCCGTCGAGGGTCTGGGCGAGCAGCGGCGGCAGCGTCGTCCCGTCGAACTCGCCGGTGGACATCCGCTGGGCCCGGGTGTTGTCGTCGGGCACGTGCACGACGACCAGCTCCTGCACCTCGGGCTCGCCGTCCCAGTGGTCGGGGTTGGCGGTGTACACGACGCGGTCGGCCCGCCGCTCGGTGAGCAGGTACGGCCCGGTGCCGACCGGCTCGGTGTTGAGCGGGGACTCCTCGGCCGGGCCGGGGGTGGCGAGCGCCTCGGCGGGAGCGATGCCCAGCAGCAGCTTGGTCGGGAAGGGGGCGTAGGAGTAGGCCAGCCGGAAGACGACGGTGTGCTCGTCGACGGCCTCGACGCCGTCGATCATCGAGTAGTTGCCGGCGATGGGCGACGCGGAGGCCGGGTCCAGCACCGCCTCGTAGGTGGCGACGACGTCCTCCGCGCCGAACGTCGTGCCGTCGGAGAAGCGCACTCCCTCCCGCAGCCGCACCGTCCACTCCCGCGCCTGCGCGTCGGCCTCGGGGAGCTGCACCGCCAGCGCCGGTTCGAGCTCGGGGATGCCGGCTCCCCCGGCCAGCCGGACCAGGCCGTCGTAGACCTTGGAGCTGCCGGTCTCACCGTGGCCGGCGACCGGGTTGAACAGCTCCGGCTCGTAGGCGTCGGCCAGCACCAGCCGGCGGTCGGCCGACCCGCCCCCGTCGCCTCCGCCGGGCGCCGAGCAGCCGCTCGCCACCAGGGGCAGGGCCGCCAGGGCGAGCACCCATCGCACGACGCGCGGACGCCGGACCTGCATGGACATCTCTCCAGCCCCTTGTTGCGAACTCTTCGCAACAACCTAGCGGGGCGGACCGGTCAGCCCGCGAGCAGGTGGACGCCGGCTCCCGCCGCCCCGGCCAGCACGAGGACGACGATGAACGGCGCCCGCAGCGCCAGGGCCAGCGCGGCCACCGCCAGCCCGACCAGCCGGCCGTCGACCACGAGGTCCTGCCCGGAGGTCAGCGCCTGCACGGCGACCAGCGCGGCCAGCAGGGCGGCGGGCACGAACTCCACCACCCGGCTCACCCACGGCCGCTCGACCCAGGCCGCGGGCACCGAGAGCCCGGCGAGCTTGAGCAGGTAGCAGCCCAGCGAGCCGACGAGCACCGCCGTCCAGAGCGCGCCGCTGCTCACGCCGCCCCCTCCCCGGCCGCGCGTCGCGGCCGGCCGGCCAGCGCCACCGCGACCACCGCCGCGATGACCTGCACGCCGGCCGGCACGAACGGCGTGAGCGCCAGGGCCACGACCGCGCCGCCGGCGGCGACCCGGCGCTGCACCGCGGGCTCGGTGGCCCCGCGGCGCAGCCGCGGCCACAGCAGCGCGAGGAACGCGGCGGGGACGACGGCGTCCAGCGCGGCCTGCGCGGTCTCCCCCAGGGCAGCGGCACCCAGCGCGCCCACCAGCGTGGTCGCGTTCCACAGCAGGTAGATGGTGGCGCCGCCGGCGAGGAAGCCCAGCCGGGCCAGCGCGCGGTCGGGCGCGGCGACGGCGAGCGCGGTGGTCTCGTCGATGACCCAGTGCGCGGTGCCCAGCCGGCGCAGCCCGCCCCGCGGCCGCAGCAGCGGCACCAGCCGCACGCCGTAGACGGTGTTGCGGGTGCCCAGCAGCAGGGCGCTGCCGACGGCGGCCAGCACGCTCCCGCCCGCGCCGAGCACGCCGACCAGGGCGAACTGCGAGGCGCCGGTGAACATCAGCAGCGACATGGTGAGCGCCTGCCAGGCGTCGAGCCCCGCGGCGTCGGCGGCGGCCCCGAAGGCGACGCCGTAGAGGCCGACCGCGACGCCGAGGCCGATCGCGTCGCGCAGGACGGCCGAGCGCGCGGCAGCGGTGGACACGGTCAGCGAGGCTAACGACCGCCGGCGACAGCCCGGTGCGCAGCACATCACCCCCTGCAGCGGCGGGCGCGTGCGCGACGCCGCCGTACAGTGGCAGGAGATCCGAGTGCGCAGGTCGCCGCCGCCGTCGGCGGGCCGGGCCGGGTCCCCCTCGAAGGAGACAGACGAGAACGATGTCCGACACGCTGACCGGCTCCCCGGCGCTCGACGCCGTGAACGCCGCTCTGGCCACCGTCCAGGACCCGGAGATCAACCGGCCCCTGACCGAGCTCGGCATGGTCAAGGACGTGCAGATCGCCGAGGACGGCGCCGTGCGCGTCGAGGTGTACCTCACCGTCGCCGGCTGCCCGATGCGGGAGACCATCACCAACCGCGTCACCCAGGCCGTGTCCGCCGTCCCCGGGGTGACCTCGGTGCAGGTCGGCCTCGACGTGATGAACGACGAGCAGCGCGCCGAGCTGCGCAAGACCGTGCGCGGCACCGACACCGCCGACCCGGTCATCCCCTTCGCCCAGCCCGGCTCGCTGACCCGCGTCTACGCGGTCGCCTCGGGCAAGGGCGGCGTGGGCAAGTCCAGCGTCACCGTGAACCTCGCCGCCGCGCTGGCCAAGCGCGGGCTGTCGGTGGGTGTCGTGGACGCCGACATCTACGGCCACTCGGTGCCGCGGATGCTGGGCGTCGAGGACAAGCCCACCCAGGTCGACAACATGATCATGCCGCCGCAGGCCTACGGCGTGAAGGTCATCTCGATCGGCATGTTCACCCCGGGCAACACCCCCGTGGTGTGGCGCGGGCCGATGCTGCACCGCGCGCTGCAGCAGTTCCTCGCCGACGTGTGGTGGGGCGACCTCGACGTCCTGCTCATGGACCTCCCGCCCGGCACGGGCGACGTCGCGATCTCGGTGGCCCAGCTGGTGCCCAACGCCGAGATCCTCGTGGTCACCACCCCGCAGCTGGCCGCCGCCGAGGTGGCCGAGCGGGCCGGCGCCATCGCCAGCCAGACCCACCAGCAGGTGGTCGGCGTGGTCGAGAACATGTCGTGGCTGGACCTGCCCGACGGCAGCCGCATGGAGGTCTTCGGCTCCGGCGGCGGCGAGGCGGTCTCCGACGCGCTCACCCGCACGCTGGGTGCGCGGGTGCCGCTGCTCGGCCAGATCCCGCTGGACACCCGCCTCCGCGAGGCCGGGGACGCCGGTGCGCCGATCGTGCTCGCCGAGCCCGAGTCGGCAGCGGCCCAGGCCCTCACGAAGATCGCCGACGGCCTCGCCGTCCGCCAGCGCGGGCTGTCCGGGCGCTCCCTGGGGCTGACCCCGGTCCGCCACTGAGCTGACGCGTGCCAGAGGCCGGTCCCCGTCCGCGGGGGCCGGCCTCTCGTGCATCGCGGGCGGTTCACGCGCACTGCCGGCGCTGCAGCGCCCGCGATGGACGAGGAACGCCGGCAGTGCGGGACCGGGTGCGACGGAGGCGCGCGGCGGTGGCTAGGTCGCGTCGATGTCGAACGGCGGCGGCGTGCCGGCGTCCCGCGACCGCGCCGCGGCGGCCCGGGCCGCCAAAGCCCGCCGTCCGGGCGTGAGACCCGCCCCCGCCGCCGTCGCACCGGCCGCCGCCGCGGTGCCGTCCTTGATCAGCCCGGCGGAGCCGGTGGCGCTGCCGCGGCGCACCGGCGGGGCGTCGTCGTCGGCGAGCAGCTGGTCGCGGATGAACGTCTTCGGGTGGTACTTGCGCAGGTCGAGGTCGCGCAGCCCGGCGAGGTCCTCCCCCAGCGACTCGTCGACCTGGGAGCGGACGCCGCTGATCGCCTCGCGCAGCCGCTTGAGCCCGGCGGCGGCGTCCTTGGCCAGGTGCGGCAACCGCTCAGGGCCGAAGATGAACAGCGCGGCCAACGCGACGACGGCGATCTCGCCCCAGCCGATCGAGTCGAACACGCACCCTCCCTCGCTACCCCACCCAGCCTAGGCGGCCCCCGCCTCAGGCCTGGTCGAGTGTCGCCTGGGTGGTGGTCGACGCCGCGCCGCCGCGCACGTACTCGATGGTCACGGTGTCACCGGGCTGGCGGGCGTCGATGGCGACGGCGAGCTCCTCGGAGGTGCCGACCGGCTCGTCGTCCACGGCGATGATGATGTCCTGCTCCTGCAGCCCCGCCTCGGCGCCGGCGCTGCCGGGCTCGACGTTGACCACCAGCGCGCCGTTGCGGACGCCGTCGGTGACCGACCGCGCGCTCACGCCCAGCGAGGCGTGCACCGCCGTGCCCGTGGCGATGAGCTGCTCGGCGATGTCCCGGGCGGTGTTGATCGGGATCGCGAAGCCCAGCCCCACGCTGCCGCCGCCGACCGAGGCGATCGCGGTGTTGATGCCGATGACCGCGCCGGTGGCGTCGACCAGGGCACCGCCGGAGTTGCCGGGGTTGATCGGCGCGTCGGTCTGCACGGCGTTGATCACCGCGTTGGTGTCGGTGCCCTGACCCGACAGGCGCACCGGCCGGTCGAGCGCGCTGACGATGCCGGCGGTCACCGTGCCGGCCAGGCCGAGGGGCGAGCCGATGACCAGCACCGGGTCGCCGACGACGACGTCGTCGGAGTTGCCGAGCGCGGCGGGCACCAGGCCCGGCTTCTCCACCTTGATGACGGCGATGTCGCTGGCCGGGTCGCGGCCGACGATGCGGGCCACCGACCCGCTGCCGTCGGAGAAGACCGCGCGGATCTCCGCGTCCTGCGCGCCGTCGGCGGAGGAGATGACGTGGTTGTTCGTGACGATGTAGCCGTTCTCGGCGTCGACCACGACGCCGGACCCGGTGCCGCCGGTGTCACCGACCCGCACCTCGATCGAGACGACCGCGGGCGTGATCTCCGCGGCGATCGCGGACACCGAGCCGGGCTCGCGGACGATGGCCTCGTCGGTCTCGGAGAGCTCCGTGCCCGGCGCCAGCAGCGGGGACTCCGCCGCGGTGCGGGTGAGGAGGTAGCCGAGACCGCCGCCGAGCGCGCCGACGAGCAGCACGGCCAGGAGGACCAGCACCGACAGCCGGACGGTCAGGTCGCGCAGGCGCAGCTTCTTGCGCCCCTTGGCGTCGACGACGACCGGGCCCTCCTGCTCGGCCTCCTCCTCGTAGACGGCGGGGCCGGTCAGGCCGGCCGGCGCGTACGGGTCGCGCCAGGGGTCGCTCTTCGCGTCGGGCTTCCACCACGGGCCGGCCGAGGTGCGCCGGCGCCCGGGACGCCCGCCGGGGGGCTCCTGCAGCCCGGAGCGCTGGGTGCCGGGCGGGGCGAAGGCGCGCAGCACCGCCTCGGGCGGCGGTGCCGGCAGCGGGCGCGGCGGAGGCGTGGGCCGGTCACCGGCGAAGCTGCCGGCCACCGCCGCCGGGCGGCCGAACGCCGCGCTCTGGGCGGGGCTCGGCGGCGGGGTGGGCGACAGCGCCGGCCGGGGCCGCGACGGCGGCGGGTCGAACGCGCCGGCGCCGGAGGGACGCGCGAAGGCCTCCTCGGACGCACCGGAGGACGGCGGGGTCTCGGGCAGCGGGTCCTCCCCGGACGTCGGTCGGTCGTGGTCGGTCAGGGCGTCCCGCCCCGGGTGCCCGACACAGACGATCCCACGGTGAGGGCGCGGACGACCGGCGGCACGACCTCGCTGCGCTCCCCGGCGGTCGGCCCGGCGACGGTGGGCTGCGGCCGGTCGTCGACCTGCGGGGCGGGCAGGCTCAGCGCCAGCGCGGTCACCCCGATGCCGATGCCGGCCAGGGCGCCGGCGACGCCGCGGCGCAGCCAGCGGGCCTGTCCCGGGCGGTGCGGCTCGGGTGCGGATGGCGCCAGCGGCACCGACCAGGAGCCCGAGGCGCCCGAGAACACCAGCTGCCCACCGCCGGCGGACAGCCCGCCCATGCCGCCCCCGGCGCCGGGGACGTCGGTGGTGAACGGGATGGCCTGCAGCCGGGAGAGCAGGTCACCGGGGACGGCGACGTCGGCGGCGCGGTGCAGCGCCTCCTTGGCCTCGCGCTGGGCCTGCACGGCCATCCGGCACTGGGCGCAGCCGGCGAGGTGGCGGGCGGCGCGGCCGGCCGGGCCGCTGGGCAGCTCGCCGTCGACGAGGGCGGCGATCGCCTCCTGGGCGAGGTGGCTCTCCGGGATGCTCACGACGCCGCCCCCTCCCCCGCGACCGCGATCCCGGGACGGCGCGGATCGAGGTGGGCCAGGGCCTGGCGCAGCTGGACGCGGCCGCGGTGGATGCGGCTGCGGACCGTGCCGAGCTTGATGCCCAGGGTCGCGGCGATCTCCTCGTAGGTCAGCCCCTCGATGTCGCAGAGGACGACGGCCACGCGGAACTCCGGCGCCAGCGCGTCCAGCGCGGCCTGGACCTGGGGGTCGAGGTGGGTGTCGGCGTACACCTGCTCGGGGCTGGGGGCGGTGCCGGGCAGCCGCTCGGTGTCCTCGGGCAGGGCGTCGAACCGGATCCGCTGGCGACGGCGGACCATGTCGAGGAACAGGTTGGTCGTGATCCGGTGCAGCCAGCCCTCGAAGGTGCCCGGCGAGAAGTCGGCCAGCGACCGGAAGACCCGCACGAAGGTCTCCTGGGTGAGGTCCTCGGCGTCCTGCGCGTTCCCCGACAGCCGGTAGGCCAGCCGGTAGACGCGGGCGGAGTGCTCCCGGACGACCTGCTCCCACGTCGGGGCCACCCACACCTCGCCGGCGGTGGACGCGACGGGCGCGTCGGCCGGCTGGGGCTCGGTGGGGTCGGCGTCGGGCACGGACACAGGATCGCAGACCGCGGCCGCGACGCCCGGTCCGGAGTCGGCGGGGCGGTCGGCGGCGGCTCGCTTCAGGCGCACGAACGGACCAACGGACGGCCGGCCGGGCGGTGTTCCCGTTCACAGGCACCTCACAGGTCGTGTTCCCCGCACGGGGGACCGGCCGCGGGCCACTACCCTCGGCCGGTGATGAGCGCCCAGGGACCGCAGCCGGGCTCCGGCGGCGAGGCCGGCGCCGCCTACGCCGCCCGGTACGCGTCGGAGACGCCGGCGCAGGCGGCCGCTCGCGAGCGGGCCGCGCGCCTGCACGGGCCGGCGCCGGTCGGCCCGGCCGCCGGCGCCACCCTCGCCGTCCTCGCCGCCGGCGCGGGGGCGCGCTCGGTGGTGTCGCTGGGCGACGGCGGCGTCGCCGGGCTGTGGCTGCTGCAGGGGATGCGGCCCGACGGCGTCCTCACCGCGCTCGACGGGGACGCCGAGCAGCTGCGCGCCGCCCGCGCCGCCTTCGCCGGGGCGGGCGTGCCACCCGGCCGCACCCGGATGATCTTCGGCACGCCCGGCGAGGTCCTCCCCCGGCTGTCGCCCGGCGGCTACGACATGGTCGTCTGCGCCGGCTCCCCCACCGAGTTCGCCGACCAGCTGCCCGCCCTGCTGGAGCTGCTGCGCCCCGGTGGGGTGTTCGTCTGCCACGGATTGCTCGAGGGCGGCCGGATCGCCGACCGGTCGGTCCGCGATCCGCAGACCGTCGCCTGGCGCGACGTCGCCCGCCGGGTGCGCGAGGACGAGCGGCTGACCTCCGCGGTGCTGCCCGTCGGCGCCGGCCTGCTCGTGGCCAGCACCGCGCGTCAGGAGCCGGCCGCGAACCCGTACTCGGCCACCGGCTCCCACGGCCCGCCCAGGTAGCGCCACAGCCCCAGCCCGCGGGCGGGCACCAGCTCGGGCACGAACTCCGCCGCCAGCCGGGCGTGCAGCGCCCGGGCGACGGCCGGGTCGACCTTGTTCTGCACCGTCACGTGCGGCGCGTGCCGCTGCCGGTCCTGCGGCGTCAGCCAGGGCCGCCAGGCACCGGCCAGCCCGTCGCGCAGCGCGGCCAGCTCGGCGGACTCCAGCGTGTAGGCCACCCCGCGGCCGAGGGAGCGCACGCCGGTCACCCGGACGGCGAACGGCGGCCGGTCCGCCGCGGCGGCGAGGTCCGCGGCGACCTCGGGCTCCTGCTCGCCGGGCAGCGCGTGGAACAGCGTCACGTGCGCCCCGAGGTGGTTCCGCTCGGGCGGGAAGTGCTCGGCGCGCAGCCGGTCGAACCGCCGCTGGGCCTCGGCACCGAGCAGCAGGGTCACGACCAGCGGCGGCACGGCCGGCACCGGCGTCAGGCCAGGGCGCGGGCGCCCTTGCCGAGCACCGTCACCCCGCCGGCGCTCACGTGGTACCGCTCCCGGTCGGCGTCCAAGTCGACGCCGATGCGCGCCCACGGCGGCACGACGACGTTCTTGTCCAGGATCGCCCGGCGCACGTAGGCGCCCTCGCCGATCTGCACGCCGTCCATGAGCACGCTGTCCTCGACCCGGGCGCCCCGCTCGATCCGCACGCCCGGCGACACCACGGAGTGGTGCACCGAGCCGCCGCCGATAATCGCGCCGGCGCTGACCATCGACTCCTCGGCCCGCCCGCCGAGCACGAACTTCGCCGGCGGCAGCTGCGGCGGCATCGTGTAGATCGGCCACCGGTCGTTGTAGAGGTTGAAGACCGGGGTCACCGACACGAGGTCCATGTGCGCGTCGAAGTAGCTGTCGATCGTCCCCACGTCGCGCCAGTAGCCGTGGTCGCGCTCGGTCGCCCCCGGGACGATGTTGGTGGAGAAGTCGTAGACGTAGGCCTCACCGGCGTCGGCGAGCATCGGCATGATCGAGCCGCCCATGTCGTGCACCGAGTGGGGGTCCTCGGCGTCGGCGCGCAGGGCCTCCAGCAGCGTGTCGGTGGTGAACACGTAGTTGCCCATCGAGGCGAAGCTCTCGTCGGGCGAGTCGGGCAGGCCGGGCGGGTCCGCCGGCTTCTCGAGGAAGCCCAGCACCTTGCCGTCGGCCGCGGCGTCGATGATCCCGAAGCCGCCGGCCTCCGCCCGCGGCACCCGCAGCCCGGCGATGGTCACGCCGGCACCGGTCTCCAGGTGCTGGGCGACCATCTGGGCCGGGTCCATCCGGTAGACGTGGTCGGCGCCGAAGACGACCACGATCTCCGGCCGCTCGTCGTAGATCAGGTTGAGGCTCTGGAAGATCGCGTCGGCGCTGCCGGTGTACCAGCGCGGGCCCAGCCGCTGCTGCGCCGGCACCGGGGTCACGTAGTTGCCCAGCAGCTGCGACATCCGCCAGGTCGTCGTGATGTGCCGGTCGAGGCTGTGGCTCTTGTACTGGGTGAGGACGGCGATCTGCCGGATCTCGCCGTTGACCAGGTTCGAGAGCACGAAGTCGATGAGCCGGTAGTTGCCACCGAAGGGGACCGCCGGCTTGGCCCGGTCCTGGGTGAGAGGAGCCAGACGCTTGCCCTCACCGCCGGCCAGGACGATGCCGAGGACCCGAGGACCGCCACGCATGACGGAAACGTATCCGCTGGCCGCCACCGGCGCCCCCCATCCGGTCGCGTACCGCCCCCTAGGGTGATGTGGTGCGCATCGGGATCGTGACCCGCGAGTGGCCTCCGGACGTCTACGGCGGGGCCGGGGTGCACGTCGAGCACCTCGTGGCGGCGCTGCGGTCGCTGCCGGCCGGGCCCGACATCGACGTCCACTGCTTCGGCGCAGAGCGGGCCGACGCGGTCGCCCACGCCGTCCCGGCGGGACTGGCCGGTGCCAACGGCGCGCTGCAGGCGCTGGGCACCGACGTCGAGATCGCCGCCGCGCTGGCCGGCACCGACCTCGTGCACAGCCACACCTGGTACGCCAACGGGGCGGGGCTGCTGGCCGCGCTCGTGCACGGCGTGCCGCACGTGGTCACCGCGCACTCCCTGGAGCCGCGCCGGCCGTGGAAGGCCGAGCAGCTCGGCGGCGGCTACCGGCTGTCGTCGTGGGTGGAGCGGACGGCGTACCTGTCGGCCGACGCGGTCGTCGCGGTCAGCGCCGGCATGCGCGACGACGTCCTCGCCGTCTACCCCGAGCTCGACCCGGCCCGCGTGCACGTGGTGCACAACGGCGTCGACGCCGAGGCCTACCGGCCGGTGCCGGCGCCCGACGTCGTCCGGTCCCTGGGCGTGGACCCCGACCGGCCCTACGCGCTGTTCGTCGGCCGGATCACCCGGCAGAAGGGGCTGGCGCACCTGCTGGCCGCCGCCGACCAGCTGCCCCCGGAGGCCGGCCTGGTGCTGTGCGCCGGCGCCGCCGACACCCCGGCCGAGCGCCAGCAGGTCGCCGAGGCCGTCGCCGCCCTGCAGGCCCGCCGCAGCGGCGTGGTCTGGATCGAGGCGATGCTGCCGCGCGAGCAGCTGGTGCCGCTGATCACCGGGGCGACGGTGTTCGTCTGCCCGTCGGTCTACGAGCCGCTCGGCATCGTGAACCTGGAGGCCGCCGCCTGCGGCACCGCGGTCGTCGCCAGCGCGGTCGGCGGCATCCCCGAGGTCGTCGCCGACGGCCGCACCGGTCTGCTGGTGCCCTACGACCCGGCCGACCCCGCGACCTTCGAGGCGGGCCTCGCCGCGCGGATCGCCGAGCTGCTCGCCGATCCGCCGCGCGCCGCCGCGATGGGCGCGGCCGGCCGCGAGCGGGTGCTCTCGGAGTTCGGCTGGCCGGCGGTCGCCCAGCAGACGGTGACCGTCTACAACGCGGTGCTCGCCGCCCGGTCCTGACCCGGCGCCGCGCGCGGCCGCGCACCGGATGAGACCCTGACCCGTCGTGGGCACACGATCGGCGGTCTCGGGCGAGGACCCGCTGCGGTCGCTGGTACGCGCGTCCCACCAGCTGCCGGCCGAGCGGCTGGGCGCCGTGGTGTCGGAGCACGCTGCGCTCCTGGGCGCGCGCGAGGCCGTCGTCTACCTCGCCGACTACGCACAGCACGCGCTGCTCCCGGTCCCGGGCGAGGGCGTGCCACCCCGGCAGGAGCTGACCATCGACGGCTCGGTGGCCGGGCGGGCGTTCCGCCGGGTCGAGGTGGTGCGGTCACCACCGGGCGACGGCGCGGCCCGGGTGTGGGTGCCGCTGCTGGACGGCGCCGAGCGGCTGGGCGTCCTCGAGGTGGTCGTCGACGGCGAGGTGACGACGCACCTGGAGGAGGAGGCCCGCTCCTTCGCCTCGCTGGTGGCCGAGATCACCGTCACCCGCGACGCCTACAGCGACGTCTTCGCCCGGCTCCGCCGGCGCCGGAGCCTCACCCTGGCGGCGGAGATGCAGTGGGACCTCCTGCCGCCGCTGACCTACGCGACCGACCGGGTGGTCATCACCGGCGCCCTGGAGCCCTCGTACGAGATCGGCGGGGACACCTTCGACTACGCGGCCAACGACCCGCTGGTGGAGCTGATGGTGCTCGACGCCGTCGGCCACGGCCTGCCCGCCGCCCTGCTGGCCACCGCCGCGGTCGGCGCCTACCGGCACGCCCGCCGCGACCGGCAGGAGCTGCCCGACATCGCCGCCGCCGTCGACCGCGTTGTCGCCGGCCAGTTTCCCGGCAGCCAGTTCGCCACGGCCGTGATGGCCCGCCTGGACCTGGACACCGGCGTGCTGAGCTGGGTGAACTGCGGCCACCCCGACCCGCTGGTGATCCGCGAGGGTGCGCTGATCCACCCGGCGCCGTGCCCGCCCGCCCGGCCGCTGGGCCTGCTGTCGCGCAAGCCCCAGGTGTGCAGCACGACGCTGCGCTCCGGTGACCGCGTCCTGCTCTACACCGACGGCATCGTGGAGGCCCGCTCCCCCGAGGGGGAGTTCTTCGGCGAGGAGCGGCTGGCCGACCTCGTCGTCCGCGCCGAGCGCGTGGGCGACCCGCCCCCGGAGACGATGCGCCGGCTCATGGGCAGCGTGATGGAGCACCAGGCCGGCCAGCTCCAGGACGACGCCAGCATCGTCCTGCTCAAGTGGCGGACCGGACGCGAGGGGCAGCTCGAGCTGTGACGGCCACCGGGGAGGACGAGCACGTGACGCCGCGGCGCAGCGGCGGGGCGGGACCGGACGAGGTCGCGCTGCCCGACGTCGTCGTCGGTCTGGTGGCCGCACCCGGCGCCCCGGCCGAGCTGGCCCGGTGGCTGGCCGGGGAGCTCGAGCGGGAGCTGGGTGCCGAGCACCCCGAGGTGCGCTGGGACGTGCGCTGCGTGGAGGACGGGCTGGTCCAGCCCCCGGCCGACGACGACGAGCTGGTCACCGCCACGCGGCGGCGGCTGCTGGCCGAGGACTGGGACCTCGCCGTCACCCTGACCGACGTCCCGCTCGAGGTCGCCCGCCGGCCGGTGGTGGGGCACGCCAGCCCGCTGCACCAGGTCGCACTGCTGTCGCTGCCCGCGCTCGGTGCGGTCGGGCAGCGCCGGCGGGCCCTGCGCACCGCGGTCGGCCTGGTGCGGGCGCTGCTCGGCGCCGGCGACGAGGGGGAACTCGACGCCGGCGACCGCGCCGCGATGGGCCGGCGGCTGCGCGAGCTGGCCACCGACCCGGCCGACGAGGACCAGGGGGTCCGCTTCACCGCCCGGGTGCTCACCGGCAACCTGCGGCTGCTCCTCGGCATGATCCGCGCCAACCGGCCGTGGGTGCTGGCGGCGCGGCTGTCCCGGGCGCTCACCGCGGCGATCGCCGCGGGGGTGTTCGCGCTGGTCACCGCGGACATCTGGCGGCTGGCCGACAGCTTCGGCTGGGTACGGCTGGCCGTGGTCGCCCTCGGCTCGGTGATCGCCGTCGTCGCCACGCTGGTCGTGGGCGCGCAGCTGTGGGAGCGGCCCTCGTCGCGGCGGGTGCGCAAGCAGGTGCTGCTGTTCAACGTGGCCACCACGACCACCGTCGTCATCGGCGTCCTCTGCCTGTACGCGGTGCTGTTCGTCCTCGCCCTCGCCGGAGCCCTGCTGCTGGTGGTCGAGCCGCTGTTCGGCGAGGGGCTCGGGCACGAGCCGCACCTGTCGGACTACCTCGAGCTGGCCTGGCTGACCTCGTCGCTGGCCACCGTCGGCGGCGCCCTGGGCGCGGGGCTGGAGAGCGACGACGCCGTCCGCGAGGCCGCCTACACGTACCGGTCCGGCGTGCCGGAGGAGTGACCTAGGTCCCGGGCGAGGGTTGGCGCGGCGCGCGGCGGGCAGGGTCCCCGGCATGCCCTCCATCGCCGAGCGCTTCACCGCCGCGCTCGTCGACGTCCGCGACCCGGCCCTGGCCGGTCCCGAGCTGCTGCCGGTGCGGCTCATGGTGGCGTGCACCCGCACCCTGCCGGTGGCCGGCGCGGGGCTGAGCATCGTCGACGCGGCAGGCCGGCGGCTGCCGCTGGGCGGCTCCGACGAGGACTCCGCCACCGCCGAGCGGCTGCAGTTCACCGTCGGTGCCGGGCCGTGCCTGACCGCCCAGGAGACGCGGGAGCCGGTCTTCGCGCTCGGCGAGGACCTCCGCCGCCGCTGGGCGGTCTACGCCGAGCTGCTGGCCGCGGAGACGCCCTACCGGGCGGTGGCCGCGCTGCCGCTGCCGCAGAGCCTGGCCGGCCACGGTGCGCTGGACCTCTACGTCGTCGACGAGGCCGACCTCGCGCGCATCGACGTCTTCGAGGCCCTGGCGGTGGGCAGCCTGGTGACCACCACGCTGGCCGAGGCGGCGGTCTGGTCGTCGTGGAGCGAGGACCGCGGCCCCGACTGGCTGCACGCGCCCGCCGCCCGCCGCCGCGCGGCGGTCTGGCAGGCCATCGGCCGGGTCGGCCTGGCCTGCTCCGTCGACACCCCGACCGCCCTCGCGCTGCTGCGGGCGGCGGCCTTCGGCAGCGGGCGGTCGGTCGACGACCTCGCCGCCGACGTCCTCGACGGCGTCCTCGACCCGGTGGAGCTGCGGGCGTCCTCCGACGCCGACTGCTGACCGCGGGTGTGTCGGCCGGCGCACCCCCGTCCGGAATCGGGGCCGTCCGGGCATCGCTGTACCCGGTGTGGCACCCGCTCCGCAGCAGCCGCCGTCCGCCCCCTCCCCCACCCGCCTCCTCGACGTCCGCCGCGTCTACGCCGAACCCGCCGCGCTGGACTCCGCCCGCGGCCGTCAGGTCCTCGACCGCTTCCCGGGCGCCGAGGTCGTCGAGGTGCCCTCGCACTGGAAGATCCCCGAGCTGCACGGCAACGAGGGCAACGTGGACCGCTGGGTCCGCGTCAAGACCGAGACGCTGGTGCTCGGGGTCAAGAAGTCGCTGACCGCCCGGCCCAACGGCCGCTCGGCGGACTGGATCGCCCCCTCGACGGCCAACGGCTGCGCGATGGCCTGCGCCTACTGCTACGTGCCACGGCAGAAGGGCTACGCCAACCCGATCACCGTCTTCACCAACATCGAGCAGATCACCGGCTACCTGCGCCGGCACGTGGCCCGCCAGGGGGTCAAGCCCGAGCCCGACCAGGTCGACCCGGTCAGCTGGGTCTACGACATCGGCGAGAACAGCGACTGCTCGGTCGACGCGCTGGTCAGCGACAACGTCGCCGACCTGGTCGCCACCTTCCGCGAGCTGCCGACGGCGAAGGCCTCCTTCGCCACCAAGTACGTCAACCGGCAGCTGCTCGACCTCGACCCGCAGGGCCGCACGCGCGTCCGGTTCTCGGTGATGCCCGAGGCCGACTCGCGCGTGGTCGACGTGCGCACCAGCCGCGTCGCCGAGCGGATCGCCGCGGTCGACGACTTCGTCGCCGCCGGCTACGAGGTGCACCTGAACCTCTCCCCGGTCATCCTCCGCGAGGGCTGGGAGGCCGACTGGGCGCAGCTGCTCCGGCAGCTCGACGACGAGCTGGGCCCGGCGGCCAAGGCGCAGGCGGCCGCCGAGGTCATCCTGCTCACCCACAACCGCGACCTGCACCAGGTCAACCTCGGCTGGCACCCGAAGGCCGAGGAGCTGCTGTGGCGGCCGGAGCTCCAGCAGCCCAAGCGCAGCCAGAACGGGCAGTGGAACGTGCGCTACCGCAACGACGTCAAGCGCGCCGGCGTCGCCCGGCTGCGCGAACTGGTCCAGCGCACCGCGCCCTGGCTCCGCATCCGCTACGCCTTCTGACCACCGGGCGCCGGGCACCCTGTCGACGAGCGGACATCTCGACACTGAGTGTCGAGATGCTGACCAGCCGTGTGCCATCCTGCTGGCGGGGGGCCGCCAGCCGCCCTGCGAGGGGGGACACATGACGGGCGTGCCGGCCGACGCGCTGCTGACGGCGCTGCCGGACACCGTCGTCGTCGCCGACGCGGCCGGGCGGATCGCCTACGTGAACCCGGCCGTGCGGACGCTGCTCGGCCACGAACCCGCGGACCTCGTCGGCCGGCCGTTGAGCGTCCTCATGCCCGAGCGCTTCCGCTCCGGCCACGGCGAGGGCTTCGCCCGGTACCGCCGCACGGGTCAGGGCAAGCTGGTCGGCGCCACGACCCAGGTGCCGGCCCTGCACGCCAGCGGCAGGGAGGTCGCCATCGACCTGACCCTCTCCCGGCTGGAGCCCGGCACGGACGCCGGACCGGACGGCGCCGTCGTGGTCGCCGTCCTCCGCGACGCGAGCGCCACGATCCTGCTGGAGCGCCAGCTGCAGGTCAGCCGCTACCTGGCGGCGACCCTGCGGGTCACCGCAGCGCTGACCGAGGCGCCGGACGCCGACGTCGCCTTCCAGCGGCTGCTGCCCACCCTCTGCGCCGAGCTGGACTGGGACGCCGCCCGGCTGTGGCAGGCCGACGAGGGCGCCGGCCGGCTCCGGTACGCCTTCACGTGGAGCGCCGACGGCGCGGAGCGGACGCTGCACGAGGTCACCTCCACCCGCGGGTTCGCCTCCGGGGAGGGACTGCCCGGCACCGCGTGGGCGCAGCGCTCGCCGGTCGTGTTCGAGGACCTGCCGACCGATCCGCGAGTGCTCTACCCCGAGCGGGTGCGGGTGGAGGGGCTGCGGACCGGCGTCGCCTTCCCGGTGCTGCGCGGCGACGCCGTGCTCGCCGTCGTGGAGCTGTTCTCCCGGCAGCCGCGGCCGGTGCCGGGTGAGCTGCTCGACGTCCTCGCCCACGCCGGCCGGCAGATCGGGCAGTTCCTCGCCCGGCTGCGCGCCGAGTCCGAGGTCCGCGACCTCGCCGACACCCTCCAGCGCAGCCTGCTGCCCTCCCACCTGCCCGTGGTGCCCGGCCTGGAGCTGGCCGCCCGGTACCGCCCCGGCGGCGGCTCGGCGCTGGTGGGCGGGGACACCTACGACGTGACGGCGCTTCCCGACGGGCGCTGGATGGTGCTCATGGCCGACGTCTGCGGCACCGGCGCGGAGGCCGCGGCGGTCACCGCGCTGACCCGGCACACCGCCCGCGCGGCGGCGTCCCACGGCGACCCGGCGGAGGTGCTCGCCGCCGTCAACGCGGCGCTGCTGGCCGAGCAGGCGGGCGGGCCGCTGCGCTTCGTCACCGCCTGCTGCGTGGTGCTGGGCCCGCGTGCCGCCGGCGGGGTGACCGCGCAGGTGGCCGTCGCCGGGCATCCGCGGCCGCTGGTGCGCACGCCCGAGGGCTGGGCCGAGGTCGGGCACTGCGCCCGGCCGCTGGGCATCGAGGCCGGCGCCGAGTTCCCGCCGGTGTCGGTCGACCTGCCGCCGGGGGCCTCGCTGGTGCTCTACACCGACGGGGTCACCGAGGCCCGCGACGACGACGGCGTCCAGTTCGGCGAGGAGGCGCTCATGGCGCTGCTGACGCGGCCCGGCCCCGACGCCGCGGAGTGCATCGCCGCGACGATCACCGCCGCGGTCGACGCCCGGCTGGCCGGCTCGCGCTACGAGGCCGACGACCTCGCCGTCCTCGCGGTCACGGTGCCCCTCTAGCCCGTGTCGCCGGTGTCCCCGTGCGCGGCGCCCACCGGCTTGGACTCCGGCGACCCCCGCTGCCGGAGGTAGACGGCGAACACGGCCATCGACCCCACGGCCAGCATCTCCGACTGCCAGTTCTGGAAGGTGCGGTCCCAGAAGTCGGCGTGGCCGAGGTAGCCGACCCAGCTGACCGGATCGGCGTGCCCGCGCAGCTGCTCGTTGTTGTAGGCGGCCCACCCGGCGATCGACGACGCCGCCCAGGTGAGCAGGAACAGCCCGCCCATCACCAGGCCCAGCGAGCGCGAGAACACCGTCGTCCGCCAGCCGCCGGCCCGCACCCAGGGCGGGGAGTCGGCACGCGCGTGGTCGCCGACCCGCTGCTCCTCGTCGGTCTCCATGCCGGTCTGGTGCAGCTCCTTGGACTCCGCCGAGCCGCGCTGGACCAGCCACACGGTGGCGAACACGTAGAGGAAGAACTGCAGGTACTCCGACTGCCAGTTCTCCATGACGTCGACGGCGAAGGACGACGAGGTGACGTAGTGCAGCAGCGAGACCTCGCCGACCCCGTCGCCGACCCGCTCGTCGTTGAACCGCGCGACGCCGGCGACCGCCTGCCCGACGAGGCTGAGGAGGAAGAACCCGCCGAAGGCGAGGCTGAGGCTGTTCTCCCGCAGGAACCGGCGCACCGGTCTCACCGGCCCAGGAGCGCGAGCACCGTGCAGTACAGGGTGCCCAGCAGGATGACGGCCAGGTAGGCGACGTAGACGGCCCGGACGTGCCGCATCACGCCTCCAGCCGGCAGTCGTAGCGGCCCTCGCCGGCCGGCGTGCACGACGCCGCGGTCACCCGCCACCCGTCGGGGGTGCGCGTGAGGAAGAGCGTGTCGCCGCTGAGCCGCACCTGCGCCTCCTCGCCCCAGACCTCCACCGACTCCACCGGGCCGCCGCCCAGCGGCACCTCGCCGATCGCCTGGGCGCACGGCGACTCCTCGTCCAGCTCCAGCGCCCGCAGCGTCTCCGGTGCCAGCAGCGCGCAGCGCAGCGCGGCGTCGGCCGACGCGTCGGCGAAGGACGTGGCGGTGTGCTCCACGTCGGGTTCCTGCAGCTCGGCGCAGCCGCCGAGGGCCAGCGCCGCCCCCACGGCCGCACCCAGTGCCGTCGTCCGCCTCGCCACGGACCCGACCTCCCCAGTTCGCCCCGCCCGGGTCGGCTCCCCGGGGACGACCGGCTACCCGGCCGGTTCGACGGCGCAAACGACCGTGCCCCGTCCGGGCGACACGCCGCGGCCGGTTAGCGTGGCGGCATGGCGCGGGTCGTGGTGGTCGGCGCCGGGCTCGGCGGGCTCGCCGCGGCCGCCCGGCTGGCCGCGCTGGGGCACCGCGTCACCGTGCTGGAGCAGGCGCCCACGATCGGCGGCAAGCTCGGCTGGTACGCCCGCGACGGTCACGGGTTCGACACCGGGCCGAGCCTGGTCACGCTGCCCCGGCTGTACCGCGACCTGTTCGCCGCGACCGGTGCGCCGCTGGACGACGTCGTCGACCTGGTGCGCCTGGACCCCGCCGTCACCTACCGGTTCGCCGACGGCACCCGCCTCGCCCTGCCCGGCACCGCCGCCGCCGTGCCCGCCGCCCTCGACGACGCCCTCGGCGGCGGGGCCGGGACGCAGTGGTCGGCGCTCATGGCCCGGGCGGCGCGGATGTGGCGGGTCACCGAGCAGCCGTTCCTGCGTTCTCCCCTGGCCGGCGCGGCCACCCTCGCCCGGCTGGCCCGCAGCGCCCGCGACGTGCGCACCGTCGCCCCCTGGCAGACCCTGCGCGGGCTGGGCGAGCGGTCGCTGACCGATCCGCGGCTGCGCGTGCTGCTCGACCGCTACGCCACGTACTCCGGCTCCGATCCGCGGCGGGCGCCGGCCGTGCTGGCGACCGTGCCGTACGTGGAGCAGGCGTTCGGGTCCTGGTACGTGCGCGGCGGCCTGCGCCGGCTGGGCACCGCGGTGGCCGACCGGGCGGCCGAGCGCGGCGCCGTCATCCGCACCGGGACGGCGGTGCAGCGGGTGCTGACCGAGGGCGGGCGGGTCACCGGCGTGCGGCTGGCCGGCGGCGAGCTGCTGCCGGCCGACGTCGTCGTCTCCGGGGCCGACGCCGCCGCCCTGCACCGCGACCTGCTGGCCCCCTCCCCCGCCACCCGGGGCGTGCGCCGGGCGCTGGCGCGGAGCACGCCGTCCCTGTCGGGGTTCGTGCTGCTGCTCGCACTGCGCGGCCGCACGCCGCGGCCGGCCCACCACACCGTGCTGTTCCCGGGGGACTACGACGCCGAGTTCGACGCGGTGTTCGGCGTCGGCCGCGACCGCGGCCGGCCGCGCCCGGTGCCCGATCCGACGGTGTACGTCAGCGCGCCCGACGACCCGGCGACCCGACCGGACGACGACAGCGAGTCGTGGTTCGTGCTGGTCAACGCGCCCCGCCACGAGCCCGCCGGCGGCGTCGACTGGGACGAGCCGGGGCTGGCCGACCGGTACGCCGACCGGGTGCTGGCGGTGATGGCCGAGCGCGGGCTGGACGTGCGGGACCGGCTGCGCTGGCGGGTGGTGCGCACGCCGGCCGACCTCGAGCGCGACACCGGCAGCGTCGGCGGCTCGATCTACGGCACGTCGAGCAACGGCGCGCGGGCGGCGTTCCTGCGCCCGCCCAACGCCTCCGCCGTCCGCGGGCTGTTCCTGGTCGGCGGCTCGTCGCACCCCGGCGGCGGGCTGCCGCTCGTGGCGCTGTCGGCCGAGATCGTGGCCGGGATGGTGGGCCCGGCCTGATCAGGCCCGCCGGCCGGTGACCGCGATCAGCGGCGCCCCCGGGGCCAGCCGCTCGGTGCGCACGTCGCCCAGCCCGGCCTCCTCCATCTGCCGGGCCAGGCCACCGGCGTCGGGCAGCTCCATCGCCCCCTCCTGCGCGCGCAGCAGCAGGTCGAAGTGGCGGCTGACCGCCGACGGGTCGGCGGCGGTGGTGACGACCAGCAGCGCGCCGCCCGGGGCGAGCGCCCCGGCGAGGTCGCGCAGCAGCGCGACCCGCTCGCCGACCGGCAGGTAGTAGACGACGTTGGCCAGCAGCACCAGGTCGACCGGCTCGGCCAGCGGCCCGGCCGGATCGGTGAGCGCCGCGCGGACGTCGGCGCGGAGCACGGTGGCCCGCCCGGCCAGACCGCGACCGGCCAGCGTGCGCTCGGCGAGCGCGGCCGCGTCGGCGTCGGTCTCCACGCCGATCCCCACCGCGTCGTCGGGCGCGGCCTCCAGCGCCATGGCCAGCTGCAGCCCGGCGCCGCAGCCGACGTCGAGCACCCGCCGGGGGCGCAGCTCGGTCACCGTGCGGGTCAGGACGGCGGAGACCAGCGGCTCGAAGGCGGCCGACACGCGCGCGATCACGCCGCCGTGCTCGACGACGTCCCGCCGCCGCGGACCGCCGGCCAGCAGCGCGGGCAGCCCGCGGTAGAGGTCGGTGTGGAAGCCGGCGAACGCCTCGTGGGAGGCGCGGACGAGGTCGTCGCCGACCACCGCGCGGCCACGCGCGGTCAGCCGCCAGCGGTCGCCGTCGGCGGCGACCACCCCGGCGGCGGCGAGGCCGCGGAGGAAGGCCGCGGCCAGGTCCGCGTCGGTCCAGCGGCAACGGGTCGCGAGCTCCGCGGTCGACGCCGTGCCGGCGGCCAGCGCGTCCAGCACACCGGTCGAGAGCCCGGCCGCCACCTGGTGCAGCCGCACCGCGGCCTGCCCGTCGCGGGTGGCGCGGACACGGCCCCGCAGATCCCCCGAGCGGACGACCTCCCAGGCCGCGCGGGCCCGCAGCATCCTCGGCATCCCTCCACCCTGCGTGCTGCGCGCTGGTGCGTCCAGGCGTCAGCGTGCGAGTTCCGTCGCCCAGGCGGCGACGGCGATCTCTCCCGTGGTCCCCATGTCGACCCACATGGGCAGCACCTGCGCGGTGTCACCGGCGACGGCGCGGATGCGCACCGCCTGGCCCTCGCCGATCTCGCCGTCGGTGACCGTCGCCGACCACGACAGGCCGGTCACCGCGGTCTGCCCGGGCTGCAGCACCAGCGGCGCGGGGCCGGGGTCGATGACCATGTAGGTGGACTCGTGCACGACCGAGACGGGCATCGGCGCCCCGGCCGCGTCGAGCACCTCCACCCCGGCGTAGCCGGTGACCTCGCGCGGCCCGGTGCCGCAGTTGGTGACCGTGACGACGACCGCCCGGTGGCCGAGGGCGGCGTCGACCGGGCCGGAGGTGATCTGCAGCCCGGCCGGCGAGCAGGTGATCGCGCCGGGCAGCGGCGGCGACTCGTACTCGGCGCCCGGCGGCTGCTCCGCCGTCGGCGGAGCGGCGCTGGGGACGGCGGGTGGCGCGATGCCGCCGGCGTCGACGCCCCCGGCGGTGCCCGGGGCGGGCCGGAACACCAGGAGCGCGGTGACCGCGACGGCGAGCACCGCCACGACGACCAGCACGGGAGCCAGCCGGCGCAGCCAGGAGGACCTCACTCGGTGCATCCTGCCCGACCGTCCCCGGCCGGTTCCGGAACCCTGGTCAGGCGCGCGCGGCGCCCAGCCCCAGCACCGCGGCCAGCCCCAGCGCGCTGCGGGGCGCGTACGCGGTGCGCCACAGCCCGCCGTGCACGGCGGCGTGCGCCTCGTCCTGCCACGGGTGCTCGTGCCGCGGTCCGCCGCCGGTGTGCAGGTCGTGCACGAGCAGCGCGGCCATGAGCACGTTGGACGTGGCCGGCTCGAACACCTCGACGCCGAACCGGTGGGCTCCGGCGTAGGCGGCGGCCAGCGCCCGGTTCTTCACCACCGACCGGGTGCGGGTGGGCGGTGCGACGTTCATCGACACGGTGGCGCCGGCGGCGCGGGCGGTGGTGGCCCGCCACCGCTGCAGCCGCTTGGCCAGCGCGTAGTTCGGCCCCTGCTGGGCGACCAGGCTGTCGCAGATGCCCGGATCGGCGCCGGGCACGTAGGCCCGCTGGAGCACCCGCCCCGCCGTGAGCGTGCGCAGCGGCCGGCCGAGCAGCTTGGCCGGCCGCGAGCGCCCGGCGTAGGCCCGCACCGAGTGCGCCACCGCCTCGCCGGGGACGGCGAAGACGTCGGTCGGCGTGGCGAGGAAGGCCAGCGCCAGGTCGGGGTGGGCGCCCTGCAGCCGGACGGTGAGGGCGTCGACGGCGGTGGAGACGCGCACGTTGGCCGCGCCGTCGGCGTAGACGTAGTTGCCGAGCACCGGGGAGCCCGGCAGGGCGGCCACCCAGTCGGCGACGCCGGGCACGTCGGCCACCAGGTCCGCGCCGGCGCGCGCAGCGAGGTCCGCGTCGTCGCCGGAGGTCGGCACCAGCAGGGTGCCGGCGCTGCGCCGGGCGGTGTCGAGGACCCGCTGCCACACCGCCTCGCGCGGCAGGTCGACCCCCGCCACCCGCGCGCCCCACCGCAGCAGGGCCGGCAGCGGCCCCATCTCGGCACCCGCGCCGAGGACGACCACGGTGCGGCCGGGCAGCGCGAGCCACTCGGGGTGGGCGGCGACCGCGCGCACCGCCTCGGCCGCCGAGGGCTCCAGCGCCCCGCAGCCGGTCCAGGTGTCGAGCTGGCGGGCGAGGTCGTCGCCGCGCAGCCGGCGGCCGCGGAAGGGCAGCGAGAACTCCCGCTCGGGCTCGGCCTCCCCCGTCACCTCCGCGGTGCCGAGCGCGCGGGCCGCCGGCGCGGAGGTGAGCGAGTCCAGCGGCTGCTCGCCGCCGGACCCGGCCACCCGCATGCGGTCGTGCAGGCTCGCCAGCCCCGCGTCGGCGACGGCCAGCGCCGCCTCCGGCGAGGTCAGGCCGGCCTCGACGAGCCGGCGGAAGTGCACGAGGTACCCGGCCCGCCAGTTGGTCTCCTGCTCGGCGGCGCGGGCGCCGGTCGGGTCGACCGGGCGCAGCGCGTCGGCCACCACCGCCCGGCCGACCGCCGCGGTGCTGCGCCGGCCGTCGGGGCCGGCCGGGAAGACGACGCCGGTGTCGTCGCTGCTCATGCGCCCTGCTCTCAGTCGGTGACGGTCGGCGGCGGGTCGACCGGCGCCCCGGCCTCGAGCCAGCGCAGCAGCAGCCGCGCGCCGAAGCCGGTGCCGCCCTTGACCACCTCGGCATGGTCGGAGCCGGCACGCGCGGGGCCGGCGACGTCCAGGTGCGCCCAGGGCAGGTCTCCGGCGAACGGGCGGAGGAAGAGCGCCGCCGTCGTCCCGCCGGGGTTGCCCGGCGCGTTGTTCGCGTCGGCGACGTCGCTGGCCAGCAGGTCGGCGTGCTCCTCGGCCAGCGGCATCCGCCACACCTGCTCGCCGGCGTGGCCGGCGGCGGTGGCGAGGGCGTCGGCCAGCCCGTCGGTGGTGGCGTACAGGCCGGCGGTGCGGGTGCCGAGCGCGACCTTCATCGCGCCGGTCAGGGTGGCGACGTCGACCAGCACGGTGGCGCCGAGCTCCAGCCGGGCGTGCGCCAGGCCGTCGGCGAGCACCATGCGGCCCTCGGCGTCGGTGTTGAGCACCTCGGTGGTGCGGCCGCCCACGTGGCGGACGACGTCGGAGGGGCGGTACGAGGAGCCCGAGACGGCGTTCTCCGCGGCCGGGACGACGGCGGTCACGGCGAGGGGCAGCTGCAGCCGCGCGGCGGCGTCGACCGCGGCGAGGACGGCCGCACCCCCGGCCATGTCGGTCTTCATCTCGCGCATGCCGGCGGTCGGCTTGATCGAGATGCCGCCGGTGTCGAAGGTGATGCCCTTGCCGACCAGCACGGGGTGGGCGTCGCCGGCCGACGGCGGCCGGTAGCTCGCGACGACCAGCCGCGGCGGGCTGGCCGAGCCGCCGCCGACGGCGAGCACGCCGCCGAAGCCGCCGGCCCGCAGCTCCTCGGGGCCGAGCACGGTGACGGTCACCGACTCCAGCCCGCCCAGCCGCTGCACCACCTGCTCGGCGAGCCAGGCCGGGTTCTTCGTGTTGCTCGGGGTGTTGATCAGGTCGCGCGCCCAGGCGACGGCCTCGGCGGTGATCCGCCCGGCCCGCGCGGCGGCGACCACGGCGGGGTCGTCGGCGTCGGCGGCGACCACCGTGACGGCGGCCAGCCGCGGCGGGTGCGGCCGGCTGGTCTCGCGGAAGCGGTAGCCGGCCAGCAGCGCGGCCTCGACGGCGGCGCGGACCTCGTCGGCGCCGGCCGGGGCCACGGCGTCCAGCGGCAGGACCAGCCGGCGGGCGCCGTGCTCGGCCAGCGTCTGCGCGCGCCGGACCGCGGTGGCCACGTAGCTGCGGACGTCGGGCAGCGTGCCCTCGCCGGCGCCCACGGCGACGACGCTGCGCGGGTGCCGGCCGGGCACCGGCACGTTGGTGATCGTGCCGGGGCGGCCGCTGTTGCCGGTGTCGCGCAGCGCGCCGGCCAGGAACTGGGGGTTCACCGGGCTGGGCACGCCGGGCGCCGGGGCGGTCAGCCAGGACGGCAGGGCGCCCTCGGGCCCGACGGGGACGGCGAGCACGTCGTCCTCGCCGAGGCGCGGGAGGCCGGCGGAGATGTCGACCCGCGGCAACGGCGCGGCCCCGGTCGCCGGCGTGGAGCCGTCGACCGGGGCCGCGTCGTGGTGCGCGGGGCTGCCGTTGGGCAGACTCGCGGTACCGGTCAGCTGGTCGCGCCCTTCAGGGCCTCCGAGAGCGCCGCCGCCTCGTCGGGCGACAGCTCGACGACGAGACGACCGCCGCCCTCGAGCGGTACGCGCATGACCAGGCCGCGCCCCTCCTTGGTGACCTCCAGGGGACCTTCACCCGTGCGCGGCTTCATGGCCGCCATGCGTGCCTCCTTCGCCGGCCACCCGCTGTCGACGACAGCGGTGTGGCTCCAGTACGTGCAGTGAGCTGTGCCCATGATCCCGTATCAGCGGCCGGGATCCAACCGGAGGGCCCCCGTCGGCGTCGCCCGGAAGCAGGACACGACGTGGTCGTCGACCATGCCGGTCGCCTGCATGAGGGCGTAGGCGGTCGTCGGGCCGACGAAGGCGAAGCCCCGGCGCTTGAGCTCCTTGGCCATCGCGACCGACTCGGGGCTGGTGGCCGGCACCTCCGCCAGCGTGGCCGGCCGGGGCCGCTCCCCGGTCGGCGCGAAGGACCACAGCAGGTCGGAGAGGCCCTCCGGCACCTGCTGCGCCGCCCGCGCGTTCCGGACGGCCGCGGAGATCTTCGCGCGGTTGCGCACGATGCCGGCGTCGGCCATCAGGCGCGCCTCGTCGTCCTCGGTGAACGCGGCGACGGCGTCGATGGCGAAGCCGGCGAAGGCCGCCCGGAAGGCCGGCCGCTTGCGCAGGATGGTGATCCAGGACAGCCCCGACTGGAACGCCTCGAGGCACAGCCGCTCGAAGAGGGCGTCGTCGCCGCGCAGCGGCGTCCCCCACTCCTCGTCGTGGTAGACGACGTACTCGGGGGCGCTGTTGCCCCACTCGCAGCGCACGCGGTCGGCGTCCATGCCGGCGACGCTAGCCGTCGCTGCCGACGGTCCCGGCCGGGGCAGGTGTCCTCCGGCGTCCTCGTGGTCTGCCCCCCGGCGTGGGCAGAGCACGAGCCTGCGTGGGGCATGCCGGTGCCGCCGTCCGCGCGGGGCGCGGCGGCGGGGCGGCCGGGTCAGGCGGCGGTGGCGCGCAGGGGTGCGGGGGTGGTGATCTCGGTGCCGTCGGGCCGGAGGGTGCGCCATCGGCCGTCGGCTTGCCGTTCGATGCGGAAGCCGTGGTGCACCTTCGTGTGGTGCCGCTCGCACAGCAGCGCGGAGTTGTCCAGGCTGGTGGCGCCACCGTCGATCCAGTGCACCAGGTGGTGGACGTCGCACCAGTGGGTCGGAGCGGTGCAGCCGGCGAACACGCATGCCCCGTCCCGCGCTTCGACCGCCCGCCGCAGGTGCGGCGGCACGACGCGGGCGGTCCTGCCGACGTCCAGCGGCTGCCCCTCGGGCCCCATGACCAGGCGGGTGATCTCGCCGTCGCAGGCCAGCCAGCGGGCGCGGGCGGCGGAGATGGCGGCACCGAACCCCATCCGCCCCGCACCCCGGGCCACCGTGGTGGAGGCGAGGTCGGACAGCGGGATCGTCGCGACCACCTGGGGCTTGCGGGTGCGCAGCACCGGCAAGCTGCCACCGGCGAGGGCGTCGTCGACGATCTGCACCAGCGCATCGCCCTGCCGCTGGGCGCGGGTGCGCTCGTCACCGGCGGGCCGGTCGGCCTGGGTGTGCGCCTCGATGACGGTCTGCAGCTTCTCCCCGCCGACGGCGTCCAGCGTGCCGGAGGAGACCGTGCCGTCGGCGTGCCGGCTGATCGTCAACGACCGCTGCCCGGTCGGATCGGGTTCCGGTCCGTCGGGATCGAGGTTGTCGACGTACTTCTTCACCACCTGGACCAGGCTCTCGACCGACTGGTCGATGGCCACCTGGGTGAGCACCGCGTCGATCACCGCCAGATCGATCCCCTGCGCCGCCGCAGCGGCCAGCCGGGCCGGCGTCACCGCGTCGGCCGCGACGTGCACCTGCTGCGCACTGACCAGCCCCGCCGCGAACGCCTCCGCGAGAGCCGGCAGGTGTTCCAGCGCGCGGCCGTTGCGCACCAGCCGCAGCGCCTCGGGCCCCGCCATCCGGCAGTGACCCTTCAACCACGACGTCATCGCCTTCAGGCCGTCCCGCTCGGCCGCCTGAGCCAGCTCTGCTGCCCGCACCTGACGGGTCAGCTCGGCGTCACGCCGATTGCGGTCGGCGACCCCGGCAGCGATCGCGTCGAGGGCATCGCCCCCTGGATCAACCGTCGAACACATGTACGAAGTCTACCGACCGCCGAGGGCGCCAGCAAGGCGAATCCCCAGCTCAGGCCGCGAATCGCACTACGGCACGGGCGCGTCCACGGGCGGCGTCGCGGCGTCCCGCGGCTGGTTGCGCCGGGTCGCCAGCACGCAGCCGACGAGCACCAGCGGCAGGCCCAGCGCGAGCCCGAGCGTGAACGGCTCGTCGAGCACCAGCACCCCGGCCAGCACGGCGACCGCCGGGTTGAGGAACGTGATGACCAGCGCCCGCTGCGGGCCGACCTCGCGGATCAGCGCGAAGAACAGCGACAGCGCCAGGGCGGTGCACACGACACCCAGCGCGAGCAGTGACAGCAGCGCGTCGGCCGGGGCGTCGCCCAGCTGGCCGAGCCGCGGCACGGCGAACGGCGCGTACACCAGGCCGGTGACGGTGAGCGCGATCGCGCTGGCGGTCACGCCGGGCACGTCGCCGAGGCGCCGGCTGACCACCAGCGGCGCGGTCGCGTAGCCCACCACGACGAGCGCGACCGCCAGCACCGGGAGCAGGCCGACGCCCTCGACGTCCAGGCCGAGCAGGAGCGCGATCCCCCCGACGCCGACCGCCATGCCCAGCAGGCGCACCGGGGTGAGCCGCTCCTCCTCCCCCGCCAGCCGGGCGGCGACCGCGGCCACGAACGGCACGCCGGCGACCAGCAGGCCGGTGAGCGAGCTGGACAGCGACAGCTCGGCGTAGGAGAGCAGCAGCCACGGCCCGGTCATCTCCAGCACGGTGAAGACCAGCAGCGCCCGCCAGTGGCGGCGCAGCGCCGGCAGCACGCTGCCCCGGGCGAGCGCCCACGGCAGCAGGAGCACCACTCCGACGACGCAGCGGCCGAACACGACGACCACCGGCGACAGCTCGCCGACCGCCACCTTGATCAGCAGGTAGGGGATGCCCCAGATGACCGACATCGCGAGGAAGAGGACCCAGCCCCGCCGGCTCATCGACCCGTTCCCGTTCCGCTGCGCACCGGGTCATGATGACCGCCCCCGATCGGTCCCTCGCCGGGGCCATGGCAGGAGGCGCGATGAGCACGCCCGACGGACCGCGCGACGCCGAGGCCCGGCTGGCCGCCGTGGCCGAGGCCCTGTCCGGGGAGCCGGGGGTCGCGGTGCCCGGACCGGGGGGACGGCGGCGCTTCGGCTCCACGGCGCTGACCGTGGACGGCTCGATCGTGGCCATGGCCGTCGGTGGCGAGCTGGTGCTCAAGCTGCCGCGGGGCCGTGTCGAGGAGCTGCTGGCCAGCGGCGCCGGCAGTCCCTTCCGCAACGGCCGGGGCAACCCGATGCGGGAGTGGGTCGCCCTCGGCGCGGACGCGACCGCCGACGTCGTCCTCGCCCGGGAGGCCCTGGCCTTCGTCGCCGGCCGCCCCCGCTGACCGGTCAGGCGACCTCCACCCGGCCGGCGCCAGCAGCCCCGAGCGGGCGTACAGGCGCAGCGCCTCGGGTGACAGGCGGGTGCGGCGGAGGAACTCCCCCACCTGCAGCAGCTGCTCGTCCCCGGCGTCGACCCTGCGCCCGGCCCCAGGGGCCGGGTCGAGCGCGGCTCAGACCCGCCCGGCCAGGTACGCCCGCCGGCGGTCGGGCGGGAACCGCTCGACGGCGTAGCGCAGCATCGTGCGGGGCATCCGCCGGTAGCGCGGCGCGAGGAACTCCTCGGCCCGCTCCGGCTGCCGGTTGCCGACCTCGCGGAGCATCCAGCCGACGGCCTTCTGCACCAGGTCGGCCTCGTCGGTCAGCAGCCGGTCGGCGATGCGGAACGTGGGCTCGGGGCGGCCGGCGCGGATCGCGGCGAAGGTCGCCATCACCGCGATCCGCCGGTCCCAGACCGACGGCGAGGCGGCCAGCTCGTCGAGCAGCGCGTCGTCCCGGTCGAGCAGCCAGGGCCCGAGCAGGTAGGGCGCCGAGGCGTCCACGAGGTCCCAGTTGTCCACCCGGTCGCGGCAGCCGAGGTAGAGCTCGACGATCCGCGCCCGCTCCTCCTCCCCGCCCCGGCGGAACTGCTCCACCAGCACGAACAGCGCCGTCAGCCGCTCCTCGTGCCACGGGCTCGCCAGCAGCTCGGCGACGTCGGCCGGCGGCGTCCGCGAGGCCTCGCGCCGCGCCACCTGCCGCTGCGGCGGCACCGCGATGCCGAGGAAGCGGTCGCCCTCGCCGTAGCCGCCCGGCCGGGCCTGGAAGTACCGCGCCATCCCGGCGGCCCGCTCGGGATCGGCGAGCTCGGCCAGCGCCGCCCGGATGGCCGCGGCGGTCACGCCGGGTCGGGGTAGCGGGCGGCGAAGGCGGCGAAGCGCCGCAGCGACAGCCGGACGCCGAGCACGACGAACGGCCGGGCCAGCGGCCAGCCGACCTGCCCCAGCAGGCCGAAGGGCAGGTACAGCCGCTCGGTCCACACGAACACCGACCGCTCACCCTGCGGCTCGACCTCGAAGATGCCGGGGCCGCGCACGATCCGGCCGGTGTGCTGGACGACGACGCGCTCCGGCGGCTGCCACTCGGTGATCACCATCGTGTCGAGCACGCCCAGGTGCCGCCCGCGCCGCCAGGGGATGCCGGTGCGGGCGGCCAGCCGGCCGCCGATCCCCTGCGCCGGGCCGCCGACGGTCTCCACGTCGGTGGCCAGCATCCACTCGCCCTGCCGGGTCCAGTCGGTCAGCGCCGCCCACACCCGCTCGGCGGGCGCCTCGATCTCGATCCGCTCGACCAGCTCAGGCACCGGTGCGCGCTCCGTCCTCGTCACCCGCGGCCGGCGCGGGGGCGTCGCCGGCCGGCGGCGCCGTGCCGTCCACCGGGCGGGAGCCGTCGGCCACCCTGGCGCGCAGCGCGGCCAGCTCGCGGTCCCGCTCGTCGAGGGTGGCGGCCAGCTGGTCGAGCAGCCAGTCGACCTCGGTCATCCGGTAGCCGCGGAACGCGACCGTGATCCGCAGCGCCCGGACGTCGTCGGCGGTCACCGGCCGGTCGTCGGGCAGCTCCACCGGCGAGCGGTCGAGCTCCGCGGGCGGCTGCGTCTCCCCCCTGCCGAGCAGCATCGACGCGCCCAGGAACAGCAGCCCGCCGACGACCAGCACGGTGAGGACGAAGACGAGGAAGGTCAGCACGTCAGTCGTCGGCCGGCAGCGGGGTGAGCGGCGCCCGCATGCCGCCGCCGCCGTCCCCGGCCTCCCGCTGCGACTCGGCCTCCTGGACGACCCGCAGCACCTCGTCGACGTCGTCGGTCACGGTGAACAGCTCCAGGTCGCTCTCGCTGATCGTCCCGGCCGGCACCATCGTGGCCCGCACCCAGTCGATCAGCCCCTGCCAGTACGCACTGCCGAACAGCACGACGGGGAACCGGGTGACCTTGCGGGTCTGCACCAGCGTGAGCGCCTCGAACAGCTCGTCGAGGGTGCCGAACCCGCCGGGCAGGATGACGAAGGCCTGCGCGTACTTCACGAACATCGTCTTGCGGACGAAGAAGTAGCGGAAGGCGATGCCGACGTCGACCCACTCGTTGAGCTCCTGCTCGAACGGCAGCTCGATGCCCAGCCCCACGGAGAGCCCGCCGGCCTCGGAGGCGCCGCGGTTGGCCGCCTCCATGGCCCCCGGACCGCCGCCGGTGATCACCGCGTAGCCGGCGCGGGCCAGCGCCGCCCCGATGGCCACCCCCGACGCGTAGGCCGGGTCGTCGCGCTTGGTCCGCGCGCTGCCGAACACGCTCACCGCGCGCGGCAGCTCGGCGAGCAGGCCGAAGCCCTCGACGAACTCGCTCTGGATCCGCAGCACCCGCCACGGGTCGGTGTGCACCCAGTCGGTCGGGCCGCGGCGGTCGAGCAGCCGCTGGTCGGTGGTCGTCCCGACCGTGCGGGGGTCCGGCTCGCCGCCGCGCAGCATCACCGGCCCGCGGTGGCGGGTCGGGCGCGGCTTGCGCTGGCCGTCGGAGGGGGGCGTGGTCGTCATGCGGCGCTCCTTCAGGAGGTCGGCGTCGACAGGTAGGCGACGAGGGCGTCCTCGGCCGGCTGCAGGCGCTCGACCAGCACGGACTCCTCGCGGGTGTGCGCGAGCTGGGGATCGCCGGGGCCGTAGTTGACCGCCGGGATGCCGAAGGCGGCGAAGCGGGCGACGTCGGTCCAGCCGAGCTTGGCCCGCGCCGGGCGGCCGACCGCGGCGACGAACGCCGCGGCCGCCGGCTCGGCGAGGCCGGGCAGCGCCCCACCGGCGTTGTCGACGACGGCGAGGGTCGCGCCGGCGGCCAGGGCGTCGGCGAAGACCTCGCGCACGTGCGCCTCGGCGGCGTCCTCGTCCCGGTCGGGGGCGTAGCGGAAGTTGACCGTCACCCGGCACTCGTCGGGGACCACGTTGCCGGCCACCCCGCCCTCGATCCGCACCGCGTTGAGCCCCTCGCGGTAGGTGCAGCCGTCGATCTCCACCTCGCGCGCCGCGTAGCCGGCGAGGGTGGCGAGGATGCCGGCGGCGCCGTGGATGGCGTTGACCCCCAGCCAGCTGCGGGCGCTGTGCGCCCGCCGGCCGGGCACCTCCAGCACCGCGCGCAGCGTGCCCTGGCAGCCGGCCTCGATCTCGCCGTCGGTGGGCTCGAGCAGGACGGCGAGGTCGCCGTAGAGCCAGCCGCGCCGCTCGCGGGCCACCCGGCCGAGGCCGTTCCTGACCGCCTCGACCTCCTCGTTGTCGTAGAAGACGAAGGTGAGGTCGTGCGCCGGCGTCGCACCCGGGACGCCGAACCGCGCGGCCAGCCGCAGCATCACCGCGTCGCCGGCCTTCATGTCGCTGGTGCCGCAGCCGAACAGCCGGTCGCCCTCCAGCCGGCTGGGCACGTTGTCGGCGATGGGCACGGTGTCGAGGTGGCCGGCGAGGACCACCCGCGTGGGCAGGCCGAGGTTCGTGCGGGCGAGGACGGCGTCGCCGACCCGCTCCACCTCCAGGCCCCCCAGGCCCCGCAGCGCCGCCTCGACCGCGTCGGCGAGCGCCGCCTCGTCGCCGGAGACGGAGGGGACGTCGACCAGCGCACGGGTCAGGGTGAGGACGTCGGCGGAGAGGTCCAGGCCAGGTGCGCTGCTCACGACCCGAGCCTACGGGCGGCCCCGGGTGCCGGCCGTCGCAGCGCCGGGCGGCCCTCGGTAGCGTCGGCACCCGTGACCGACGCTCCGATCTCCGCCGTCGCGGCCGGCCTGGCCACCATCACCTCCGCCGGGACGGTGCTCGACACCTGGTACCCCGAGCCGCGGCTCGGCGCCCCCGAGGGTGCCCGCACCGGCACCAGCAAGCTCGGTGCGCTGGAGCTCTCCGGCGAGCTCGGCCCCGACTACGGCGGCCTGGTGCGCACCGACGACGCGCGCGGGGTGGAGGTCGTCGCCGTCCGCACGGTGATCGCCGACCTGTCCCAGCCGCCGGTCGACGCCCACGACGTCTACCTGCGCCTGCACCTGCTCTCGCACCGGCTGATCCGGCCGCACGGGGCGGACATGACCGGCGTCTTCGGGCTGCTGGCCAACGTGGCGTGGACCAGCGCCGGGCCGGTCGAGGCGGCCGGCTTCAACGCCCACCGGCTGCGCGCGGCCGTCGGCCAGGTGACGGTGTTCAGCGTCGACAAGTTCCCGCGGATGGTCGACTACGTGATCCCCTCCGGCGTCCGCGTCGCCGACGCCGACCGGGTGCGGCTCGGCGCCCACCTCGCCGAGGGCACCACGGTCATGCACGAGGGCTTCGTGAACTACAACGCCGGCACTCTCGGGCCCTCGATGGTCGAGGGCCGGATCAGCGCCGGCGTCGTCGTCGGCCCGGACAGCGACGTCGGCGGCGGCGCCTCGATCATGGGCACGCTGTCCGGCGGCGGCAAGGAGGTCATCTCCATCGGCAGCGGCTGCCTGCTGGGCGCCAACGCCGGCATCGGCATCTCCCTCGGCGACCGCTGCGTCGTCGAGGCCGGGTGCTACGTGACCGCCGGCTCGCGGGTGACGCTGCCCGACGGCGCGGTGGTCAAGGCCAAGGAGCTCTCCGGCCGGGACGACCTGCTGTTCCGCCGCAACAGCGTCAGCGGCGCCCTCGAGGTGCTGCCGCGCAGCGGCGAGTGGGGCGCGCTGAACGCCGAGCTGCACAACAACTAGAGGTTGGCCGGCTCCTCCGCCGGGGCGTCGAGGTGCTCCAGCAGCGCCACGACGAACTCCTGGGGCCGCTCCACGTGCGGGGAGTGCCCGACGCCGGGCAGCACCAGCTCGCGGTAGGCCCCGCCGGTGGCGGCGTAGCGGTCGAGCACCGACCGCGTCTGGGCGACCATCGGCTGCGGCGGGCAGTCGGCCTCCCCCGGCCAGCCCGGCACCGCCCCGACCGAGCCCAGGAACGCCAGGTCGAAGGCGGAGGTGTCGGAGACGATCGCGTCGGCGTCCCCGCGGATCCACAGCACCGGCGGCTTGTCGGCCAGGTCGACGATCCCGGAGAGGTCGAAGACCGTCGGCGCCATCGTGTTGAGCACCCCGCGGGTGCCCGGCGCGATGCCGGGCCAGGTGTCGCTGGTCGCGGCGTCGCCCGGGTAGTGGTCCTCGCCGGTGCGGGTGGACAGCATCGAGGCCACGAAGACGTCCTCCAGCCCCGGGTCGATCGGCAGCGAGCCGGGGGCGACGTAGAACGAGCGCAGGATCGACCGCGGGCTGGTCGGCTGGTCGGCCGTGGTGTCGCCGGCGGCCAGCGCGGCGACGAACTCCGGGTTGGCCGCGCCACCGCCGGAGCCGGCGCCGTCGGCGGCCAGCGGGCGCCCCTCGGGACCGGTCGTGCCGCCGAAGCCGTACGGGCTGATCGGCGCCACCAGCGCCACGGAGGCGACCCGCTGGGGCGCGTCGAGCAGGGCCTGGAGGACGACGCCGGCGCCCAGGCTCCAGCCGACCAGGTGCACGCGGTCCAGCCCGAGCGTCTCGACCAGCGCGGTGACGTCGTCGGCCCAGTCGCGGACGCCGCGGGTGGCGTCGACCGGCAGCGGATCGGTGTCGCCGTAGCCGCGCAGGTCCACCGCGAGCGCGCGCACCCCCGCCTCGGTCAGCGCCAGCAGCGGCTGCTGCCAGAACAGCGACGAGCTCACGTTGCCGTGCACGAACAGCACGGCCTCCCCCGGGCCGGCCGGGTCGGTGCCCGCCGGGTGCAGCACGTTCTGCGTCAGTCGCGGGGTGCGCACCCGGGTCGCGGCGACACCGGGCAGCAGGACGTCGGCCAAGATGGGCTCCTCGTGCGCGGGGGGACGGAGCCGCCCACGCTAGCGACGCCGGCGCCCGCGCGGCACCCCCGCGGAGGTCCAGGAAGCTGCCAGGCAGGGCACCTACAGTCGATCCGGTGAGCGGCGCGGGCACCGGACGACGCCGTCCGGCCGCCGCCGGACGGCCCCGGTCGGGTGCCCGCCGGGCGAGCGGGCGGCGCACCCGACGGCGCCGGCCGGCCACCGTGTGGGCCGCGGCCTGGATCCCGGTGGTCCTCGTCGCCGTCGCCGTCGTCGTGGCGGTCGCCTGGAACGCCGACGGCCGGTCCGCGCCCGCCGCCGACGGCACCTGCCGCATCGAGGACAGCGAGCTGGCGCTGACCACCGAGCAGGCGTCGTCGGCCGCGACGATCGCGGCGGTGGGCCGGGCCCGCGGGCTGCCCGAGCGCGCCGTGGTGATCGCCCTGGCGACCGCCCAGCAGGAGTCGCGGCTGCGCAACCTGGACTACGGCGACCGCGACTCCCTCGGCCTGTTCCAGCAGCGGCCCTCGCAGGGCTGGGGCAGCCCGGAGCAGGTGCGCGACCCGGTGTACGCGGCCGGGATCTTCTACGACCGGCTGGTGCAGGTGCCCGGCTGGGACACCGGCCGGCTGACCGACGTCGCGCAGGCGGTGCAGCGCAGCGGCTTCCCCGAGGCGTACCAGCAGCACGAGGGCATGGCCCAGGAGCTGGCCGGCGTGCTGCTCTCAGCCGCCCCGAGCCGGCTGAGCTGCGCGTACACGCCGGCCGAGCCCGCGGGCCGGCTCAGCGTCCGCACCGCGGCCGCGGCCGGGGCGGTGGAGGCCGAGCTCGGCGTGCCGGCCGGTGAGGAGTTCGGCGCGGTCGCGGTCGACGCCGGTGCCGGCTGGGCCGGGGCCACCTGGGCGGTGGCGCACGCCCAGCGGCTGCACCTGACCTCGGTCGCCTTCGCCGGCCGCACCTGGACGCCGGCCGAGGGCTGGACCGACTCCGGCGCCGCGGACGACACCGTCCGGCTGGAGGTGGCCGGCTGAGCCCGCAGGCTCAGACCAGCCCCATCCGCGCCCGGCCGTAGAGCTCCGGGTGGTCGACGTGGGCCGGGTCGACCACCCGTGGCCGCCCGTCGGTGCCGGTGGCCAGCCAGCGGACGAGGGTCGGCAGCGCGGCCGCGGCGAGGACGGCGAGGACGACGAGCAGCGTGATCATCGGAGGACCTCCGGGAGCGGGGGCGCCGGGCGCCCCGTGGGCGGGAGCGCCGCCGCGGCGGGGGGAGGTCCGCGGCGGCGCTGACACCGACGGTGCTCCGGGCGCCTTGGGCCCCGGTGGCAGCGCACTCGTGCCCCGCTTGCAGCCCGGGGAGGTCAGGCGGTGAGCCGCTCCACGGCGGCGTCGACCCGCTCGTCGGTGGCGGTCAGCGCCATCCGCACGTGCCGGGACCCGGCCGGGCCGTAGAAGGAGCCGGGCGCGGCGACGATGCCGAGGCCGGCCAGCCACTCGATGGTGGCCCAGCAGTCCTCGTCGCGGGTGACCCAGAGGTAGAGCCCGGCCTCGGAGTGGTCGATCCGCGCGCCGGCCGCGCGCACCGCGGCCGACAGCCGCTCGCGGCGGACGCGGTAGCGCTCGCGCTGCACGTCGACGTGGGCGTCGTCCTCCAGCGCGGCGACCATGGCCGCCTGCACCGGGGTGGGGACGAGCAGCCCGAGGTGCCGGCGGACCTCCCAGACCCGCCGCACGAGCGCGGGGTCACCGGAGAGCAGGCCGCCGCGGTAGCCCGCGGCGGTGGACTGCTTGGACAGCGAGTGCACCGCCAGCAGCCCGGTGTGGTCGCCGCCGGCGATCTCCGGGTGCAGCACCGACCGCGGGACGACGTCCCAGCCGAGCTCGACGTAGCACTCGTCGGCCACCACCGGCACGCCGTGCGCGCGGCCCCAGGTGACCCAGGCGCGCAGCTGGTCGTCGGTGAGCACCCGGCCGTGCGGGTTGCCCGGCGAGTTCAGCCAGACCAGCTCGATGCCCGCGGCGTCCTCCGGCGGCACGTCGGTGCGGCGGACCGCCAGGCCCGACAGCACCGCGCCGACCTCGTAGGTCGGATAGGCGACCTCGGGGACGACCACCGTGCCGTTGCGCAGCCCCAGCAGCGTGGGCAGCAGCGCCACCAGCTCCTTGGAGCCGACGGTCGGGATCACCGAGGGATCGGCGGCCAGGGGATCGGCGACCCGCACGCCCAGCCGGCGGTCCAGCCATCCGGCGGCGGCCTGCCGCAACGCCGTCGTGCCGAGCGCCGTCGGGTAGCCCGGGGCGTCACCCGCCTCGGCGAGCGCGCTGCGCAGCACGGGCGGGGTGTCGTCGACCGGCGTCCCGATGGACAGGTCGACCACCCCACCGGGGTGCTGCGCGGCCCGCGCCCGCGCCCCGGTGAGCGAGTCCCAGGGGAAGTCGGGCAGCCGGGCGGGCGCCGCTCCCGGGGTGGTGCTCGTCAGTGACCCTCGCCCTGCGGCGGCAGCGCCGCGACCAGCGGGTGGTCCTTGCCCACCCGGCCGGTCTTGGCCGCGCCACCCGGGCTGCCCAGGTCGGAGAAGAACTCCACGTTGGCGTTGTAGAAGTCCTTCCACTTGTCCGGGACGTCGTCCTCGTAGTAGATGGCCTCCACCGGGCAGACCGGCTCGCAGGCGCCGCAGTCCACGCACTCGTCGGGGTGGATGTAGAGCATCCGGTCGCCCTCGTAGATGCAGTCCACCGGGCACTCGTCGATGCACGCCTTGTCGAGGACGTCGACGCAGGCTTGGGTGATGACGTAGGTCACGGCGGTTTCCTCCGAGGCGCGTACAGGGGACACCTGGCCCGCGGACCAGGGTCGATCGTCCGCGGTCAGTATGCCGCCCGCCGCCGCGGGCAGCGCGACCGGTCGGCGCCGCCACCCCGGTCGGGGGAGCCCGGGCGCCGCCACCGAGGATCGGAGCATGGGACAGAGCCGCTCACCGCTGGGCGTCGTGGAGCTGGAGCGGCTGGCCGCCCGCGGCTGGCGGGGCGACGAGGAGGAGACCCTGGGCGACTGGTCGCTGCGCGCCGGCGGCGGCTTCACCGGCCGGGCCAACTCCGTGCTCGTGGCCGGGGACCCCGGCCGGCCCCTCCCGGAGGCCGTCGCGGCGGTGACCCGCTGGTACGCCGACCGCGGCCTGCGGCCGTGCGCGATGCTGCCCGGCGTGCAGGCGCGGGCGGCCGACGCCGCGTTCGCCGCCGCCGGCTGGGAGCGCGACGAGGACACGCTGGTGCTCACCGCGCCGCTGGCCGTCCCGCCCGCGGCCGACGGCGTCCCGGTGGACCTCTCCCCCGCCCCGGACGACGGCTGGCTGGCCGGCTACCGGCACCTGGGGTCGGCGCTGCCGCCGTCGGCGGCCGCCGTCCTCACCAACGCCGAGGTGCTGGCGTTCGCCTCGGTGCGGCTGGACCCCGCGCCCGCTCCCCTGGCCGCCGTCGCCCGGGGCGTGGTGACCGACGGCTGGCTGGGGGTGAGCGCCCTGACCGTCGCCGAGGAGCACCGCCGCCGCGGGCTGGCCCGCGCGGTCATGGCGGCGCTGACGCGGTGGGGCGCCGAGCAGGGGGCCCGGTGGGTGTACCTGCAGGTCACGTCGTCGAACGCGCCGGCTCGGGCGCTCTACCGGCGGGCCGGCTTCGTCGAGCACCACCGCTACCACTACCGGCGCGCGGCGGTCTCCTGACCCGGGGCCGGCTTCCGCGGCGGCGGAGCGGCCAGCACCCGGCCGACGGCGACGGCCGCGGCCAGCACGCCCACCAGCAGGAACACCAGGTTCAGCGTGCCCAGCGCGCCTCCGCCGGGGAGCAGCAGGTCGCCCTCCGGGCGGCGCTGGGCGGCCAGCACGGCGATCGCGGCCCACACCAGCGCCGGCAGCACCGCGGCCAGCCGTGACCCGGTCACCCGGTGGGTGAGGGTGACCAGCAGCAGGTTGCCGACGGCGGCGGCCACCACCGACACGGGCACGAGCACCGTGCCGATCCGCAGCGGCAGCCAGAGGACCTCGACCAGCGCCAGCCACCCGGCGGCCAGGACCAGCCCGGCGCCGCCGAGCACCCGGAGCGTCATCCGTCCAGCCCGGCGAACAGGTCGTCCTCCCAGCCGTTGGGGGCGTCGCCGGCCGGGCCCCGCTCGCCGCGCACCAGGCGGTAGTACTCGACGCCCAGCACCTCCTGGCCGAGGTTGTTCGACAGGGCGAAGAAGGGGCCGTCCACGGTGATCTGCGTGGCGTGCGCGCGCATCGCGGCGTCCTTGCGCCCGGCGTACGGCCGGCCGTCGACCGCGGCGGTGACCACCTCGTCGGGGACGCCGAAGGGGATGTCCTCGACCTCGCCCATCGACGCGAACGGCGACTCCTCGCCGAGCGCGGCCATGGCCTCGGCGCCCTCCCGCAGCACCGAGCGGGGCACGCAGCACCAGTAGACCTTCGCGACCGACCACGGCCGGCCGAGGTCCGGCCGGTAGGCGGGGTCGGCGGCGGCGTCGACGGCGGCCATCGCCACCCGGTGCGCCTGGATGTGGTCGGGGTGGCCGTAGCCGCCGTTCTCGTCGTAGGTGACCACGACCTGCGGGCGGATCTCCCGGACGACGGCGACCGCGTGCCCGACGGCCTCGTCGAGGTCGGCGTTCCAGAACGCGCGGGGCTTGTCGTTGGCCGGCACGCCCATCATCCCGGAGTCGCGGTACCGGCCGGCGCCGCCGAGGAACCGCCAGTCGGTCACCCCGAGGGCCGCCATGGCGGCGGCCAGCTCCCCGATCCGGTAGCCACCGAGCTGGTCGGCCTCCTCCGGTGCGAGCTGGGCCAGCTCCGGGACGAGGACCTCGCCCTCCTCGCCGAGGGTGCAGGTGAGCAGGGTGACCTGCGCGCCCTCCGCGACGTAGCGCGCCATCGTGGCGCCGTTGTTGATCGTCTCGTCGTCGGGGTGGGCGTGGACCAGGAGCAGGCGGCGGTCGGCGGTCACGGTCGGCCATTCTCCCCGGCCGCCGCATCCGCGAGCAGGCGCCCTCCGAGCGCCGGGCTACTCCCCCTCGACCGGGACGACGGTCCGCGCCTCGGCGAAGTGGCACGCCGAGGGGTGCCCCTGCCCGCGGTCGACCAGCGCCGGCGCCTCCTCGGCGCAGACGTCCTGGGCCTTCCAGCACCGGGTGCGGAACCGGCAGCCCGAGGGCGGGTCGGCCGGGCTCGGGACGTCGCCCTGCAGCAGGATGCGGTCCTTCTGGCCCCGCAGCGCCGGCTCGTGCAGCGGCACCGACGACAAAAGCGCCTGCGTGTAGGGGTGGGCCGGCGAGGTGTAGACCTGCTCGTCGGTGCCCTCCTCGACGATGCTGCCGAGGTACATGACCGCGACCCGGTCGGAGATGTGCCGCACCACCGACAGGTCGTGGGCGATGAACAGGTAGGAGAGCCCGAACTCGTCCTGCAGGTCCTCGAGCAGGTTCACCACCTGAGCCTGCACCGAGACGTCGAGCGCCGACACCGGCTCGTCGCAGACGATGATCTCCGGCCGCAGCGCCAGCGCGCGGGCGATGCCGATGCGCTGCCGCTGGCCGCCGGAGAACTGGTGCGGATAGCGGTTGACGTAGTCGGGGTTGAGACCGACGCGGTCGAGCAGCTCCTGGGTGCGCTGCAGCCGGCCCTTCTTCGGCGCGACGTCGTCGTGCACCGCCCAGCCCTCGGCCACGATGTCGCCCACGGTCATCCGCGGGTTCAGCGAGGCGTACGGGTCCTGGAAGATGATCTGGACCTCGCGCCGGTAGTCCTTGAGCGCCTTGCCCGACAGCTTCGTGACGTCGCGGCCCTTGTAGACGATCTCCCCGGCGGTCGGCTTCTCCAGCGCGACCAGCAGCTTGGACACCGTCGACTTGCCGCAGCCGGACTCGCCGACCAGGCCGACGGTCTCCCCGCGGCGCAGGGTCAGGTTCACGCCGTCGACCGCGCGGACGTGGCCGACCGTGCGCTTGAAGACGACGCCCTGGGTGAGCGGGAAGTGCTTCTGCAGGTCCCGCACCTCGAGCAGCGTCTCGCCGCGGGCGCCACCGGTCGTCGACCCGGACACCGCCGTCCGGTCGGACTCCACGCCCCGGTCCGCTCCTCGCTCGTTCCTCGCTGCGATGCTCCCGGCGCTGTCGTCAGACACCGCCGTCCGGTCCGACTCCACGCCCCGGTCCGCTCCTCGCTCGTTCCTCGCTGCGATGCTCCCGGCGCTGTCGTCAGACACCGAGCACCTCCTCGCTGTAGTGGCAGGCCGCCTCGCGACCCGGGACGACCAGCCGCAGCGGCGGGACGTCGGTCGCGCACTCGCGGCCGGGCGCGGCCGCCGCGCCGAGACGGCGGCGGGAGCAGCGCGGGTGGAAGGGACAGCCGCTGGGGATGGCGGCGAGGTTGGGCGGCTGGCCGACGATCGGCTGCAGCCGGCCGCCCTTGGCCTCCACCTGCGGCACCGAGCTCATGAGGCCGTCCGTGTACGGGTGGGCCGGCCGCGTGAACACGTCGTCGACGGTGCCCCGCTCAACGATCCGCCCGGCGTACATGACGGCGACGTTGTCGGCGACCTCGTTGACCACGCCCAGGTCGTGGGTGATGAGGATGAGCCCCATCCCGGTCTCCCGCTGCAGTTCCTTCAGCAGGTCCATGACCTGCGCCTGCACGGTGACGTCGAGCGCCGTCGTCGGCTCGTCGGCGATGAGGATCCGCGGGTCGAGCGCGATCGCCATCGCGATCATCACGCGCTGCCGCATGCCGCCGGAGAACTGGTGCGGGTAGTCGTCGACCCGCCGGGCCGCGGCCGGGATGCGGACGCGGTCCATCAGGTCGATCGCCCGGGCGCGGGCGTCCTTCTTCGACATGCCCTGGTGGGCGCGGAACATCTCGCCGATCTGGTAGCCCACGCTGTACACGGGGTTCAGCGAGGACAGGGCGTCCTGGAAGATCATCGAGATGCCGGGGCCGCGGACCTTCCGCTGCTCCTCGGCCGGCATCGACAGCAGGTCGCGGCCCTCGAACCGGATCCCGCCGCCGCTGATGACCGCCGGCGGCGAGTCGAGGATGCCCATGATCGCCTGGGCCGAGACCGACTTGCCGGAGCCGGACTCGCCGAGGATGGCGAGGGTCTCCCCCTCACCGAGGGTGTAGCTCACGCCGTTGACGGCGTGCACCACCCCGGAGCGCTGGCGGAACTCCACGTGCAGGTCGTCGACCTCCAGCAGCGGCGCCCCCGAGGGGACGGTCGTGCCGGTGGGTGCGGGCTGGGATCGGGTCATGCGCGCTGCCTCGGGTCGAGGGCGTCACGGAGGGCGTCGCCCATGAGGACGAAGGCCATCACCGTCAGGGTCAGGATCAGGCTCGGGAAGAGCACCAGGTGCGGCGCGGTGCGCAGCAGCGTCTGCCCCTGGGAGATCTGCAGCCCCCAGGAGATCGACGGCACCTGCAGGCCCACGCCGAGGTAGGTCAGCGTCGCCTCGGCGGCGATCAGCACGCCGATGGTGATCGTCGCGTAGACCAGCACCGGCGCGACCGCGTTCGGGAGGATGTGCCGCACCAGGATGCGGGTGTTGGAGGCCCCCATCGCCCGTGCGGCGGCGACGTAGTCGGAGCTCTTCACCGCGATGACCTGCGAGCGGACCAGCCGCATCGCCGTCATCCAGCCGAACAGGGCCAGGGCGATGGCCACCGCCCCCGGCCCCCGGGTGTTGATGATCGGGATGTCGGTGGACGGGCCGACCTGCAGGAGGACGACGGCGCCGAGGACCAGCGGCAGCGCGTAGAAGATGTCGGTCACCCGCGACAGGACGCCGTCCACGAGCTTGCCGTAGTACCCGGCGATGCTGCCGACGACGACGCCGAGCACCAGCACGCCCAGGACGCCGAGCACGCCGATGAGCAGCGAGTTCCGCGCGCCGTAGACGACGTTGGCCAGGTAGTCGCAGCCCTGCTGGTCGAAGCCGAACCAGTGCTCGGCCGACGGCGGGGCCTTCGAGTTGGACAGGCTGCAGGCGAGGGGGTCCTGGCCGCGGGCGAACAGCGACGGGAACAGCGCCATGAGCGTGAAGACCACGGCCAGGAAGGCGCCGATCCAGAAGAGCACGTTGCGGCGCAGCGACGCCCAGGCGTCGCTCCACAGGCTGTTCTGCCGGGAGCTGGTGACGTCCACCGACGGACTGGCCAGGCCGGTGGTGGTGCCGGCCTCGACCTCGTCGTGGAGGAGGTCCCGCTGCTGCTGGTCAGTCATAACGGATCCTCGGGTCGAGGACGGCGTAGAGCACGTCGACGACCAGGTTGAAGAAGATGAAGAAGAAGACCATCAGCGTGACGATGCCGACCACCACGGCGCCCTCCTGGGCGCTGATGGAGTCGAACACCGCGCGGCCGATGCCGGGCAGGTTGAACACCGTCTCGGTGACGATGGCGCCGCCCATGAGCGAGCCGATGTCGGCGCCGATGAAGGTCACCACCGGGATCAGGCTGTTGCGCAGCGTGTGCCGCACGATGACCGTCCGCCGGGGCAGGCCCTTGGCCCGCGCCGTCCGCACGTAGTCGGCGCGCATGTTCTCGGCGATGCTGGTCCGGGTCAGCCGGGCCACGTAGGCCAGCGAGCCGGAGGCGAGCACCAGGCCGGGCAGCAGGAAGCTGTACCAGCCCTCGCTGGGGCCCGAGGTCGGGAACCAGCCGAGCTTGAGGCCGAAGACGAACTGCGCCACGAAGGCCAGCACGAGGATCGGGATCGAGACCAGCAGCGTCGTCGAGACGAGGACGACGTTGTCGAAGAAGCCGTTGCGGCGGATGCCGGCCAGCACGCCGGCCACGACGCCGATCACGATCTCGAAGCCGACGGCGACCACGGCCAGCTGGAGGGTGATCGGCAGCCGCTGGCTGATCGTGTCCAGCACCGGCCGGCCGCGGAAGTCGGTGCCGAGGTCGCCCTGCAGCAGGTCACCCAGGTACTTCACGTACTGCAGCCAGAGCGGGTCGTTGAGGTTGTAGTCCGCGCGGAGCTGGGCCAGGACGGCCGGCGCGACGTTGCGGTCGCCGGCCAGCGCGGCGATGGGGTCGCCGGGCAGCGCGTACACCATCGCGAAGATGAGGAACGACGCCCCCAGCAGGACCGGGACGGTCAGCAGAAGGCGGCGCGCGATGTAGCGGCCCATGTCCCTCCTCGGTCAGGACACGCGGCTCGGCGCGGAGCCGGGTCGCATGTCGTCCATGATGCGGGCCCGCACAGCGGACCGCCGGGGATCCCTGCCCGTCGGACAGGGGTCCCCGGCGGTCGCGGGCTACGTCGGTCGACGCGGGGTCAGTTGACGGTCACGGCCGCGGTGTCGACCCGGCCGAAGATGTCGACCTTGACGTTGCTGACGTTCTCCGAGGTCACGGTCTGCTCGACCCGGAAGAACATCGGGATGAGGGGCATGTCCTCGGCGAGGACGTCCTCGGCCTGGTTGTAGAACTCGATGGCCTCGTCCTCGGTGGCCGCCTGGTTGCCCTGCGTGACCAGCTCGTCGAACTCGGGGTTCGAGTAGAACGAGTAGTTGGAGCCCGGCGGGAAGGACGTCGTGCTGTGCAGGGGCTCGAGGAAGTTCTGCGGGCTCGGGTAGTCCATGCCCCAGCCCTGGCGGAACGGGCCGGTCATGCCCTGCTCGCTGGCCAGCGGCAGGTACTGGGCCTGCTGCAGGTCGCCCCGCAGGACGTACTCGACACCCAGGTTGTCCCGCAGCTGGTTGCCCACGGCCTGCATCCAGGCCTCGTGCGAGCCACCGGCGTTGAACCACAGCTCGATCGGCTGGCCGCGGTCGAAGCCGGCCTCGTCGAGCAGCTGGTTGGCCTGGTCGGGGTCGAACTCGCAGTAGGTGCAGGCACCCTCCCGGTAGCCCGGGATGGTCGGCGGGATGAACGAGTCGGCCGGCTCACGGGTGCCACCGAAGATCGCCTCGCTGATCGACTCGCGGTCGATGGCCAGCGACAGGGCCTGGCGCACGCGCGGGTCGGCGTAGCGCTCGTCGTAGAGCGGCAGCCGCAGGAAGTCGAACGAGGCGGACTCGGTCTCGATGTAGCGGTCGCCGAACTCGTCCTGCGCGGTCGCCGCGGCGTCGGCCGGGATGCGCCGGACGATGTCGAGCGTGCCGCCCTGCGCGTCGGTGTAGGCGGTGTTCACGTCGGCGTAGACCCGGTACTCGAGCGAGTCGGCCTGCGCGGGGTTCTCACCGGCGTAGTCGTCGTAGCGGGTGAGGGTGAAGCCGATGCCCGGCTCGTACTCCTCCTCCGCCTGGAACGGGCCGTTGCCGATCGGCTGCGTGCCAAAGCCCTCGGGGTCCTCGAAGAACGCGTCGGGCAGCGGGTAGAAGACGGTGTAGCCGACCGTCACCGGGAACTGGGCGAAGGGCCCGGTCAGGGTCACGGTGAAGGTGCGGTCGTCGACGACCTGCAGGCCGCTCATCTCCTGCGCCGCCGGCTCACCGGTGATCTCACCGGCGTCGTCCGTCGGGGCCTGGAGGTCGTCGTAGCCCTCGATGTTGGCGAAGAAGCTGGAGCCGCTGAAGGCGTTGGGGCTGTAGGCGGTGTAGTTCCAGGCGTCGACGAAGGACTCGGCGTCCACCGCCGTGCCGTCGTGGAACGTCCAGCCGTCCTTGAGGGTCACCGTCCAGGTGATGTTGTCCTCGGTCTCGATCGACTCCGCGACACCGGTGTACTGGATGCCGCCGTCGTCGCCGTACTCGATCAGACCGGTCCACAGCGAGTGGATGACCTGGTTGCCCTGGTCCTCGGTGGTGTTGCCCGGCACGAGCGGGTTCTCCGGCTCGCCGATGTACATGCTGTAGGTGCCGCCGGTGCCGCCCTCGGCGGAACCGCCGTTCCCGTCGTCCCCGCCGCCGCCGCAGGCGGTCAGGACCAGCACGCCGGCGAGTGCCGTCGCGACGAGCGCACCGTGGCGCTTCTTCAGGATCACGTGCAGAGCCTCTCTCGTCCCGCAGAGGGGAACGGAACTGTCGACCAGCGGCAGGCACGGAACCCGCGGCCGCTGGCGGTCATCGGAGGACGCGCACCGAACGGATTCGAAACCGTCCGTGTACGACCGGCAACGCTAGGAGGGCCTCGGGGGCCTCGCCACCGCCGTCATCCATTTGTGACCTTGGCTCACGATCTCACACAGCGGGACGGCAGCCGCCGTCGGGGACCGGTCACCGCGGTCGGCCGCGTTCGCCCGACCGGGTGAACGCGGCGGGGGCTCCCGGGTTCGTCTCCGGACCCCATGGGTACCGGTGCGGACGGAGAACCGACGAGAGGAGCCCGAGATGAGTGGCATGGACAAGCTGTCGAACAAGGCCCAGGAGCTGACCGGCCAGGGCAAGGAGGCTGTCGGCGACGCGACGGACGACCGCGACCTGAAGGCCGAGGGCCAGAAGGACCAGGCGGCCGGCAACCTCAAGCAGGCCGGCGAGAAGGTCAAGGACGTCTTCAAGTAGCAGGTCCGCCGGCCGCGGCCGGCACACGTCTCTCCGGACGCCGCTCCCCTCGGGACGGCGTCCGGAGTCGTGTCCGGGGGACTGCCCGTCACCCACCGTGACGGTGAACCGGCCGGACCGGAGCCGCGGACACGGTCGGGTGCCGCGGCGTCCCCGCGGGACGCACCCCGGGGCGGCGTCGGGGCCGGGCGGCGCGGCTCCGGTGATCCACCCGGTCGGGGTAGGCCCGTCAGACCCGGCCGAGCAGCTCCCGGACGGCGGGCAGCAGCGGCCGGTCGGCCGGGATCCAGTCCAGCTCGTCGAGCTCCCCGGCCCGCGCCCACCGCAGCTCGGAGTGCTCGTGCGGCTGCGGATGGCCGGCGGCGATCCGCGCCCACCAGACCCGCAGGGTCGACGCCCCCGGCGCCCCGCCCCCCACGACGCCGTCCAGCGGGACCTCGCCGAGGAAGGCCTGCGGCGCGATCTCGACGCCCATCTCCTCGCGGCACTCGCGCACCAGGGCCGCCAGGTCGGCCTCCCCCGGTTCGACCTTGCCGCCGGGGAACTCCCAGCAGCCGGCGTAGGGGCCGTCCCCGCGCTGGGCGACCAGCACGCGGTCGCCGTCGACCAGCGCGGCGCCGACCACCTGCACCACCTCCAGCGACCGCCGGGCGGCCGCGGCGGCGTAGGCGTCGAGGTGCGCCTGCATGGCGCGGACGATCCGCCGGCGCAGCACCAGCTGGTCCACCGCGCCCCGCAGCGGGCGGGGCAGCCCGGTCTCCCAGTCCACCTGCTCGTCGACCAGCGTGCCGGCACCCGTGGCGGAGAAGCGCCGGGAGTGCGTGACCCAGCCCCGGCCCAGGGCCGCGGCGTACACGTCCCGGTAGGGCCGCAGCGACACGACCTCCTCCAGCGGCGTCCCCCAGGGACGCCCGAGGGCACGGGCGACGTCGAACGCCACGGTCAGCGGCGCCTCCACCACGGTGGTGAATCGCAGCTGGAACACGGACCCACAGTGACAGACAGGGCAGGATGGCTGTCGTGCGCATCACCGCCCGGGTCGACTACGCCGTCCGCGCCGCCGTGGAGCTGGCCGCGGCCGCGCCCGGCGCGCTCACCTGCGACCGCATCGCCACCGCCCAGGGGATCCCCTCGCGCTTCCTGCAGTCGATCCTCGGCGACCTGCAGCACGCCCGGCTGGTCACCAGCCAGCGCGGCCGCGAGGGCGGCTACCGGCTGGCGCTGCCGCCGGCGGAGATCTCGATCGCCCGCGTCATGCGGGTCGAGCAGGGCTTCCTCGCCGAGGTGCACGGGCAGCGCCCCGAGGACGTGCGCTACCCCGGCACCGCCGAGCCGCTGGCCGGCGTGTGGGTCGCCGCCCGCGCGGCCTACCGCCGGGTGCTCGAGGAGGTGTCGCTGGCCGACGTCGTCGCGGGCAAGCTGCCCGCCGAGGTGGCCGAGCTGGCCGCGGTCGAGGACGCCTGGCGCTCGTTCAGCGAGCCCCCGGCCGACTGACCGCCCGACCCGCTGGGCGACACTGGCCGGCATGTCCGCTCCGCAGCGCGCCGGTGTCACCGTCTTCCTGACCGGGCTGTCCGGCGCCGGGAAGTCCACGATCGCCGACGCCCTGGTCGCCTCCCTGGAGGCCGACGGCCGCCCGGTGACGGTGCTGGACGGCGACGTCGTGCGCACCCACCTGTCCAGCGAGCTCTCCTTCTCCCGCGAGCACCGCGACCTCAACATCCGCCGGATCGGCTTCGTCGCCGGCGAGGTGGTCAGGCACGGCGGCACCGTCGTCGTCGCCGCGATCGCGCCCTACGAGGCCGCCCGTGAGGAGGCCCGCGCCCTGGTCGAGCGGCACGGCCGGTTCGTGCTGGTGCACCTGTCCACCCCGCTCGAGGTGTGCGAGGGCCGCGACGTGAAGGGGCTCTACGCCCGGGCTCGGGCCGGGGAGATCCCCGGCTTCACCGGCATCGACGACCCGTACGAGCCGCCGGTGGCGCCGGAGCTGGTCATCGACACGTCGGTGACCCCGCTGGAGGAGTCCGTGGCACGCATCCGCGCCGCCATGGACGAGGTCACCACCCCCGCTCGCTGAGCGCCCCGCCGGGGAACGGCGGGGATGTGGGACCATCGGGGGCGTGACCGACCGCGGCCTGTTCCTCGTCGCGCGCCGTCACATCGATCTCGCGCTGGTCAGCAGCGCGGTCTGTCGCCTCGCGCGCTGACCTCCGATCCCCTCGCGCAGCATCCGCTGCGCCCTCCGATCGAACGGCGCCCACCACCGTCCTGGCCGCTGCCCGGGCGGACGGCGCAGTAAGGACGACCCGCCGTGAGCACCCCCTCCCGCACCAGCAACCGGCCACAGCGTCGCGACACGATGCAGCGCGGCCAGGGCCAGTGGGCGCTGGGCTACCGCGAGCCGCTCAACCCCAACGAGCGGATGAAGAAGGACTCCGACGGCCTCGAGGTGCGTCAGCGGATCCTCGACATCTACTCGAAGAGCGGCTTCGACAGCATCGACCCGGGCGACCTGCGCGGCCGGATGCGGTGGATGGGCCTCTACACCCAGCGCGCCCCGGGCATCCCGGGCGGCAAGACCGCCGTGCTGGAGCCGGAGGAGCTCGAGGACTCCTACTTCATGATGCGGGCCCGTATCGACGGCGGGCAGCTGACCAGCGACGCGCTCCGCGTGCTCGGCGGGATCAGCACCGAGTTCGGCCGCGACGTCGCCGACGTCACCGACCGGCAGAACGTGCAGTACCACTGGATCCGCATCGAGGACGTCCCCGAGATCTGGCGGCGCCTGGAGTCGGTCGGCCTGTCCACCATGGAGGCCTGCGGCGACGTGCCGCGCGTCATGCTCGGCTGCCCGCTGGCCGGCATCCTCGAGGACGAGGTCATCGACGCCACCGACGTCATCGCCGAGACCGTCGCCAAGTACGTCGGCAACCCCGAGTTCAGCAACCTGCCGCGCAAGTGGAAGACGTCGATGTCCGGCTGCGTCGACCACTGCACCGAGCCCGAGATCGACGACGTCGCCTTCGTGGGCGTGCGGAACGAGGCCGGCGAGGCCGGCTACGACCTGTGGGTCGGCGGCGGGCTGTCCACCAACCCGATGTTCGGCCGGCGGATCGGCGTCTTCGTCCGTCCCGACCAGGTGACCGAGGTCTGGGCCGCCTGCACCGCGATCTTCCGCGATTACGGCTACCGCCGGCAGCGCAACCGCGCCCGCATCAAGTTCCTCATGGCCGACTGGGGCCCGGAGAAGTTCCGCCAGGTGCTGCAGGACGAGTACCTGCACGCGGCGCTGCCCGACGGCCCCGCCCCCGCGCCGGCCAAGCACGACCAGCGCGACCACGTGGGCGTCGCCAAGCAGAAGGACGGCCGCAACGCCGTCGGCTTCGCCCTGCGCACCGGCCGCATCACCGGCACGCTGCTGACCCACATCGCCGACCTCGCCGACGAGTACGGCGAGGGCCGCATCCGGACGACGACCCAGCAGAAGCTGGTCATCCTCGACGTGCCGGACGAGAAGGTCGAGGCGCTCGTCGAGGCGCTGGCCGAGCACGACCTGCAGGTCCGCCCGAGCGCCTTCCGCCGCGGCACGATGGCCTGCACGGGCCTGGAGTTCTGCAAGCTGGCGATCGTCGAGACCAAGCAGCACGCGCAGGACCTCTACGCCGAGCTGGAGAAGCGGCTGCCGGACTTCGACACCCCGATCGGGATCAACGTCAACGGCTGCCCCAACAGCTGCGCCCGGTTCCAGACCGCCGACATCGGCTTCAAGGGGTCGATGGTCAAGGACGACAGCGGCGAGATGGTCGAGGGCTTCCAGGTGCACCTGGGCGGCCACCTCGGCGTCGAGGCGACCTTCGGCCGCAAGTTCCGCGGTCACAAGGTGACCAAGGCCGAGACCGCGGACTACTGCGAGCGGGTGCTGCGCGGCTACCTCGAGCGGCGCACCGACGGCGAGAGCTTCGCCGCGTACGTGGCGCGGGCCGAGGAAGACTGGCTGCTCTGACGTGGACGACGACCAGCCGACGGGAAGGACCCGGCAGCTGCCGGTGTTCCACTGCCCGTACTGCGGGGACGAGGAACTGACCCCGCACGGGGACGCCGGCGAGTGGCACTGTGCCGCGTGCCTGCGGACCTTCACCGTCCGGCTGACCGGAACAGGAGTGCAGCACCCATGACGACCGCGATCCGGCCCACCCCCGAGCTGGCGACCCCGGAGCTGGCCGCAGCGGCCGACGCCCGGTTCGAGGGCATCACCGACCCGGTCGAGCAGGCGCTGGCCGTGCTGCGCTGGGCCGGGGAGACCTTCGGCGACGACTTCGCCGTCACGTCGTCCATGGCCGACGGGCTGCTGTCGCACCTGGCCTCGCGCGCCGTCCCCGGCGTGCACGTGGTCTTCCTCGACACCGGGTACCACTTCGCCGAGACCATCGGCACCCGTGACTGGATCAGCGGCGTCCTGCCGATCACGCTGGTCAACGTCACCCCGCCGCAGACCGTCGCGGAGCAGGACGCCGAGCACGGCCCCGAGCTGCACCAGCGCGACCCCGACCTGTGCTGCTCGCTGCGCAAGGTGCAGCCGCTGGCGCAGGCGCTGGCCGGCTACGCCGCGTGGGGCTCGGGCGTGCGCCGCGACGAGTCGCCCACCCGGGCGGGCACGAAGATCGTCGACTGGGACGCCAAGCGGGGCATGGTGAAGGTCAACCCGCTGGCGGCCTGGACGCAGGACGACGTCGACGCCTACATCGCCGAGCACCAGGTGCCGGTGAACCCGCTGGCCGAGATCGGCTACGCGTCGATCGGCTGCGCGCCGTGCACCCGCCCGGTCGCCCCGGGCGAGGACCCGCGTGCCGGGCGCTGGGCCGGGCGCGGCAAGACCGAGTGCGGCCTGCACCTCTGAGGAAGGACCTCGTCCTGCCCACGACGCGCTGCGCGCGCCGCGGGTCCCCGGACGAGGCCGCCGACGCGGAAGGGGAGATCCACCCGTGCCACGCCCGCCGCGCCTGACCGACGACGAGCTGGCGGCCGCCCTGCCCGGGCTGCCGCTGTGGTCCGGCGACGGCGGCGGGCTGCGCCGCACCGTCGAGCTGCCGTCGTTCGCCGACGCCGTGGCCGCGATCGTGCGGATCGGCTTCGTCGCCGAGCAGATGGACCACCACCCCGACGTCGACCTGCGCTGGCGCACCCTGCACCTGACGCTGGTCAGCCACTCCGCCGGCGGGGTGAGCGAGCTGGACCTGGAGCTGGCCCGGCGGATCGACGCGCTGCTGCCCGGCTGAACCACTCGCCGACCGGGCTACTCGCTGACCGGCAGCACCAGCAGCCGCAGCAGCCGGTCGGCCTCGGCATCCGGGTCCTCGGTGAGGCCGGTGTGCACCGGCCCGGGCTGCACGACCGTGCTGCGCGGCGCGGTCAGCCAGCGGAACCGCGAGCCCAGCGCCTCGCGGCCGGCCGCGCCCGCGACGGGCGCGGCCGAGCAGACGTCGGCCGCGGCCTGCAGCGCGCGCTCGATGGCCGCGGCATCCGCGGTCGGGTCCAGGGCGCGCAGCCGGTCGGCGTCGAGGTGCACCCGGGAGCCGAGGTAGTCGCGCTGCCGGCAGTAGACGAGGACGCCGGCGTTCAGCGACTCCCCGCGCTCGATGCGCGGCACCACCCGCAGGACGGCGTACTCGAAGGTCTCCCTCACCGCTGCGTCACGCCCTCGGGCGGCGGCGGGCCCAGCCACGCCGGGCGGTTCTGGCCGACCTTCGGCGCCCGGCGCCCGCCGCCCCCGGCGGCCGCGGCGGCGACCACCCCGGGCAGCCAGGCGTCACGCGCGGCCAGCCGGGCCAGCAGCTGGTCGACGTACCGGCGGCGGACGGCGTCCGGCGGCTCGTCGGGCTCGGGGCCCTCCAGCCACTCGTCGGGCACCTGGGCGAGCACCGACTCCAGCAGCTCGCGGGTGACCCGCGGGACGAGCGCCGTGTCGGCGTCGGCCACCCGCGGATCGCACTCGACCAGCGCGTGCTGGCTCGCGTCGTACGGACGGCGCACCGCGGCCGGCGCCCCGGCCCACGAGTGGTGGAAGGTCAGCGCGGCACCGTGGTCGATCAGCTGCAGCCGGCCGTGCCAGAACAGCATGTTGGGGTTGCGCCAGGAGCGGTCGACGTTGCCGATCAGCGCGTCGAACCAGAGCACCCGCCCGGCCAGCTCGGGGTCCACGCCGTCCGCGCCGGCCTCGAAGTCCAGCGCCCCGGGCAGGTAGTCCAGGCCCAGGTTGCGGCCCGCCGAGCGCTGCAGCAGCTCCTGCACCTCGTGGTCGGGCTCCCCCACCGCGAGCTCGGCGGCGACGTCCACGGTGACCAGGGCCGGCACCGGCAGCGCCAGCGCGCGGGCCAGCTCGCCGCAGACGACCTCGGCGACCAGCACCCGCACGCCCTGGCCGGCCGCCCGCCACTTCACCACGTAGGTGCCGAGGTCGTCGGCCTCCATGAGCCCCGGCAGCGAGCCACCCTCGCGCAGCGGGGTGACGTAGCGGGTGGCGGTGACGGCGGGCAGCACAGTGCCGGTCAACCTACGCGGTGCGCCCGCGCCGGCGCAGGCAGACTCGGCGCATGGGTCTGTTCCGCAGCCGGCCGCCGGCGGCCTGGGCGGGTGCGCCGTTCACCTACGCGGAGGTGGGCGCCACGCGCGACGCCGTCCTGCCGGCGGGGTACACGACCGCGGAGCGGTCGGTGGTGGTCGGCCGGGGCGCGGCCGACCACGAGGCGGCCGCCGCGGCGGTGTTCGGCTGGGCCGCCCAGCGCAGCTGCGGGCTGCGGGTGCGCGCCGACGGGCCGGCCACCCGGGAGGGGACGGTCGTCGTCCTCACCGCCGGGCTGTTCCCCCTCGGCTACGACATCCCGTGCCGGGTGGTGTGGGCCCAGGCCGAGGGCGACGAGCGCGGCTTCGCCTACGGCACCCTGCCCGGCCACCCGGAGAGCGGCGAGGAGTCGTTCGTCGTGCGGCTGACGCCGGACGGCGACGTCCTCTTCACCCTCCGGGTCTTCTACCGGCTGGCCTCCCCCGCGGCCCGGCTGGTCGCGCCGGCCAGCCGGGTGCTGCAGGCCGTGGCCTCCCGGCGCTACCTCTCGGCGATCCGCCGGGCCACCCGCTCCACCAGGTCGGCCGGCACCGGCCGCCCGTAGCGCAGGTGCACGGCGTCCTTGCCCGAGCGCAGCGGCGCCACCTCGGCCTCGAGCTCCCCGTCGAGCGGCGGGACGGGGTAGAGCGCGGCGTGCTTCTTCCACGCGGCGAAGTGCAGGCCGTACCGGTCGGCCAGCATCGCGGCCGGCATGCCGTAGCGGATGGTCTCCGTGGCGCCGGGCATCCCGCGCAGCACGGCCGCGCGGACCTCCTCCAGCACCGCCCGCGCCTCCGGCGGCAGCGCGGCCAGGTACTCCTCGACGGTGGCGGGTGCGGACACGGGCGGCTCCTGTCGGCGAGGGGACCGGGATGCTCTCAGACGTCGCGGCGCTCCAGCAGCACCGCGCCGACCGCCCAGGCGGCCAGCGCCCAGGTGGCCGCGACGGCCAGCCCGACCGGCCAGCCGGTCGCGACGGCGAGGAACGCGTCCTCCCCCACGCGCAGCGCCGGCAGCGCCTGCGAGATCCGCTCGGCCACCCGGCCGCCGGCCAGCGCCATCGCCGGCGGCAGGACGAAGACCAGCGCCGTCCCCAGGCCCACGCCGCCGGCGGTCGACCGGAGCACCGCGCCGAGGCCGACGCCGAGCACGGTGACCAGCGCCGCCCCGGCGACCTGCAGACCGAGCGACCGCAGCACCGCGGGGTCGGTGAGCGGCACCCCGCCGGGCACGGCGGTCAGCGTGCGCGCGGCCAGCGCGCAGGCCACGGCGAGCACGGCGGTCAGCAGGACCGCCCACCCGGTGACCACGGCGGTCTTGGCCGCCAGCCAGGACGTCCGCCGGGGCACCGCGACCAGCGAGGACAGCACGCTGCCGCTGGCGAACTCGGTGCTGACCACCAGCACCCCGAGGACGACGAGCACCAGCTGGCCGAAGCCGAAGCCGGTCAGCGCGACCGACACCGCGACGTCGGCCCGCGGGCTGGACGGCGTGGTGGCCGCGGCCAGGAAGCCGAAGCCGCCGACCACGCCCAGGTAGACCGCGGTGCACCACCAGGTGGAGCGCAGCGAGCGCAGCCGGGTCCACTCCGCGGCGAGCAGGCCGGTGCTCACGGCAGCCCCGCCCGGTACTCGACCTCGCCACCGGTGAGCGCGAGGTAGGCGGCCTCCAGCGAGGCGTGCACCGGCGCCAGCTCGTGCACCGGCACGCCCGCGGCGAAGGCGACGTCGCCGACGCCGGCCGCGGCCATCCCCTCGACCCGGAGCGCGCCGTCCGGTTCGAGCGCGACGGCCGCACCGGCCCGGCGCAGCGCCGCGGCCAGCAGCGGCGCCCGCGGGCTGCGCACCCGGACGGCGGCGTGCGCGCCGAGCAGCTCGGCCATCGGCACGTCGGCCAGCAGCCGGCCCCGGCCCAGCACGACGAGGTGGTCGGCGGTGTCCTCCATCTCGCTCATCAGGTGGCTGGAGACCAGCACCGTGCGCCCCTCCCCCGCCAGGTCGCGCAGCAGCTCGCGCACCCACCGGATGCCCTCGGGGTCCAGCCCGTTGACCGGCTCGTCGAGCAGCAGCACCTCGGGGTCCCCGAGCAGGGCCGCGGCGATGCCCAGGCGCTGGCCCATGCCGAGGGAGAACCCGCGCACCCGGTCGGAGGCCACCGAGCCGAGCCCGACCAGCTCCACCACCTCGTCGACCCGCGCGCGGGGCAGGCCGTTGCTCTGCGCCAGCGCGGTGAGGTGGGCGTGCGCCGTCCGGCCGGGATGGCGGGCGCGCGGGTCGACCAGCGCCCCCACCCGGCGCAGCGGCCGGTCCAGCTCCCGGTAGGGCCGGCCGAGCACCGTGGCCGTGCCCGCGGTGGGCCGGGTCAGCCCGAGCACGCAGCGCATCGTCGTCGTCTTGCCGGAGCCGTTCGGGCCGAGGAAGCCGGTGACCCGGCCCGGGCGGATCGTGACGGTGAGCCCGTCGACCGCGACGCGGTCGCGGTAGACCTTGGTCAGCCCGGCCAGCTCGATCACGGGCGCCAGCATGGCGACCCCGGCGGCTGCGCCGGGGAAGGCGCGGCGGTCAGGACCCCGCGTGCGCCTGCGCCCGCTCCCGCTGGAGCAGCTCCTTGCTGCGCAGCAGCCGCAGGAAGGTGACCACCAGCAGCCCGCCGGCCATGTTCAGCAGCGTCGTGTACCAGAACCAGGCCAGCCAGTCGCCGTAGCCGTAGTCCGCCCCGGCGTGGATGCCGCCGAAGATGACCAGCGAGTCGAGGATCGAGTGGAACAGCTGGAGGCCGGCCAGCACGAACGCCCCGGCCACCGCGGCGACGATCTTCGCCGGGTCGGACTCGGTGCCGTGCTGCATCCGCGTCATGAGGGTGATGGCGGCGCCGGCGAGGAAGGCCAGGCAGACCGACTGCAGGTCCAGCGGCGCCTCGACGAACGCCCGTCCGGACTCGACGGCGGTGGCCCCCACCTCCGGCAGCGCGTGCACGATCACCCACATGACCAGCCAGCCCCCGACGAGGTTGGCCACGAGCGTGCCGGTCCACAGCTTGGCCAGCTGGCCCACGCCGGCCCGCGCCGCCACGACGGCGGTCACGGGCACGAGGAAGCCCTCGGTGAACAGCTCGCTGCGGGCCAGCAGCAGGGCGATGAAGCCGATGGAGAACGCCAGGCCGGCCAGCAGGTGGCTGCCGGTCTCGGCGTAGACGGCCAGCATGGCGAGGACGCCCACGGCGACCTCCAGGCCCCCGGCCAGCCCGGTGGTGAGCACCTCCCGCCAGGTGCGGTGCAGCCGCTGCGCACCCTCCTGGACGATCATGTCGAACGCCTGGGTGACCTGGTCCTCGGCCGGGGCGTCGGTGGCTCCCAGCTCCTCGCGTGCGGTGTCGGCCACAGTTCCTCCTCGACGAGGCACCCCGGGCCGGCTGCTGCGGCGGGTGCCGGGGCGCGGCCTACCCGCGCCCGCGACCGTCCACCCGTGGCCGCCTCACAGCCGGCAGGTCAGGTGCACCTCGTCGCGGTCGTCGCCGGGGGCCAGCCGGATCGCGCCGGCCATCCGGCCGAACACCCGGTAGCCGAGCCGCTCGTAGAAGCCCTCGAGGCCGTAGCCGCTGCGCACGGTCAGGTGCAGGAACTCCAGGCCGCGGTCGCGGGCGATCGCGTGCACGCCCTCCATGAGCACCCGGCCCAGACCCTCGCCTTGGCGGGCGGGGTGCACCTGCACGCGCAGCACGGTGGCCCAGTGCCGGCGCAGCGGGCTGGCCGACATCGCGAGCGCGGCGAACCCGGCCAGCGCGCCGTCCACCCGCAGCAGGCAGAGCACCTGCTGCCCGGAGTGCACCCGCTCGATCAGCGCGTCGAGCACGGGCGCGACCTCCGCGGCGGTCACCGGGGCGACGAAGCCGACCGCGCCGCCGGCGTTCGTGACGTCGGTCCAGCAGGTCAGCAGGGCCGCGCGGAGCTCCGCGTCGACGGTCGCGGACGCGGTGACCTCGCGGTGTCGCATGCCCCCGATCATGACGAGCGCGGCGCGGCGGCTCCGCACCGGCCGTCCCTGGACGGCGGCCGGGGCCGGGCGCCAGGCTGGGCGGGTGACCTGCCGAGGGACCTCCCGTGCCCGCTGACCCCGCGCCGCGCCGCCTGCGCGACCTGCGCAACCTCGGGGCGGCCAGCGAGGCGGCGCTGGCCCGCGTGGGCATCCGCACCCCGGAGGATCTCGACGAGGTCGGCGCCGCCGAGGCCTACCGGCGGCTGGCCGACGCCGGCACGCCCCGGTTGAGCACCGTGTTCCTGTGGGCCCTGGAGGGCGCCCTGCTCGACCTGGACTGGCGGGTGCTGCCGGCCGGGCGGAAGGCCGAGCTGCGCCGGGCGGCCGGCCTGCCCGGCTGACCCGCTCAGCGGATGAACGGCATGCGCTTGAGCGCCTTGAGCCCGGCGGTCATCACCGAGGCGTAGCGCTCCAGCGGCAGGCCCGGCAGCGGCCCGACCGGCAGCCCGCGCTGGACGGCGACGGTCTGGCTCTCGGTGTACTTGAGGATCCCCTCGCGCCCGTGCCGGCGGCCGACGCCGGAGTCCTTCATGCCGCCCATCGGGGCGTCGTGGCTGGCCCAGGCCGCGGCGTAGGCCTCGTTCACGTTGACCGTGCCGGCCTGGATGCGGGTGGCCAGCTCGGCGCCGCGGCGCGGGGTCGACCAGACGCTGGCGTTCAGGCCGTAGCAGGTGTCGTTGGCCCGCTCGACCGCCTCGTCGGCGTCCCGCACGCGGGCGACGGCGACCACCGGGCCGAAGGTCTCGTCGCGGGCGAGCACCATCTCGTCGGTGACGCCCTCGAGCACGGTCGGCTCGTAGAACAGCGGCCCGAGGTCGGGGCGGGCCCGGCCGCCGGCCAGCACCCGGGCGCCCTTGGCGACGGCGTCGTCGACGTGCGAGGTCACGACGTCGAACTGGTCCTGGCTGACCAGCGACCCCATCTCGGCGTCCCACGTCAGCCCGGCGGCCAGCCGCATCCGCCGCACCCGCTCGACGAAGGCGGGCACGAACCGGTCGTAGACGGCGTCCTCGACGTACATCCGCTCGACGCTGATGCACAGCTGGCCGGAGTTGGAGAAGCAGGCCCGCACCGCGCCCTCGACGGTCCTGTCGAGGTCGGCGTCGGCCAGCACGAGCATCGGGTTCTTGCCGCCCAGCTCGGCCGAGAAGCCGATCAGCCGGCGGGCGCACTGCTCGGCCACCACCCGGCCGGTGGCCGTGGAGCCGGTGAACATCAGGTAGTCCACGCCCTCGATCAGCGGCGTCCCGAGGTCGCGCCCGCGGCCGGTGACCACCTGGAACAGGTCGCGCGGCAGGCCGGCCTCGATCATCAGCTCGACGGCGATCAGCGCGGTGAACGGCGTCTGCGCGTCGGGCTTGAGCACGATGCCGTTGCCGGCCAGAAGCGCCGGGACGGCGTCGGAGACGGCGAGGGTGAGCGGGTAGTTCCAGGGGCTGATCACCCCGACCAGGCCCTTGGCGTGGTGGTGCTCGACGGCCTTGGTCAGCCCGGGCAGCGCGCCCTGCCGGCGGGTGGGGCGCAGGTGCCGGGCGGCGGTGTGCGCGTAGTACCGCGCGGTCATGGCGACGTCGGCGAGCTCCTCGAACGCGCTCACCCGCGCCTTGCCGGTCTCGGTCTGGGCGACGTCGAGGATCTCGCGCTGCCGCTCGAGCACCAGGTCGTGGTAGCGCAGCATCACCGCGCACCGCTCGGCCAGCGGCCGGGCCGCCCACTCCCGCTGGGCGGCCCGGGCCCGGCGCTGCGCCTCCTGCACGTCCTCGGCGGTGCAGGTGGGCACCTCCCCCACGACGCTGCCGTCGAACGGCGCGGTCGAGGCCTGGGTCGGGCGGCCGGGCGCGGCGGTCACCAGCCCGGCCAGCCGGGCGACGAGGGCCGGGTCCAGCGCGGTGGCGGCGGCCGGGGACGGGGAGGGAGCGGTCGTCGTCATGCGGGCAGCCTGCCGCAGGTCAGCCCGGTCCGCCGCTGGGCCCGAACCGCTCCACCCGGATGGACGGCGCCGGCACGCCGAGCCCCTCCAGCAGCCGGGTGGCTGCCTCGGCGAACGGCGTGGACCCGCAGACGTAGACGTCCTGCCCCGGTTCCCACAGCGGCACCAGGTCCGGCCCGGTGAGCCGGCCCGCCGGGCGGATGCCCGAGGGCTCCCGGGTGGTGACGACGAGCGCGCCGGCCTCCCGCAGCTCTGCGGCGTAGGGCAGCGCGGCCAGCGTGCGGGTGGAGACCGCCACCCGCAGCAGGTCCAGCCGGCCGGCCTCCCGGGCGGTGCGCACCATGGAGACGAACGGGACGACGCCGGTGCCGCCGCCCACGAGCAGCGCCGGGGTGTCGCCCTCCCACACGAACCAGCCGCCGATCGGCCCGCGGACCTCGAGGACGTCGCCGGGCTCGACGACGTCGGCCAGGTACGTGGACACCTCGCCGTCGTCCAGCCGCTCGACGAGCAGCTCGACGAGCGGGTCCGACGGCGCCGAGGCCAGCGAGTAGGAGCGCTGCGCGCGGTAGCCGTCCTCGGCGGTCAGCCGGACGACGTAGTGCTGGCCGGGCAGGTGGTCGACCCGGTCGGGCACCTCCAGCCGCAGCCGGACGGTGCGCGGCGTGGGCCGGTCGACCTCCCGCACCGTCGCCGTCCGCCAGCCGCCGGCCGGTGCCCGGCGACCGCTCCTCCCCATGGCCCCGTCCCGAGGCTCAGTCACCCTGGTAGCGCTGCTCGAGCCACGGGTCGCCGCGGTCGTGGTAGCCGTTCTGCTCCCAGAACCCCTGCTGGTCGCGGGCCATGAGGGTGAGCCGGGTGACCCACTTGGCGCTCTTCCAGAAGTAGAGGTGGGGCACGAGCAGCCGGGCGGGGCCGCCGTGCTCGACCGGCAGCGGGCCGCCCTCGTACTCCCAGACCACCCAGGCCTTGCCGCCGGTGACGTCGGCCAGCGGGAGGTTGGTCGTGTAGCCGGTCTTCGACGTGGCCATCACGAACGCCGCCTCGGCCGTGGGCCGGGCGGCCTCCAGCAGCGTGTCGACGCTGACGCCGGCGAAGTGCGTGTCGAACTTCGACCAGGTGGTGACGCAGTGGATGGCGCCGGCGTACTCGCTGCGGGGCAGCGCGTGCGCCTCGTCCCAGCTCCACGTCGTGGGCTGCTCGACCCGGCCGTCGACGGTGATGCTCCACGTCTCGGGGCTGATCCGGGGGGTCGGCTCGGCGGTGAGCACCGGCCAGTCGCTGCCCGCGTCGTACTGACCGGGCGGGAGTCGGGGATCGCGGTCGCGTCGGCGGCCGAGGAAGCCGCGGGTGGGTCCTGCCACGGGGGAGATCCTGCCCCCATCCCGCCCCCGCGCGCTCGCCGCCCCCCGGCTCCAGGACCCCCTGGTCGAGCGGCTGCTGAGGCTAGCCTTACATGAGGCGTGTCACCTCGTGTTTACCTGGCCGCGGGGACGGCACGGACTTAGCTTTGTGCCGTGGTGACGCAGACGCACGCGGGTCAGCGCAGGACCCCGAAGGCCGCGAAGACGAGCTCGGTCTTCAAGAAGGCGGTGATGGCGGTCAGCGGCATCATCCTGGTGCTGTACCTGATCGCGCACATGATCGGGAACCTCAAGGCCTTCTTCGGGGCCGAGGAGTTCAACCACTACTCCGGCTGGCTGCGGACCCTCGGCAACCCGGCCCTGCCGGGCGCCACCCTCCTGTGGATCATCCGCATCGTCCTGCTGGTCGCCGTGGCCGCCCACATCTGGGCCGCCGTCTCGCTGTGGCGCCAGGCCAAGCGAGCCCGCCCCGAGCGGTACGTCACGCGCAAGCCCGTGGCGCAGAGCTACGCCTCGCGGACGATGCGCTGGGGCGGCGTCATCATCATCGCGTTCGTCGTCTTCCACATCCTCGACCTCACCCTGGGCGCGGTGAACCGCGAGGGTCACGACAGCACGCCGTTCGACCGGCTGCTGGCCAGCTTCCAGAACCCGGTCGTCGTCGCCTTCTACACCATCGCGGTGATCCTGGTCGGCATGCACCTGCGGCACGGCATCTGGAGCGCCACGCAGACCCTCGGGCAGAGCAACCGGCGTCGCGAGGTCACCGTCAACCACGCGGCCACCGCCATCGCCACGGTGCTGACGATCGGGTTCCTGCTCACCCCCTTCGCCGTCCTCTTCGGAATCATCGAGTAAGGGACTCCCCGGACATGCCTCTCGACCTCTTCACCGTCGGCGACCCGATCGCCGACACCAAGGCACCGTCGGACGTGCCGATCGGTGAGCGCTGGAGCGAGCGCCGCTTCCGCGGGCGCCTGGTCAACCCGGCCAACCGCCGCAAGATGACGATCATCGTCGTCGGCACCGGCCTGGCCGGCGGCGCCGCCGCCGCGACGCTCGGCGAGGCCGGCTACCGCGTGAAGTCCTTCTGGTACCAGGACAGCCCGCGCCGGGCGCACAGCGTCGCCGCGCAGGGCGGCATCAACGCCGCGAAGAACTACCGCAACGACGGCGACAGCGTCCACCGGCTGTTCTACGACACGGTCAAGGGCGGCGACTTCCGCGCCCGCGAGAACAACGTGCACCGGCTGGCCGAGGTCAGCGTCAACATCATCGACCAGTGCGTGGCCCAGGGCGTCCCCTTCGCCCGCGAGTACGGCGGCCTGCTCGACAACCGCTCCTTCGGTGGCACCCAGGTGTCGCGGACCTTCTACGCCCGCGGCCAGACGGGCCAGCAGCTCCTCTACGGCGCCTACCAGGCCCTCGAGCGGCAGATGGCGGCCGGCACCGTCGAGCAGCACGCCCGCACCGAGATGCTGGACCTGATCGTCGTCGACGGCCGGGCCCGCGGCATCGTCGCCCGCGACCTGGTCTCCGGTGAGATCAGCACGCACTTCGCCGACGCCGTCGTGCTCGCCACCGGCGGGTACAGCAACGTCTTCTACCTCTCGACCAACGCCAAGGGCTCGAACGCCACGGCGATCTGGCGGGCGCACAAGCGGGGGGCGTACTTCGCCAACCCCTGCTACACGCAGATCCACCCGACCTGCATCCCGGTGCACGGCGAGTACCAGTCGAAGCTCACGCTGATGAGCGAGTCGCTGCGCAACGACGGCCGCGTCTGGGTGCCCAAGGAGCGCGGCGACACCCGCGACCCGCGGGACATCCCCGAGGCCGACCGCGACTACTACCTGGAGCGGATCTACCCCTCGTTCGGCAACCTGGTGCCGCGCGACATCGCCTCGCGGCAGGCCAAGAACGTCTGCGACGAGGGTCGCGGTGTCGGCCCCAACGGGCTGGGTGTGTACCTGGACTTCGCCGAGGCCATCGAGCGGCTGGGCCGCAAGGCGGTCGAGGCCAAGTACGGGAACCTGTTCGACATGTACGCCCAGATCACGGGCGAGGACCCCTACTCGACGCCGATGCGCATCTACCCGGCGGTCCACTACACGATGGGCGGGCTGTGGGTCGACTACGACCTGCAGTCGACCATCCCCGGCATGTTCGTGATCGGTGAGGCCAACTTCTCCGACCACGGCGCCAACCGCCTGGGCGCCAGCGCGCTGATGCAGGGTCTGGCCGACGGCTACTTCGTGCTGCCGGCCACCATCACCGAGTACCTCGCCGACGCGCCCTTCCCCAAGGTCGACGACAGCCACCCCGCGGCCGCCGAGGCGCTGCAGGGCGTGCTCGAGCAGACCCGCAAGCTGCTCGACATCCAGGGGACGCGCAGCCCGGCCAGCTTCCACCGGGAGCTCGGCCAGCTGATGTGGGACCTCTGCGGCATGGAGCGCACCGAGGAGGGCCTGCGCAAGGCCATCGAGCGCATCGGTGAGATCCGCCAGGAGTTCTGGACCAACGTGAAGGTCCTGGGCGACTGGCACTCCTTCAACCAGACCCTCGAGCACGCCGGCCGGGTCGCCGACTTCATCGAGCTCGCCGAGCTCATGTGCATCGACGCCCTGCACCGCCGCGAGAGCTGCGGTGGCCACTTCCGCGCCGAGAGCCAGACCCCCGAGGGCGAGGCCCTGCGGGACGACGAGAACTTCGCCTACGTCGCTGCCTGGCAGTGGACGCCGCTGGGCGAGCCGCCGGTCCTGCACCGCGAAGCCCTCGAGTACGAGTACGTCCACCTCGCCCAGCGGAGCTACAAGTGACGATGACCCCCGGCGGTCCCCGGACCGCCACCGCACCCCACGAGAAGCGGGGGATGCGGCTGACCCTCCGCGTCTGGCGGCAGAAGGACCCGTCGGTCAAGGGCCAGATGGTGAGCTACAAGCTCGACGACGTGTCCCCGGACATGTCGTTCCTCGAGATGCTCGACGTGCTCAACGAGCAGCTGATCATGAACGGCGAGGACCCCGTCGCCTTCGACCACGACTGTCGCGAGGGCATCTGCGGCATGTGCGGCGTCATGATCAACGGCCGCGCGCACGGCAACGGGCTGTTCGACAACCACCCGCAGACCACGACCTGCCAGCTGCACATGCGGTCGTTCAAGGACGGCGACACGATCGACATCGAGCCGTGGCGCTCGTCGGCGTTCCCGGTCATCAAGGACCTCGCCGTCGACCGGCGGGCGTTCGACCGGATCATCCAGGCCGGTGGCTACATCAGCGCCCCGACCGGGACGGCGCCCGAGGCCCACTCGATCCTCGTCGCCAAGAAGGACTCCGACGCGGCCTTCGACGCGGCCACCTGCATCGGCTGCGGCGCCTGCGTCGCGGCCTGCCCGAACGCCTCCTCGATGCTGTTCACCGCCGCCAAGGTCACCCACCTCGGGCTCCTGCCGCAGGGCCAGCCCGAGCGCAACGACCGGGTGGTCAACATGGTGGCGCAGCAGGACCGCGAGGGCTTCGGCGGCTGCACCAACATCGGCGAGTGCTCCGCGTCGTGCCCCAAGGGCATCTCGATGGAGACCATCTCGCGGCTCAACCACGACCTGCTCGGCGCGCTGCGCGCGGGGGCTCGTCCGAAGAGCTGATCGAGCACGACCGCCGGCGGGCGGGGATCCCATCCGGGGTCCCCGCCCGCCGTCGTGTGCGGGGGCACCTGGTCAGAGGCGCTCGAGCACCGTCGCGTTCGCCAGCCCGCCGGCCTCGCACATCGTCTGCAGCCCGTACCGGGCGCCGCGGTCGTGCAGCGCGTCGACGAGCGTCGTCATGATCCGGGCACCGCTGGCGCCCAGCGGGTGGCCGATGGAGATGCCGCCGCCGAGGACGTTGAGCCGGTCGGTCGTCACGCCGGTCTCGGCCTGCCAGGCGAGGACGACGGACGCGAAGGCCTCGTTGACCTCGAACAGGTCGATGTCGCCGATGCCCAGCCCGGCCCGGCGCAGCACCCGCTCGGTCGCGGGGATCACCGCGGTGAGCTTGAGCAGCGGGTCGTCGCCGACGACGGCCATGGTGTGGATGCGGGCCCGCGGGGTCAGGCCGAGCTCGCGGGCCTTCTCGCTGGTGGTGATGAGCAGCGCCGCGGCGCCGTCGTTGAGCGGGCTGCTGTTCCCGGCGGTCACCCGCCAGTCGATCTCCGGGAAGCGGGCGGCGACGGCGTCGTCCTGGAACGCCGGCCGGAGCCGGGCCAGCACCTCGACGTCGGTGCCCTCGCGGACGGACTCGTCGGTGGCCACCAGCGCCACCGACCCGTCCGCCTGCCGCGCCTTGACCGGCACCACCTGGCGGGCGAAGGCGCCGTCCCGCCAGGCCTGGGCGGCGCGGGCGTGGCTGCGCGCGGCGTAGCCGTCCAGCTGCGACCGCGACAGGCCCCACCGCGCGGCGATCAGCTCCGCGCTGATCCCCTGGCTGGTCATCCCCTCCGGATAGCGGGCGGCGAACCGCTCCCCCACCAGGTCGCCGGCCTGGCGGGCCGCGCTGCCCATCGGCACCCGGCTCATCGACTCCACGCCCGCGGCCACGACGACGTCGTAGGCGCCGGCGATCACGCCCTGGGCGGCGAAGTGCACCGCCTGCTGGCTGCTGCCGCACTGCCGGTCGACCGTGGTGGCCGGCACCGCCTCGGGGAAGCCCGCGGCCAGCGCCGCGGTGCGGGCGATGTTCGCCGCCTGCTCGCTGGTCTGCGTCACGCACCCGGCGATGACGTCGTCCACCAGCGCGGGGTCGATCCCGGCGCGCTCCACCACCGTCTCCAGCGTCAGGGCGAGCAGGTCGGCCGGGTGGACGCCGGACAGCGCCCCGCCCGGCTTGCCCTTGCCCACCGGAGTCCGCACGGCCTCGACCACCACCGCATCCCGCATGACCGCTCCCTTGCAGTTTGATTGTCCAACTGAAGGTCACGGTAGCGCGGAGTCGGTTTGACGTGCAAACCTTGGGGGGTGACCGCCGCCTACGACCTCGCCACGCTGCCCGGACGCCCCTGCTCGATCGCCGCCGCCCTCGAACTGGTGGGCGAGCGCTGGTCGCTGCTCGTGGTCCGCGAGGTGTCCCTCGGCAACCACCGGTTCAGCGACATCGCCCGAGGCACCGGAGCCCCGCGCGACCGGCTGACGGCGCGGCTGAACGCGCTGGTCGCCGCGGGCGTCCTCGAGCGGCGGCAGTACAGCGAGAACCCGCCGCGGTCGGGTTACCACCTCACCGCGTCGGGCCGTGACCTGCTGCCGGTGCTGCAGGCACTGCTGCAGTGGGGCGACCGCTGGGCCGCCGAGGAGCCGCCAGTGCGCCTCGAGCACGCCCCCGACGGGCACGAGCCGCACCGCATCGACGCCGCCTGGGTCTGCCGCACCTGCGGCGAGCCGGTGGACCAGTCGCGGGTGGAACGGGTGCTCACCCCTGCCGGACGGATCCTGTCGGGCCTGCCGGCGGAGGAGGAGGGCGAGTGACCGCCGCCCCCGAGGCCTGGGGCGCGCCGCGCTCGCGCACGGTCACCTGGCACGACCCGCTGGTCACCGCGGCCGCCGGGCTGGAGCGCTCCGGCCTGGAGACGCTGCAGGCCGTGCGGGACGGCGAGCTCCCGCCCCCGCCGATCGTGTCGCTCATGCAGATGCACCTCGCCGCGGTCGAGGAGGGCCGCGTCGAGTTCGGCTGCGCCGTCGACGAGTCGGTCTACAACCCGATCGGCGTCGTCCACGGCGGGCTGGTCTGCACCCTGCTCGACTCGGTGGCCGGCTGCGCCGTGCACTCCACCCTGCCCCGGGGTCTGGGCTACACCTCGATCGAGCTCAAGGTCAGCTACCTGCGGGCCGTGACGGCCGACAGCGGGCCGCTCACCGCCGTCGGCACGGTGGTCAAGCCCGGCCGGCGGGTGGCCTTCGCCGAGGGCGTGGTCACCGACGGGGCGGGCCGCACGGTGGCGACCGCGTCCAGCTCGCTGCTGGTCTTCCCCGTCGGCGGCTGAGCCGGCCGGCCGGCCCTACGGTCGGGGGATGACCCCCGCCGACCCGCCCCACCTGCAGGTGCTGCTCGACGCCGCCGCGGACCTGCGGGCCCGCGGCGTGGCGCCGTCGGAGGAGAGCCGGGCGGCGCTGTGGACCGCCGCCGGCCTGGCCGGCGGCCGGCCGGAGACCACCTGGCGCGGCCGGCAGCGCAGCGCCCGGGCCGTGCAGGCGCTCACCGAGGCCGTGCCCTGCTGCCCGACGGCGGAGGAGCAGGCGCTGCTGGACGACGCGCAGGCCGCGCTGCGCCGGGTGCTGCGGTGGCCGCGCACCGGCCGGCCCCGCCGCTGACGGTCAGGTCCCGGTCGCGCCCTCGGGGAGGATCCGCGCCATCAGGTCGGCCGGCACCAGCCCGGCGTCGCCGAACCGGCGGCCCACCTCGACGAACTGGGGCGCGACCGCGGCCAGCTGGGTCAGCAGCGCGCGGGCGGCGTCCTCCCGGCCGGCCAGCCCCGCCACGACGGCCCGCCAGAGCACGTGGTCGGGCTCGGTGTGCGGATCGGGCAGCCGCAGCTCCTCCAGCACGCGGTCGGCGGTGACCGCGTCGCCGCCGATGGCCTGCTGGAACGCGCGGACGACGTCCTGGTAGCGGGCCAACCGGACCACCAGCTCGTCGAGCTCCCCCACCGGGTCGTCGGAGTCGTCGACCCGCAGGTCGACGACGGTGTCGTGCCAGGGCCGGCCGGTCGTGGTGGCCCGCACGACGAAGACCGCGGCCGACCGCCGGCCGCGGACGTCCCCGCCGGCCTGCTCGGCCGCGTGCAGGGCCGACAGCAGCCGGTGGGCCAGCGCGCCCTGCGAGGTCTCGAAGGTGGCGACCATCGACTCCCACACCACCGGGCCGGCGACCATGTTCGCCAGCGCCACGCAGCCCTCCCCCACCATGTGCCCGGCCGCGTCGACGCACTGCTCGCCCGTGTAGACGGCGAGGTCGCCGGTGACGGCGAGGACGGCGACCTGCCGCCGCTCCGGGTGCGGGTCGACGCTGCGCAGGGCGGTCAGCACCTCGGTGGCGGTGAAGCCGCCGCGCAGGAGGTCCAGCCCGATCTGGCCGTACATCGGCTCGGCCATCGACTGGCTGGCGATCACGCCCTGCCCGGGCAGCGCGAACGGCACGCTGCTGCCCACCGCGAAGGCCTGCGACTGGGTGGCCACGCCCATCTCACCGGTGGTCAGGTCGCGGGCGACGATCGAGTAGGTCACCGGACACGCCTGCCCGCGGCCGGGGCGGCGGCAAACACCGCGAGGGTCAGCGGCGGCGCACCTTCACGTCGTCCATGCACGTGACGGTGGACCGCAACCGGCGGTGCCCCACCCCGGCGGCGTCCAGGCAGGCCATCGCCAGCAGCTGGCCGGCGGCGTGCGCGTCGTCCTCCTCGCCGGGGCCGGGGTCGACCCGCACCACCGACCGGTGGCTGAAGGCCGAGAGGGAGGCGTCGTAGGTCAGCGACCCCTCCTCGGTGAACCGGGCGGCGAACAGGTCGTGCTCGGCCACCCGCTCCAGGAGCTGGGCGCGCCGGCTCTCGTCGAGGCCGTCGAAGACACCGCGCACGATGACGCGGTAGGTGCGGGTGGACACGGGCGGGCACCGTAGCCGCCGGGGACGGCGCCCGGCGAGCCGTTTCCGGTGCCTGCGCGGACTCCCAGGAAGACCCGCCAGACTCGGGGGCGCCCGGTGCGACACGGGCCCGAGGAGGAGCCGATGGCGAGCGCCGCACTCGACCGGACCGACGCGGTGCCGCCCCCGGTCGGGCTGACCGCCGCCGAGGCGGCCGCCCGGCTGCGCCGTGGCGAGGGCAACGGCGCCGGCCACGGCTCCTCGCGGACGGTGGCGCGGATCCTGCGCACCAACGTCTTCACCTTCTACAACACGATCCTGTTCACGATCGGCGCCGCGCTGCTGGCGCTGGGCCGGTACAACGACGCCTTCATCAGCGTCGGCACCGGGCTGCTCAACGCCGCGCTGAGCGCGGCGCAGGAGATCCGGGCCAAGCGCAAGCTCGACCGGCTGCAGCTGCTCGGCCGCTCGCCGGTGCAGGCGGTCCGCGACGGCCGGGACACCGAGGTGCCGCCGGAGGCCGTCGTCCGCGGCGACGTGCTGCACCTGCGCCCGGGCGACCAGGTGGTCATCGACGGCCCGCTGCTGGACGACAGCCGCCTGGAGGTCGACGAGAGCCTGCTGACCGGCGAGTCCGAGCCGCTGCCCAAGCGGCCCGGCGACGCGCTGCTGTCCGGCAGCTTCGTGGTCTCCGGGGAGGGCTTCCAGCTGGCCGAGGCCGTCGGCGCGGCGAGCTACGCCAACCGGCTGACCGCCGAGGCCCGCGAGCTGACCGTGGAGAGCACCCCGCTGCAGCGCCGGATCGAGTTCGTCGTCCGGCTGCAGATGGCGCTGGTCGTGCTGATGAGCGTGACGATCCTGGTCCAGGCCGCGCTCGAGGGGCTGCCGCTGGTGCGGGTGGTGCAGACCAGCGCCGTCCTGTCCGGGCTGGTGCCCTACGGGCTGTTCCTGCTGGTGGCGGTCGCCTACACCGCCGGCGCGGTGCGCAGCTCGACCCAGGGCGCCCTGGTGCAGCGGGTGAACGCGGTCGAGTCGGTGAGCCACGTCGACGTCGTCTGCCTGGACAAGACCGGCACGCTGACCACCGGGCGGCTGGACCTCGCCGAGGTGCAGCCGCTGGACGGCGCCGACCCCGCGGCGGTGCGCACCGTCCTCGGCTCGTTCGCCCGCAGCGTCTCCCTCCCCAACCTGACCACGGCGGCCCTGGCCGCCGCCCTGCCCGGCGAGCCGTGGACGTCGGTGCGCGAGGAGGTGCCGTTCTCCTCCTCGCTGCGCTGGAGCGCCCTGGCCACCGACGACGCGGCGTGGGTCCTGGGCGCGCCCGACGCGCTCGGGGTGTCCGCGCCGGAGGTCGACGCCTGGACCGGCGAGGGGCTGCGCGTGCTCGTGCTGGCCCGCGCCCGCGAGGCGGTGCTGCGCGGCCCCGACGGCCGGCCGCGGCTGCCTGCGCTGGCACCGGTCGCCCTCGTCGCCCTCGCCGACGAGCTGCGCCCGGACGTGCGGGAGACCGTCACGCGACTGACCCGCGAGGGCATCGCGCTCAAGGTCGTCTCCGGTGACGACCCGCGCACGGTGGCGTCGCTGGCCCGGCAGGCCGGCTTCGCCGTGGCGACCCCGGTGACCGGAGCCGAGCTGGACGGGCTGCCCGACGCCGAGTTCGACACCGCCGTGGCGGAGGCGACGGTGTTCGGCCGGATCGCACCCGAGCAGAAGCAGCGGATCGTCGCGTCGCTGCGCCGGCAGGGGCGCTACGTCGCCATGATCGGCGACGGCGTCAACGACGCCCGCGCGCTCAAGCAGGCCCAGGTCGGGGTGGCGATGCGCAGCGGCAGCGCGGTGACCCGCGAGGTCGCCGACATCGTGCTCACCGACGACAGCTTCGCCGCGCTGCTGCCCGCCCAGCAGGAGGGCCGCCGGATCATCAGCGGCATCCAGACGTCGATGCAGCTGTTCTTCGCCCGGGTGGTCACCCAGGGCCTGGTCATCCTCGGCGTCACGATGCTCGGGCTGGGCTTCCCCTACTCCCCCGCGCAGGTCGGCCTGACGCTGCTGACCGTCGGCGTCCCGACGCTGTTCCTCACCGCCTGGGCGCGGCCCGAGCTGCCGGATCCGCACCTGCTGGCCAACCTGGGCCGCTTCGTCGTGCCGGCGTCGATCCTGACCGCGGCCGGGGGCACCGCCGTCTACACCTGGCTGTACACGCGGGTGTCGGAGGGCCTCACCGAGGCGCGGGCGCCGGCCGACGTCGTCTCGGAGTTCGAGGGCTACACCGGGCTGCGCTACGGGGACGCCGGGTTCACCGAGGCGGCGGCGACGATCGGCGCCCAGACCGGGCTGTCGACCTTCGTCGCCGTCGCCTCGTTCCTGCTCGTCCTCTTCCTGCGGCCGCCGTTCCGGCTGTTCGCGGCCTGGACCGCACCGGTCGCCGACAAGCGCCCGGCGCTGCTGGTCGTCGGCCTGTTCGCCGCGCTGGCCGGGGTGCTGTTCATCCCGGCACTGTCGGACTACTTCGGGCTCACCGGCCCGGCCGCTCCGGTGTTCGACACCGTGCTGCCCGCGCTCGCGCTCTGGTTCGTGATGCTGAGCCTCGCCTTCCGGTACCGGCTGCTCGAGCGGGTGCTGGGCCTGGACCGGCTGCCGCGTCCCTGACCGGGCTCAGCTGAACCGCTGCTGCAGGTGCACGGTCACCGGCTCCCCCGCCTCCCTCTTGCCGATGGCCGCGCAGATCGCCGCCCGCAGCGGCAGCCAGTGCGGCCCGCTGCCCGAGGGCATGCAGGTGGCGGTGAAGGCGTGGCCGTCGACCGTCCCGCCGACCTTGACCGCCCGGCGGGTGCCGAACAGCTCGGCGGAACCGGGCACGGTCAGGTAGGTCGGGAAGGCGCCGTCCTTCTCGATCGGGGCGGTGAAGACGGCGTCGAGCTCGCGCGGGGCGGTGGTCATGCAGGTCCGACCGCCGGGGCACCGGGATCTCATCGGTCGGCCGACCGGCGGGGGGCGATCGGATCTCGCCCGTGCCCTAGTAAGGTCGTCCCGCGGTCAAAAGGTCGGCCCACGCACGCGTCTCGGACCAGGACGGTTCTTCTCAGTGGGCACCTCTCCGGCGGCAGCCGGTCTCCCGCAGCACCTCGGTCGGCTCTACGCGGTCGTCGGGCGGCGGCTGCGCCCCTTCGACAGCGAGGCCGACGCCGCGCGCGCCATGACCGAGGCCGCCGTCGAGCTCATGCCCGGCGCCGACCACGCCGGGCTGACCCGGCTCGACGACGACGGCGAGCTGTTCACCATCGGCGCCACCGATCCGGTGGTCGACGAGGTCGACCGGATCCAGTACGGGCTGGGCAGCGGTCCCTGCGTGGACGCCCTCGCCCACCGGCGGCCGATGCTGGCCGGGGACCTGCTCGAGGGCGAGGGCTGGCCGGAGTTCGGGCCGCGCGCGGCCGAGCACGGCATCCGCTCGATGCTGTCCTACCGGCTGTTCCTCGGCGAGGAGGGCGGCGAGGTGATCGGCGGGCTGAACCTCTACTCGCGGCGTCCGCACGCGTTCGACCTCGATGCCTCGCTGCCGCTGCTGTCGGTCCTGACCACGTACGCGGCGCTGGCGCTGTGGGGCGGGCGGATGAGCCAGCAGGCGGCCAACCTGAAGGCCGCGCTGGCCAGCAGCCGGGAGATCGGCATCGCGCAGGGCGTGCTCATGGAGCGGCACAAGGTGACCCGCGAGGAGGCCTTCGGCCTGCTCAGCCGGGCCAGCCAGCACGGCAACCGGAAGCTGCGCGACGTGGCGGCCGAGGTCGCCGACACCGGGGAGTTCCCCCTCCCGCCGCCGCGGCCGTCGGGGCGGCCGGGCCCGCGCGACTGACCCCACCCGTCACACCGGCACCACCTGCCCGCTCGACGCGATTGCGGTCCTGTTCCGGCCGTTGAGGAGGGTGGACCACCTGCTGCACGGATGCGGCGGGCGCACCACCGCAGCACGGAGGCCGGCTTTCCGCATGAGCGTTGTCACGAACGTCGCCGCACTGGGCGTCTCCCGGGCGCTGGGGACGGCGAACGCGGCGACGGCCCGGTCGATCGAGCGCCTGTCGTCCGGCTACCGCGTCAACCGCGCCGCGGACGACGCCGCGGGGCTGGCCCTCTCTGAGGGGCTGCGCTCGCAGGCCCGCGGCACCGCCCAGGCGATGCGCAACACGCGCGATGCCATCAGCCTCGTGCAGGTCGCCGACGGTGCCCTCGAGGAGACCACCGGGATCCTCCAGCGGATGCGCGACCTGACGGTGCAGGCCGCCAACGGCGGTGCGGTGAGCGCGACCGCCGCCGAGGCGATCCAGACGGAGGTCGCCCAGCTGCGGCAGGAGCTGACCCGGATCGCCACGACCACGCGCTTCGACGACCGGTCGCTGCTGGACGGCAGCTACCGGGGCACCTTCCAGGTCGGGGCGGACGTCGGCGACACCGTCACCGTCGTCATCGGGCGGACCGGCGCCGGCCTGGACGCCGCGGGGCTCGGGCTGGCCGGCATCGACGTCACCGGCGGCACGTCCGGCTCCGGGCCGACCACGACGGTCACCCCCGCCGTCTCCGACGCCGAGGGGGTGCCGACGTCAGGCCGGCTCAAGATCGACGGCGACTTCGTCACCGAGCCCGGCCACGCCGCCGCCTACCGGTCCCTGACCGGCAGGATCTGCTACGACGGCCGGACCTTCGACCTGGGCAGCGTCGACTACACCGGGGCGGTGACCTCGCAGGACTTCCTCGGCCGGATCAACGCCGCGGCCATCCCGGCACTGGGCACGGTGTACATCCCGCTGTCGGCCACGCCGGGCGCCCTCTACTTCTTCGGTGACCCGCCGGGCGTCGGGTCCACGGCAGCGGACGCCGTCCGGCTGACCCCGGCCTACACCCCGGCGGCCACCACCACCGGAGCGGCCGACGCGATGACGCTCGTGGACGCGGCCCTGGGCCGGGTGTCGAGCCTGCGCGGCTACCTCGGCGCCGTCCAGAACCGGCTCGAGCACACCATCGGCCGGCTGGGCACGACGCTGGAGAACACGACCGCCGCCGAGTCCCGGATTCGCGACGCGGACATGGCCCTGGAGACGGTCGCGCTGAGCCGCGCCCAGGTGCTGGTCTCGGCGGGCACCGCGATGCTCGCCCAGGCCAACCAGGCCCCGCGCGGGGTCCTGGCGCTGCTCGGCTGACCGACCGCGCGCCCGCCGGTCAGCGCCGCAGCGCCCGCACCGCGTACCGGGTGACGACGGCGACCCCCGCCACCCACGGCCCGGCGACGATCACCGGATCGAGGAGCTGGTGCCGCCAGTCGGTGCGCTTGCTGCCGAAGCGGGACCCCAGGCCGTCGTGGGTGAACTCGGCGCGCACCCCGGTCTCGGTGACGGGGTTGTCCGGTCGCAGGGTGCCGAAGGACCTGAGGTGCTCCTCCCACGCGTCCACGCGGTCGGCCAGGATCAGCAGGAGCCAGTGGCCGAGGCGGCCCTCGCCGTACGCCCGGTAGGAGAACTTCCGGATCGCCCCGGACAGCCCCTTGGGCGGCTGCGCGGTGCCGAAGACCGGAGTGACGAAGGCGTGCTCGATCGAGCGCTCCCGCGGCCACTTCTCGGGCTGCCGCTCCGGGAAGTCCCAGTGCGCTCCTGTGCGGTCCGGTGCGTAGTCCAGCCGGCGGTTCGAGGGCCGGTCGGCGGGGTCGAGGTCGACGCCCCAGCCCGGGATCCGGGCGCGGAGCTCCTCGCGGGACGGCGTTCCGGTGCGCTTGTCCCGGACGTAGGCGCTCGGGACGTCGGAGGTCCGTGGCTGCTCGGTCATGTCTGCTCCTCCCTCAGGCCGCGCTCGGCAGGACGAGCGGCTTGATGCAGCCGTCGAGCTTGGCGGAGAACACGTGGTAGGCCTCCGCGATGTGCTCCAGCGGGAACCGGTGGGTCACCATCTCGCGCGGGGTCAGGTAGCCGTTGCGGACGTGCTCGAACATGCGTGGCCACTGGCGCTTCACCGGGGTCTGGTTCATGTTCAGCGTCAGCCCCTTGTTGAGGGCGTCGCCGAACTTCACCGCGTTGGGCACCGGCCCGTACGCGCCCACGACCCCGATCGTCCCGCCCTTGCGGACCGAGTCGATGGCCCAGTTCAGCGCGATCGGCGACCCGCCCTGCAGCTTCAGCTTCGTCCCCGTGACGTGCTGCAGGAGGCTGCCGTCGGCCTCGGCCCCCACGGCCTCGATGACGACGTCGGCGCCGAGGTGGTCGGTCTGCTTCTTCATCTCGACGACGATGTCGTCGTACTCGGTGTAGTTGAAGGTCTCGGCATGGGCCATGGTGCGCGCCTTGGCCAGCCGCTCCTCCAGCTGGTCGACGACCATCACCCGTCCGGCGCCCATCAGCCAGGCCGACTGCGCCGCGATCAGGCCCACCGGGCCGGCACCGAGGACGAGGACCGTGTCACCCTCGGCGATTTCGCCGAGCTGGGCGCCGAAGTAGCCCGTCGCGGCGGCGTCGGTCAGCAGGACGGCGTCCTCGTCGTGCATCCAGTCGGGGATCCGCACCGGGCCGACGTCGGCGAACGGCACCCGGACGTACTGCGCCTGCCCGCCGTCGTAGCCGCCGGTGGTGTGCGAGTAGCCGTAGATGCCGCCGACCGCGGTGGCGTTCGGGTTCACGTTGTGGCAGTTGGAGTACAGGCCGCGGGCGCAGAACCAGCAGGAGCCGCAGAAGATGTTGAACGGCACCATGACCCGGTCGCCGACCGACAGGTTCTGCACCGACGGGCCCACCTGCTCGACGACGCCGATGAACTCGTGGCCGAAGGTGTGGCCGACGCGGGTGTCCGGCATGAGGCCGTGGTAGAGGTGCAGGTCGGAGCCGCAGATGGCGGCGAGGGTGACCCGGACGATGGCGTCGTTGGGGTGCTCGATCACCGGCATGGGCTTGTCGTCGACGCGGAGCTTGTAGGGCCCCCGGTAGGTCATCGCTCGCATCGGTCCTCCTCGGTGCCCGCTCGGCTTCGCCGTCCGCTGCTCGGACGCGGGGCAACGCTCCGCTGACTGTCCAGTGCCGGGAGGGTCTAACCACCGGCGCGGAGTTCCGTCGCCGTTCACGACACCGTCATCTGGGCGGCGCATGCTCCCCGCCATGTCGCTCTGTCTCCCCGTGCTCGACGGGTTCGTGGCGTCGGTCGAGGTGCGCCGGGACGGCCGCCAGCCGGGGGACCTCACGCATGCGGTGTCCCGGCCGGTCGTCGACGGCCTCGCCGCGTCGGTGTGCGGCGTGCTGGTCACGGCGATCGCCGACCGGGACTGGCACGCCCCGGGCAGCGAGCCGCGCTGCGAGGAGTGCGCGCGGCTCGCGGGATGAGCTGATCGCGCGGTTGGAGGAGAGTTCCGCGGACGACGGCCGAAGAACTGGAACGACCCAGTTCCCGTGGACGCCGGACGTCCGCCTCCACGCGAGGAGCCTGCCGTGGCCCTGCTCCGCCGCATCGGCGCCGTCGTGCTCGCCGTCGCCGCCGTCGTCGTCTGGTACGCGATGGCGCCGGAGGAACTGGGCGACAGTTCGGCTGCCATCCGTGAAGCGCTGTCGGACTACGAGCGCAACGAAGCCAACACGTCCGGCGCCCCGCAGCAGCAGGTGGTGAACGGCTGGGTGGCCAAGGATCTCCTGACGATCATCGCCGAGCAGCAGAACGAGTCCGTGACCGACGAACGGCTGCCGGCCCTGGCCGGTCTCGCCGTCCTCGGCCTGGCCCTGCACATCGCGACGACGCCGCGCGCGGATGCCGTACCGGACGACATGGGCTGGTCGGCCGCCGGCCCGGACGGCCCCGGCCCGCAGCAGCTGCCGATCGACTGGAACGCCCGGCCGCGCGGCTGACCCGCAGCACCGCGGCGCCCGGTTCCGCGCCCGCTCTAACCTCGACCGGTGACCGTCGGGAGCGCCGTCCTCGGCTTCGCCGTCCTCGCGCTGCTGCTGACGCTCACACCGGGCATGGACACCGCGCTCGTCCTGCGCGCCGCGGTCACCCGCAGCCGGCGCGAGGCGGTGGCGACCGCACTCGGCGTGGTCGGCGGGGTCCTCGCCTGGGGCGCGGCCGCCGCGGCGGGCGTGTCCGCGCTGGTCACCGCCTCCGCGCTCGCCTACGACGTCCTGCGCCTGGCCGGGGCGGCCTACATGGTGTGGCTCGGCGGGCGCATCCTCTGGCGACTCCTGCGCTCGACCGCGACCGAGGACGGCGCCGGGACGGCCGAGCCGGCCGGCTGGTGGCGGTCGGCCCGCACCGGCCTGCTGACCAACCTGCTCAACCCCAAGGTCGGCGCCTTCTACGTGGCCGCGCTCCCCCAGTTCCTGCCGCCGGACGTCGCCCCCCTGGGCATGGGGCTGCTGCTGGCCGGGGTGCACGCGCTGCTGAGCCTGGCCTGGTTCGCCGCCCTGATCGGCGGGGCGGCGGCCGCCCGCAGGTGGCTGCAGCGCCCGGCGGTGCGCCGCGCCGTCGAGGGCACCACCGGGCTGGCGCTCATCGGGTTCGGCGTCCGGCTGGCGCTGCCCGGCCGCTGACCGGGCCGCCGACCGGGCACTGCGGCCAGGATGGGCCCGTGGACCTGCAGCTGCGCGGCAAGCGCGCGATCGTCACCGGAGCCAGCCGCGGCATCGGCCTCGCCGTCGCCGACGGCCTGGCCGCCGAGGGCGCGGACGTCGCCCTCGTGGCCCGCGACGCCGACGCCCTGGAGCGCGCGGCGCAGCGCGTCCGCCGGCACGGGACGACGGTCCTGGTCTCCCCCGCCGACACCCGGGACGACGCCGCGGTGCGCGCCATGGTCGGGTCCGTGGCGGGCGCCCTCGGCGGGGTCGACGTGCTGGTCAACGCCGCCGCCCGGCCTGCCTCGTCGGCCCCGATCCCGCCGCTGGACGAGCTGACCGACGACGACGTCCGCGTCGAGCTGGAGACCAAGGTGCTCGGCTACCTGCGCTGCGCCCGCGCCGTCGCGCCGCACATGGTCGCCGCCGGCTGGGGCCGGATCGTCAACGTCAGCGGGCTCAACGCCCGACGCACCGGCTCGCTGGTGGGGTCGGTGCGCAACGTGGCCGTCGCCGCGATGACCGCCAACCTGGCCGACGAGCTCGGCCCGCACGGCATCACCGTGACCGTCGTCCACCCCGGCATCACGGTGACCGAACGGCGGGCGGCGCAGCTGGCCGAGCAGGCGGCGCGCGAGGGCGTGCCGGTCGAGGAGGTCGCGCGGGCCCAGGCGCAGGCGGGCGGCGTCAGCATCGGCCGCCTGGTGACCGTCGAGGAGGTCGCCGACGTGGTGACCTTCCTGGCCTCACCCCGCAGCGCCGGCATCACCGGCGACGCGATCGCGGTCGGGGGCGGCACCCGGGGCGCCATCCACTACTGAGCTCACAGCGTGCGCCGCGCCAGCGCGTGCGCGTGCTCGCGGAACCGCGCCACCACCTCGCGCTCGTCGACGCCCACCACCTGGCCGCCGTCGACCACCACCCGGCCGCCGACCACCGTGTGCGTCACGTCGTCGGCGCGGCTGGCGTAGACCAGCGTCGCCTCGACGTCGTAGACCGGCGCGGTGTGCGCCTTGTCCAGGTCGACGACGACGAGGTCGGCCGGCGCACCCGGCACCAGCCGCCCGAGCTCGGGCCGGTGCATGGCCACGGCGGCGTCCCGCGTGGCCATGTGCAGCACCTCGCGGGTGGGCAGGAACGTCGGGTCACCGGTGGCCTGCTTGTGGGTGATCGCGGCGAACTTCATCTCCTGGAACACGTCCAGGGTGTTGTGGCTGGCCGGGCCGTCGGTGGCCAGCCCGACGGTGACCCCGGCCGCCCGCAGGCCGCGCAGGTCCATGGTGCCGGAGACGATCTTGGCGTTGCAGACGGGGCAGTGCGCCACCTTCACGTCGTGCTCGGCCAGCAGGGCCATGTCGCCGGCGGTCAGCTGGGTGCAGTGCGCGGCGGTGACGTCGGGGCCCAGGAAGCCGATGTCGGCCAGCCACTGCACCGTCGTCCGGCCGTACGTCTGCTCCATGTACGCCTGCTCGCGCAGCCCCTCGGCCACGTGGGTGTGCACGGGCAGGCCGCGCTCGTCGGCCAGCCCGCGCACCGCCGTCCACAGCTCCGGGGAGCAGGAGTAGGGCGCGTGCGGCGACAGCCCGAGGCGGATCCGGTCGCCGTCGACCCCGGCCGACACCGCGCCGGCGGTGGCGGCGTCGAAGTCCTTCACCGCGGCCCACGACCACTCGCCCACGGCCTCGTAGACGCCGCCGTCGGCGAACCCGAACCCGAGGGTGGCGCGCAGCGGCAGCTCCTGGAGCGCGCGGACCTGCGGGGTGACGGCGTAGCCGTCGAAGTGCTCGTTGAAGGTCGTGATGCCCGCCTTGGCCATCTCGACCAGGCCGCACATCGACGCCCAGTACAGCGTCTCGGAGTCGAAGCCGCGCTTGAGCTTCCACATGGTCTCGAGCCAGGCGAACAGCTCGGTGTCCTCGAGCAGCCCGCGCAGCAGCATGTTGGAGGCCACGTGGGTGTGGCAGTCGACGAACCCGGGGAGGACGGCGCAGCCGGTCGCGTCGATGGTTCGGGCGACCGGGCTCGGCACCTGGCCGGTCACGACGTCGACGACCAGCCCGTCGGCGACCAGCACGGTGGCGTCGGGCAGCGGGGCGCCGCCGTCCATGGGCAGCACCGTGCCGCCGGTGACGGCGAGGTCGTAGCCGCGCGGCGCGGTCATGCGAGAGCCGGGGCGGTCGACGGGACGGGCACGAGGGCCTCCAGTTCGCAGGCGAGGTCGAGCAGGGCGAGGTCGGTGCCGGGAGCGCCGAGCAGCTGGACGCCGACCGGCAGCCCGCTCTCGTCGCCGGGGCCGGCCGGCAGGACCACCGACGGGCAGTGGGCGACCGAGGTGAGCACCGACCAGTCCATGAGCGACGCGGCGGGCAGCTCCCGGCCGTCGACGACGACGGTGCGCCGGTCGAGGGGCTCGGCGGAGACGGCCGGTGCGACGACGGGGGTGACCGGGCAGAGCAGCGCGTCGACGGCACCGAAGACCTCGATCCGCCAGGCGTCGACCACCGCGGCCTGCTCCTCCAGGTCGGCCAGCAGCGGGCGCGCCGGCGACAGGTCCCCGGCGCCGTGCGCGATCTCGGCGGCGGTCAGCCGGGCGTAGAGCGCGGCCTCGGCCCGCCCGGACCGCGGCGGGGTCACCGGGACGACGTCGCACCCGGCGCCGGCCACCTCCCCGGACCACCGCAGCAGCGCCCGCCGGGTCTCCCCGCCGGTGACCGGCCAGTCGTCGGGGAGCCAGAGGCCCAGCCGCGGCCGGCCGCTGCGCCGTCCGGGAGCGACGGGGGCGCGCCCGGTGCCGGCGCCGGCGAGCAGCGCCTCGAACGGCGTCCACAGGTCGGCCGCGGAGGGGGCGATCAGCCCGACCGTCGAGGCCGGCGGTTCCAGCCGGAGGTGCGGCGGCCACGGCAGGTGTCCGCGCTTGGACACCAGGCCCAGGGTCGGCCGCAGCGCGGCGGTGCCGCACCAGCCGGCCGGCATCCGCACCGAGCCGACCATGTCGCTGCCGAGGTCGAGCCGCGACTGGCCGGCGACCACGGCCGCCGCCCCGCCGGACGAGCCCCCCGCGGTGCGGGTGCGGTCGGCGGGATTGCGCGCCCAGCCGTGCGCGTCGGTGCCGGCCTGGACGTCGGCCAGCCGGGCGGGCACGGTGGTCTTGCCGACGACGACGCAGCCGGCCGCGCGCAGCGCCGCGACCGCGGGGGCGTCGGTCGCCGCGAGGTGCTCCTCGCCGGGTACGCCGTGGCCGCTGACCAGGCCGGCGACGTCGAAGGCGTCCTTGACGGTGATCGGCAGGCCCGCCAGCGGCGGCAGCTCCTCGCCCCGCGCGCGGCGCCGGTCGATCTCCGCGGCCTCCGCCAGGGCGCCGGGCGCCGTCCGGAGGACCGAGGCGAGCGGAACCGGCGACGACCGGTCCTCCTCCGCCGCCCGCAGTGCGCCGCCCACGGCCTCGACGGCCGACAGCTCCCCGGAGCGGATGCGGGCCAGGAGCGCGGCGTTGCCGCCGGGGCTGTCGTGCACTGCGTCGTCCTCCGTCCCCGGCCGCGGTCGGCCGGTGGGAGGAGGCTCGGTAACGCGGGATTCGGAACGGCGTCCGGGCGGTGGCGGACGTGTTAACTCGCCCTGCTGTCACACCCGGGCCGCGGCCGGTGTCTCCATGTCGACACCACCACGACGCAGGAGGAGACATGGCGAGCAGCACGCGGGTTCCGCCGGCCGAGATCACCGGCCTCTACGGCGCCCTGCTCAAGACGATCAGCCGCCGCATCTTCGGCCAGGTGCCCGCGGGCGCCGCGGTCATGTGGCACCACCCGGCGGTGCTCAGGGACTCGATGGGGTTCGGCCGCAAGGTCGACTCCTGGAACCGGCTGGACCCGGCGCTGGCGACCTACGCGGCCATGGCCGCCGCCGGCACGATCGGCTGCAGCTTCTGCCTGGACCTGCACTACTTCCTCACGCGGCACCGCGGGCTCGACCCGGCCAAGGCGCGGGAGGTGCCGCGGTGGCGGGAGTCCGACGTCTTCACGCCGTTGGAGCGACGGGTGATGGAGTACGCCGAGGCGATGAGCGCGACGCCGCCGGCCGTGACCGACGAGCTGTCCGCCGCGCTGCTGGCCGAGCTCGGGCCCGCCGCGCTGGTCGAGCTGACCGCGCGGATCGGGATGATGAACATGACCGCCCGCGGCAACGTGGCGCTGGGCATCCGGTCGCAGGAGTTCGCGGCGTCCTGCGGCCTGCCGCCGCTGGCGGAGCGCGCGACGGCATGACCGACGACGACCCGTTCCTCGCCCACCGCGGCCTGCTGTTCACCGTCGCCTACGAGATGCTCGGCTCGGCCGCCGACGCCGACGACGTGGTGCAGGAGACCTGGCTGCGGTGGGCGGAGGTGGACCGGGCCGCGGTGCGCGACCCGCGGGCCTACCTCGTGCGGATCGTGACCCGGCAGGCGCTCAACCGGCTGCGCACCCTGGCCCGCCGCCGCGAGGACTACGTGGGTGAGTGGCTGCCCGAGCCGCTGCTGACCAGCCCGGACGTCGCCGACGACGTGGAGCTGGCCGAGAGCGTCTCGATCGCGATGCTGACGGTGCTGGAGACGCTGGCGCCGGTCGAGCGGGCGGTGCTCGTGCTCCGCGAGGTGTTCGACGTGCCCTACGACGAGATCGCCGCCGCGGTCGGGCGGTCGAGCGCCGCCGTCCGGCAGATCGCGCACCGGGCGCGCGAGCACGTGGCGGCGCGCCGGCCGCGGACGGTGGTCAGCCGCGCGGAGCAGCAGCGGGTCGTGGACCGGTTCCTCGCCGCGGTCACCGCCGGCGACGTCCACGGGCTGCTCGACGTGCTGGCACCGGACGTCGTCGTGGTGGCCGACAGCGGCGGTCTGGCGCCCGCGGCGCGGCGCCCGATCGCGGGGCGGGAGCGGGTGGCCGCGGCGCTGTCCCGGTTCGCGACCCTCGCGCCCGGCGTCCGGATCACCACTCCCCTGCTCAACGGCACGGTCGCCGCGCGCATCGACCCGGGCGGCGAGCTCGACACCGCGATCACCTTCGTCGTGGAGGACGGCCGGATCACCCGGCTGTTCGCGGTGCGCAACCCGCACAAGCTCGGCCGGCTGGACGAGGTGGCCGAGCTGCGGCGGTGAGCGGCCGTGCGAGAGTCCCGAGGTGCGACGGAGCATCCCCCGGCCGGCCGACCTGGACGTGGTGCGCGAGTCCTACGACCTGGTCGCCGACCGCTACGTGGCGATGGGTGCCGGCCGGCTCGACGCCCACCCGTGGCTGCGCGCCGCGCTGGCGGCGTTCGCCGAGTCGGTGCGCGGCCTGGGACCGGTGCTGGACGTCGGCTGCGGTCCGGGGGACGTGACGGCGCACCTGGCCGGCCTGGGCCTCGACGTCGCGGGGGTCGACCTGTCGCCACGGATGGTGGCGCACGCGCGGCGGCTGCACCCGGACCTGCGGTTCGACGTCGCGTCGGCGACCGAGCTGGCGCTGGAGGACGGGTCGCTCGGCGGCGTGCTGGGCTGGTGGTCGCTGTTCAACCTCCCGCGCGACGTCCTGCCCGACGTCCTCCGATCCTTCGCCGACGCGCTGGTGCCCGGCGGCCAGGTGCTGGTCGGCACCCACGTCGGGGAGGACGACGTCGTCCGCACCGAGGCCTACGACGGCGTGCCGGTGGCGTGGACGACGCACCTGTGGCTGCCCGAGCAGCTCACGGCGATGCTCGCCGACGCGGGCCTCGAGCCGGTGTCCGTGCTCCGGCTGCCGGCCGACGTGCTCGGCCTGCCCCAGGTGCTGCTGGCCGCGCGTCGACCGGCCGCCTGAGCTTCCCGCGCTGCGAGGGTCTCCCCCGGTCGGCAGGCTGGGCACGTGGCCTCATCCCAGCAGGTGGACGTGGACCGGCACGACGTGCTGATCGTCGGCGGCGGCAACGCCGGCATCTCCCTGGCGGCGAAGCTGCTGCGCGACGGCGTCTCCGACGTCGCCGTCGTGGCCCCGCAGCCGGTGCACCGGTACAAGCCGCTGCTCAACTACGTGGGCGGCGGCCAGGCGACGATGGCCGAGCTGGAGCGCCCGATGGCCGACGTCGTCCCCGACGGGTGCACCTGGATCCGGGACGGCGTCGACGCGGTCGACGCCGCCGCCGCGACCGTCCGCACCCGCCGGGGGCGCACGATCGCCTACCGCAACCTCGTGCTCTGCCCGGGCCTGGAGGAGGACTGGGCGGCCACCCCCGGTCTGCAGGAGGCGTACGCCGACGGGTGGGCCGCCTCGACGTACGTGCCGGGCAGCACGCCGCGGGTGTGGCCGCTGCTGACGTCGGTGTCGCGAGGGTCCGTGGTGTTCTCGGTGCCGCCGGAGCCGGCGTCCTGCGGCCCCACGGCGCTCAAGCCGCTGTTCATGGCGTGCGACGCCTGGCGGCGGGCCGGGGTGCTCGGCGACCTGGACGTCACGCTCGTGCTGCCCGGGGCGACCGCGACGGCGGTGCCGCGCGCCGACACGTTGCTGGAGCAGGCCTTCGCCGACTACGGCGTCGAGGTGCTGCGGGAGAGCCGGGTCGAGCGGGTGGACGCCGACCTGCACGACGTCGTGGTCACCTCGCCGACGGGGACGCGCGTGCTGGAGGACGTCGCGGCCGCCCACCTGGTGCCGCGCTACCGGGCGCCGCGGTGGATCGCCGACAGCGGCCTGGCCGCCGATCCGGACCCCGGCCTGGTCGACGTCGACCCGTTCACCCTGCGGCACCGGCGGCACGAGTCGATCTGGGGCCTCGGCGATGCCGCGGACCTGCGCACGCGTCCGTCCGGCGGCGCGCTGCGCAAGCAGGTCGCGGTGCTGAGCGCCAACCTGGCGGCGGCGCGCAGCGGTGGGCGGATGCAGCGGTACGACGGGTACACCGTCATGCCGATCACCGTCAGCCGCCGCCGGCTGCTGCTCGCCGAGGTCGACCGGGACAGCCGGCTGACCCCGTCGGTGCCGTTCGTCGATCCGGTCAAGCCGCGGCGGACGACGTGGTGGTTCGACCGGTACGGGCTGCCGCAGGTCTACTGGCGGCGCATCCTGCGCGGACGGGTGTGAGGCCGCCGACCTGGTTCAGAAGCCGCCGGACTCCGAGAGCTCGACGAGAGCCACGATGAACCCCAGCGCCAGGAGCACGAGCCAGGCGACCGTGACGCCGTACAGCAGCGCCGTGTGCCGGCTCATCCGCTGCAGCAGGTCGCTCTGACGCCTGAGCTCCTCGGTCTGCGCCCGGAGCCAGTACATCGGGTCCGCGGGCGGCTCCGGAGGCTGCTCGCTGAGCACGGGAGCCGGCCTCTGGTGCGCCGATGGCCGCGCCCGGCGGACGGCGTCCGCGTCCCGGGCTCGGGAGCCAGCTCGTGCACCGCCCATCACCGAGCTCGGACGGCCGTCGCACCACCAGTCGTGCCCACCGTCGAGCCGCCCGCCGCACTCGCAGTCGGTGCCCTCGAGGTCGTCCACGCTCACCTGACCCGCTCCACCGACGTCACGCAGCGATGGTCCGGAGGCAGGCGTTCCCGCGTCTTCCCCACAACGGGTCAGGGCCGCCCGCAGGCGAGCGCCCGGGTCAGCGCGTCCAGCGGTGGAGCGACTTCCGGCCCGCCGCCTTCCACGCGACGGCGAACTGGTCGCGGAAGTGCTCGGCACGGGCCTCCTCGAGCGCGTGCAGGCGGCCGTAGAGGAACGCCACCTCGACCGAGGGGGCGTCCAGCCCGAGCGTGCGCAGCCGCTCGCGGGTGAGGACCGAGTCCTGGTGCTCGCCCAGCGCCTCCTGCACCGCCTCCATGGCCTCCGCGAAGGCCGTGGCGTCGTCGCCGAACACCCGGGAGACCGATTCCGCGGCGTAGCGGGCGGCCTTGGCGGCCTTGCGTGCGTCGTGCAGCAGTTCCTCGCGCTCCGCTCCCTCCGGCTGGGCGTGGGCCTGCTCCACGAGCCGCTGGACGACGGTGTAGCTGCGCCCGACGAGCCGCGGGAGGACCTTCCCGGCCCGTTCGCCGGCGCGGGGCGTCAGCGGCGGCGTCGTCACCAGGGCGTCGAGCTGGTGCAGCAGCCGGTGATAGCGATCCCCGTCGAGCTCGGCCAGCACGCGGTCGTGCGCCTCCCGGTAGACCTGGTCGAGGCCCTCGACGGCCTGGCCAGTGGTGGCGGCGTCGGTCGTCTGCCCGCCGACCACGGCGGCCACCCGGTCGCGCATCACCTCGGCGTCCCGGGCCGAGCCGAGCTCGGCGGCCAGCCACTTCAGCTCACCCCGGAGCGGACGCACCACCTCGCCGTCGAAGAGCGGCTTGAACGTGGTGAGGGCGCTGCGCAGGCGACGGGTGGCCACCCGCATCTTGTGGATGCTGTCGGGGGCGTCCAGGCGGACCGGCAGGTCCTGCGCGCGGATCTGTGCGACCTGCTCGCCGATGTGGGCGAGCACGACCGCGCCGGCCTCGGCCTTGGCGGTGAGCCGGACGGCGCGCTGCTTCTTCGGTCGCGTGCCGGCGCCGTCCAGCACCTGAGCGAGCTTCGACGAGCTCGGCGCGGCGGCCAGGCCGCGCTCGCGGAGCCGCGCGTCGACGGCGTCCATCAGCTCGGCCGCGCCGCCGACGAGCTCGACCTCGATCTCCCGCCACGACGTCGCCGCGCCGGCGACGTCCGCCTTCCCCCCGGTCACGAGGCGGCGCGCCGTCACGCGGTCGTCGGCCACCTCCGCCAGCACCTGGCCGGTGGCGTCGACCAGCCGGTGCACCGTGCGGTCGGTGGAGATCTCCGCGACCGGGCGCAGCAGCGCTCCCCGGGTGTGGGCGCGCACCATGCGGCGCAGCGACTCCGGCACGGTCCGCCAGGAGCGCCCGAGCGGCAGGCGCACCTCCGAGCGGGCACTTCCACCGGCGGGGACCTTCAGGTGCCAGCCGGCGTCGTCCCCACCGGTGCGTCGCCGCAGCGTCAGCCCGGCGGCCATGAGGCGGAGGTCGGCGGTGTCGAAGTAGGTGGCCGCCAGCTCCTGCCGGACCGGCTCGCCCTCGCTGACCGGGGCGCCGTCCCAGGCTGCGGAACCGTCCTCGGCCCGCACGACCAGTTCCGTCAGCCGCGGCAGCTCGAAGGCCTCGTCCGCGGCGTACTTCTTCTCGATCTCCAGGTGCACGGCCGGCATGCCGCAGATCTACCGCACGAAGGTGAACGACCCCGCCGTCTCGCGCGGACCGACGGGCGGTGGACGGCGCCGGACGCGTCCACCGCCCGCGACGTCAGGTCATGCCGCCTGCGCGAGACCTCGTGCGCCTCCGGCCACGGTCAGCGCCAGCCGGCGACCGACCCGGAGCCCCTGGTCGGCGAGGGCGAACGACGCCTCGATGAACTGCTCGGGCCGGACCAGCACCGGGGGCACGACACTGCGGACGATCGTCAGCAGGCTCTGGACGACGCCCTCCACGGCCTCCTCGCCGCTCCGGGCCGCCTCCTGCAGCTGCCGACGGGCGCGCTCCTGCTCCTGCTCCTGCAGCTCGACGCGGAGTTGCGTGCGGGCCTGCTCGAGCAGCCGGTCGACCCGGTGGCGCTCCTCGCCGCCGTTCGCGCCGTCCGCCAGCAGCTCCCCGGCCACCAGACGCCGGGCGCGCTGAGCCACGTCGTCCTGCGTGCGGACCAGCTCGCGGACCTCCCGGTCGGGAGACGCCGGCAGGGCGAGGGGCTCCTCCTGGCGGACGGCGGCCGACTCCTCGGGCGCTTCCTTCGCCGCGCGGTTCTTCTCGCTCGGCTCGGTGCGTGTCGATGCAGTCACGGGGACCTCCAGTGCTGTCGCTCCATCGGGGAGACCCCAGCGTCTGCGCAGCACGTGAACGACGAGCGCGCACTGGAGGGACAGCCGGCGAGGTGGCTCCCAACTCGCGGCCCCGCGGGCGTGTCCCGCGGTGTGGCGGCCGCGCTCCCGTCAGACGTTGAAGCGGAACTCCACGACGTCGCCGTCCTGCATGACGTAGTCCTTGCCCTCCATCCGCACCCAGCCGCGCGCCTTGGCCTCGGCCATCGACCCGGCCTCCATCAGGTGGTCGAAGGAGACGATCTCGGCCTTGATGAACCCGCGCTGGAAGTCGGTGTGGATGACGCCGGCCGCCTGGGGAGCGGTCGCGCCGACCGGGATGGTCCAGGCGCGGGCCTCCTTGGGACCGGCGGTCAGGTAGGTCTGCAGCCCGAGGGTGCGGAAGCCGACCTTGGCCAGCTGGTCGAGGCCCGGCTCGCTCTGGCCGATCGACTCGAGCAGCTCGGCGGCCTCGTCGGCGGGCAGCTCGATGAGCTCCGACTCGGTCTGCGCGTCGAGGAAGATCGCCTCGGCCGGCGCGACCAGCGCGCGCAGCTCGTCGAGCTTCGCGGAGTCGGACAGCTCGTCGGCGTCGACGTTGAAGACGTAGAGGAACGGCTTGGTCGTCAGCAGCGTCAGCTCGCGCAGCGGCTCGGGGTCGACCCCGGCGGCGAACAGGGTCCTACCGCTGTTGAGCACCTCCTGCGCCGCGACGGCGGCGTCGTGCAGGACCTTGCGCTCCTTGTCCTTGCGCGACTCCTTCTCCAGTCGCGGGATCGCCTTCTCCAGCGTCTGCATGTCGGCCAGCACGAGCTCGGTGTTGATCGTCTCGATGTCGTCGGCCGGGTCGACCCGGCCCTCGACGTGCACGACGTCGGGGTCGGTGAACACCCGGATGACCTGGCAGATCGCGTCGCTCTCGCGGATGTTGGCGAGGAACTTGTTGCCCAGCCCCTGCCCCTCGCTGGCGCCGCGCACGATGCCGGCGATGTCGACGAACGACACCGTCGCCGGGATGATCTTCTGCGACGAGAAGACCTCGGCGAGCCTGTCCAGCCGCGGGTCGGGCACGCCCACCACGCCGACGTTGGGCTCGATGGTCGCGAACGGGTAGTTCGCGGCCAGCACGTCGTTCTTGGTCAGGGCGTTGAAGAGGGTCGACTTGCCGACGTTGGGCAGGCCGACGATCCCGATGGTCAAGCTCACGGGAGTCCAGCGTACGGGCAGCGCTCAGCCGGTCCGGGCCAGCGCGGGCGGGAAGCTGATCTCACTCCCGTCGGGCCGGAGGGTGCGCCATCGGCCGTCGGGTTGCCGTTCGATGCGGAACCCGTGGTGCACCTTCGTGTGGTGCCGCTCGCAGAGCAGCGCGGAGTTGTCCAGGCTGGTGGCGCCCCCGTCGATCCAGTGCACCAGGTGGTGGACGTCGCACCAGTGCGTCGGAGCGGTACACCCGGCGAACACGCACGCTCCGTCGCGGGCCTCCACCGCCCGCCGCAGGTGCGGCGGCACGACCCGGGCGGTCCGCCCGACATCCAGCGGCTGGCCCTCGGGGCCCATCACGAGGCGGGTGATCTCGCCGTCGCAGGCGAGCCAGCGGGCGCGGGCGGCGGAGATGGTGGCACCGAAGCCCATCCGCCCGGCGCCGCGGCCGGTGTCGGGCGAGGCCAGGTCGGACAGCGGGATCGTCGCGACCACCTGGGGCTTGCGGGTGCGCAGCACCGGCAAGCTGCCACCGGCGAGGGCGTCGTCGACGATCTGCACCAGCGCATCGCCCTGCCGCTGGGCGCGGGTGCGCTCGTCACCGGCGGGCCGGTCGGCCTGGGTGTGGGCCTCGACCGCGGCCTGCAGCTTCTCCCCGCCGACGGCGTCCAGGGTGCCGCGGATGCTGACCGTGCCGTCACCGTTCCTGGTCAGGTGCAGCTCGCGCTGCTCGGTCGGGTCGGGCTCCGGCCCGTCGGGATCGAGGACGTCGAGGTAGTGCTCGACCGCGGCCACCAGGCTCTCGTGCGGCTGGTCGACCGCCACCTGCGTGAGCACCGCGTCGATCACTGCCAGGTCCACCCCCTGGTCGGCGGCCGCGGCCAGCCGCGCCGGGGTGACCGCCTTGGCCGCCACGGCGACCTGCTGCGCGGTCACCAGACCCGCCTCGTGCGCCTCGGCCAGCGCCGGCAGGTGCTCCATCGCCCGCCCGGTGCGCACCAGCTGCCCGGCCTCGGCCGCCGACAGCCGGCAGTGGCCCTTCAGCCAGGAGGTCATCGACGTGAGCCCGTCGCGCTCGGGCGCCTGGGTCAGCTGCGCGGTGCGCACCATCCGCGCCAGGCGGGCGTCGATCCGGTTGCGCTCGGCGACCAGCGCGGCGACGTCGTCGAGGACGTCACCCCCAAGGCCGGCCGTCGAACACATGTACGAAGTCTACCGTGCCCGACGCGGCCGGGCAAGGTGAAACCCCAGGTCAGAGGCACGTCAGACGTCGTCGGCGACCATGCGCACCCGGGTCAGCTCCTCCCCGTCGACGTCCACCGACTCGACCTCCACCTGCCGGTACCCGGCGCGCTCGAACACCGGCGCGGCCCGCCACGACGCGTGGGTGACCAGCGACCGGAGGCCGGCCGAGCGCGCCATCCGTGCCACCTCCGCCAGGAGGGCCCGGGCGACACCGCGCCCCCCTGCCCCGGGGTCGACGAACAGCTGGTCCACCTCGCCGGGCACCAGCCCGTCCACCGCCGCCAGCGCGACCGAGGCGAAGCCCGCGACCTCGCCGTCGACCTCCGCCACGACCACCGACGTCGCCTCGACGTAGCGCTCGTGCGCCTCGACGGTCCGCCGCGCCGACCAGGCCGCCCGCTGGGCGGGCGTGTACTGCTCGGCCGCCGACTCCTCGATCGCCGCGCGGCTGATCGCCGCCAGCCGGGCGGCGTCGGCAGGGACGGCGGGGCGGACGACGACGCTCACACCGGCACGCCGATCAGCCGCCGCGTCTGCCGCACCCGCGCCACCAGCCGGCCGGCGACGTCCCGCAGCTCGGCGTCGTCCACGGCCAGGTCGGCGTCGCGCCAGGTGGTCCGCTGGTCGATCCGCACCCACTCCCCCGCAGCCGGCGGCTCGCCGGCCAGGTGCGCGGTCAGCTCGACCGTCGGCACCGGCACCGGCGCCCGCCAGATGGCGAACAGCGACGGCGGCAGCGCGTCGAGCAGTGCCCCGAGCCGCACCAGCGGATCGGGCTCGTCGTGGATCCGCACCCACGCGTGCAGCCGCGGCTCGGGCCCGCCTGCCAGTGGGCGCGCGGTGCCCAGCGCCCGGATCTCGGTGTGCTCGGCGATCGGCACCAGCTCCGCCGGCAGCGCGAAGGGCTCGCCGTCCTCCACCGCCGGCAGCTCGCCGGCCGGCGCCTCCACCACCGGGGAGGCCGGCCGCCCCAGCGTGAGCACCTGCGCCACCGCGGCGAGCGCGCCCTGCTGGCGCAGCTCCACCCGCACGCTGCCGGTCGTGCCGGCGCGGTCGGGCAGCGCCGCCAGCACGGTGTCGACGTCGGGCGCGACCGACCGGAGCAGGTGCGCGGTCACCACCCGGGGCGGCCGGCCGGTCGCGGCGGCGGCCTCGGCCATCAGCCGGCCGACCACCACCCCGCCCTGGATGCCGGCGAACGACCGCCAGCTCGGCCCCATGCGCAGCGGCGGCGCAGTCAGTTGGATTGTCATACCGACGAACCGTACAGCCGAGCTCGCGGCACCGGAAGGGGATCAGCGCGCGCCGGGCCCCGGCAGCAGGCCCCGCTCGACGGCGACCATCACCGCGCGCGTGCGGTCGTCGACGCCGAGCTTGGCGAACAGCCGCAGCAGGTGGGTCTTCACCGTCGCCTCGCCGATGAACAGCTCCCGGCCGATCTCGGCGTTGGTCAGCCCCTTCGCCACCCCCGCCAGCACCTCGAGCTCCCGGGCGGTCGGCGCGTCCACCGCGGGCGCCCGCAGCTGCGACACCAGCCGCGCGGCCACCGGCGGCGCCAGCACCGTCTCGCCGCGGGCCGCCGCGCGGACGGCGTCGGCCAGCTGCGGCAGCGGCGCGTCCTTGAGCAGGTACCCCGTCGCCCCGGCGGCGACGGCCCGCACGATGTCGGCGTCGGTGTCGTAGGTGGTCAGCACCAGCACCCGGACGCCGGGATGCGTGCCCGCCAGCCGCTCGATCGCGGTCACGCCGTCCATCCGCGGCATCCGCAGGTCCATGAGGACGACGTCCGGCGCGAGCTCGGCCACGCGCGCCAGCGCCTCCAGCCCGTCGGCGGCCTCCCCGACGACGCTGAGGTCCTCCTGCGCGTCGAGCCAGCCGACCAGCCCACCGCGCACCACGGGGTGGTCGTCCACGACCAGGATGCGGATCACTGGCCCGGCACCCGCACCGTCACCCGCGTGCCGGCACCCGGCGCCGACTCGACGTCCACCCGTCCGCCCACCTGCTCCACCCGCCCGCGCAGGCCGTCCAGCCCGGAGCCGCGCGCGGCCCCCGGGTCGAACCCCGCGCCGTCGTCCTCCACCGCCACCGCGACCTCCCCGTCCGACCGCGACAGCCGCACGACCACCGCGCTGGCCCCCGCGTGCCGGCGCACGTTGCTCAGCGCCTCCTGCGCGCCGCGCAGCAGCACGACCTCCTCGTCGCGGCGCAGCGCCGGCCCGCCGGCCAGCGCGGCGGTGTCGACCCGCACGGCCACGCCGGTCTCCCGCCCGAACCGCTCGGCCAGCCGCTCCAGCGCCTCGACCAGCGTCGCGCTGTCCAGCGCCACCGGCGAGAACGCCGCCACCATCGCCCGCGCCTCCGCGAGGTTCTCCCGAGCGACCTCCTCGATCAGCCCGAGCCGCTCCGCGGCCGCGCCGGGGTCGCGCGGCAGCTGGGCGGCCGCCGTCTGCGCGAGGACGACGATGCTCGTGTAGCCCTGCGCCAGGGTGTCGTGCACCTCGCGCGCCAGCCGCTGCCGCTCGGCGGCGATGCCCTGCTCGCGGTGCGCCGCGGCCAGTTCCGCGCGGGTGTCCTCCAGCTCCCGGATCAGCTGCGCCCGCTGCCGGCTCTGCTCGAGCACCCGGCTGATCCAGGTGCCCATCGCCAGGCTGAGCACGATGCCGACCGAGGTCTGCGCCGGCCCCTCCAGCGGCTCGGCGCCCTCGACCCAGTGCACCAGCGGCCCGGCCAGGGCGGCGGCGCCGGCGGCGAGGGTCCAGGCGATGCCGGCGCCGACGCTGCGCACGAGGAACCAGATCTGCGGGGAGAGCACGAACATCAGGAACAGCAGCCGCGGCAGCTCCCACCCGAGCACGCCCACCGCGGCGACGAGCACGACCAGGTACGGCAGCGCGCGGCGCGGCTCCCGCCGCACCAGCGCGGGACCGCCGAAGACCAGGTAGGCCAGCGCCAGCGCGCCGAGCGCCGTCAGCAGCAGCGGCCGCGCGCCCTCCGCGTCGTCCCCCAGGAGCACCGAGGCCGCCGCTCCGGCCACGGCGCCGGCGAAGGCCACGTGCAGCACCAGGACGGTGACCCGCCAGGCGGACTCGGGCAGCGGCGCGCCGTCGCCCCCGGCGCTGCCGGGGACGACGGGCGACCGCAGCCAGGTGGAGGTGGTCACCGGTCCGCCCGGCGCCACCGGAACGTCCGGGCGCACACCACGGCACCGATGATCACCCATGCGGCCAGCACCAGGGCCGTCCGGCCGTGCTCCCATCCCCCCGCGACCTCGAACGCGGCGGCCTGCTCGGGGAGGAACGCCGAGCGCATGCCCTGCGCCATCCACTTGAGCGGGAACAGCGCCGAGGCCTGCTGCATCCAGCTCGGCAGCTCCGGGAAGGCGAAGAAGACGCCGGAGAAGAACTGCAGCACCACCGACAGGCCCATCACCGTCGTCCCGAGGGAGCTGGCGCTGCCGCCGAAGCCGGAGACCGCGACGGCGAGCACCGTGCCGGCCAGCGCCCCGAGCGCGGCGACCCAGGCGAAGGTCAGCCAGTGCGCGGCGTCGACCGGCAGCGGCACGTCGAAGCCGTACCGGGCCACCGGCAGCAGCAGCGCCATCTGGACGGCGACGGTCACCAGCACCTGCCCGGCCTTGCCGGCGAAGTAGGCCACCGGCGGGGTGCCGACCAGCTGCAGGTGGGCGAGCTGCCCGTTCTCCCGCTCGCCGGCGATCCCCGAGGCCACCGCCTGGAAGCTCACCAGCAGGATGCCGGTCGCCGCGATGCCGGCCAGGAAGTAGCGCGGGAAGGAGATGCCGCCGGGGGCGGTGTCCTCCCCGAGCAGCGAGCCGAAGATCAGCATCATCACCAGCGGATAGGCGAAGGCGAACACCATCTGCTGCCGGTCGCGGGTGAACAGCCGCAGCTCCAGGCCGACGCGGGCCAGCGCGATGCGGGCCGCCGACGGCGGCGCGGGTCGGACGTCGAGCGTGGTCATCGGATCTCCTCGGAGTCGGTCGCGGGAGCGGTGGTGGCGCCCACGAGGCGGAGGTAGACGTCCTCCAGGCCGGGGCGGGTGACGGTGAGGCCGGGCAGGTCCGCGCCGGGCGCGGCGAGCAGGTCGCGCAGCGCGGCGACCGGGTCGGTCGTGCGGACGGCGCGCTCGCGGCCGCCCTCGGTCCAGGCGACGGTGGCCTGCCGGCGCAGCGCGGCGCCGAGCTCGGCCGGCGGTGCGACGTCGACCAGCCGGCCGCCGCTCACCACGCCGACCCGGTCGGCCAGCGCGGCCGCCTCGTCGAGGTAGTGGGTGGTGAGCAGCACGGTCGCGCCGGAGGCGCAGAGCCCGCGGACCAGCTCCCAGAACTGCCGCCGGGCCACCGGGTCCATCCCGGTGGTCGGCTCGTCGAGGAAGACCAGCTCCGGATCGCCCTGGACGCCGAGCGCCACGGCCAGCCGGCGGCGCTGGCCCCCGGACAGCCGGCCCACCCGGGTGCCGGCCGCCTCCTCCAGCCCCACCGCGGCCAGCAGCTCGCCGGTCGGCCGCGGCCGGCCGTGGTGGCGGGCGAAGTGCTCGAGGGTCTCCCGGACGGTGAGCGCCTGGCCGGCCCCGTCGGCCTGGGCGACCACGCCGATCCGCGCGCGCCAGCGGCGGCCGGCGGTCGCCGGGTCCTCCCCCAGTACCCGCACGTCGCCGCCGTCGCGCCGGCGCACCCCCTCGAGCACCTCGATCGTCGTCGTCTTGCCCGCCCCGTTGGGGCCGAGCAGGGCGAAGCACTCCCCGCGGCGGACCTCGAGGTCCAGCCCGTCGAGGACCGCCCGGCCGCCGTAGCGCTTGACCAGGCCGCGCACCGTGATCGCCGCGTCCGCGGAGGCCGGGGCCTCCGGGTTCGGCGCGAGCTCTGTCGTCGTCATGGGACGAGCCTGTCGACGGCGCGGCGTCCGCGGGACCGCCGGACCGTGGGTCCGCCGTCCACCGGTCGGTGGACGGCGCGGCCCGGCCGGACACGCCCACGACCACGCACTTCGGTGGGCAGAGCCCTTCCTCCGGCGCGGCGTCCGTGGTCGACTGCGCACCTCGCCAGCGACCCTGGAGGCGACGATGCCGTGGGGACAGGTACTGACAGCGGCCCGAGCCGCCGTTCCCAGCGCGCCGGCCCGTAGCGCGCCATGACCGCCACCGCCCCACGCCGGACCGGGGCGGTGACCCCTGGGCCCGGGAGCGGTGGCCCCCCGCCGCGCCGCGCGGCCATCGCCGCGCGCACGCTGCGCACCGACCGCTGGTGGCTGGAGCCCCTGCTCACGGTCGTGGCGCTGGTGCTCTTCATCGCCTACTCGACGTTCCGCGCGTTCCAGAACGCGCACTACTTCGCCGAGCCCTACATCTCGCCCTTCTACTCGCCGTGCATCACCACGGCCTGCGAGGGCGACACCTTCCCGGAGCTGTTCACCGGGCCGTCGTGGATCTCCCCGGCGATCTACATCCTCGTGGTGCCGCTGGGCTTCCGGCTGACCTGCTACTACTACCGCAAGGCCTACTACCGGTCGTTCTGGCAGTCACCCCCGGCGTGCGCGGTGGCCGAACCGCACCGGCGCTACACCGGCGAGACGCGGCTGCCGCTGCTCGGCCAGAACCTGCACCGGTACTTCTTCTACGCCGGCCTGGTCTTCAACGTGATCCTGACCTACGACGCCGTCCTCGGGTTCCGCGACGAGACCGGCGCCTGGGGCCACATGGGCCTGGGCACGCTCGTGCTCCTCGTCAACGCCGCCCTGCTCTGGCTCTACTCGCTGTCCTGCCACTCGTGCCGGCACATCGTCGGCGGCCGGCTCAACAGCTTCTCCCGGCACCCGCTGCGGTACCGGTTCTGGACCGTCGTCTCCCGCCTCAACGCCCACCACATGCGCTTCGCATGGGTGTCGCTGTTCAGCGTCGCGCTCGCCGATCTCTACGTCTTCCTGCTGGCCACGGACACGATCGCGGATCTCCGCTTCTTCTGACGAGGAGTTCTCCTGATGGAGCTCGAGCGGCACGAGTACGACGTGGTGGTCGTCGGGGCGGGGGGTGCCGGCCTGCGGGCCGCCATCGAGGCCCACGAGTCCGGCGCCCGCACGGCGGTGGTGTGCAAGTCCCTCCTCGGGAAGGCACACACGGTCATGGCCGAGGGCGGGATCGCCGCGGCGATGGCCAACCTCTACCCGGAGGACAACTGGCGGGTGCACTTCCGGGACACCATGCGCGGCGGGAAGATGCTCAACCACTGGCGCATGGCGCAGCTGCACGCCCAGGAGGCGCCGGACCGGGTCCGCGAGCTGGAGGACTGGGGCGCGCTGTTCGACCGGACGCCCGACGGCCTGATCAGCCAGCGTGACTTCGGCGGGCACCGGTTCGCCCGCCTGGCGCACGTCGGCGACCGGACCGGCCTGGAGCTGATCCGCACCCTGCAGCAGCGCACGGTCGACCTCGGCATCGACGTCTACATGGAGTGCACGGTCACCCGGCTGCTGACCGGCGGTGCCGACGGCGGCATCACCGGCGCGTTCGGCTACTGGCGGGAGTCCGGGCGCTTCGTCGCCTGGCGGGCGCCGTCGGTGGTGCTGGCCACCGGCGGCATCGGCAAGTCCTACAAGGTGACGTCGAACTCCTGGGAGTACACCGGCGACGGGCACTCCCTGGCACTCCAGGCCGGCGCGACGCTGGTCAACATGGAGTTCGTCCAGTTCCACCCGACCGGCATGGTCTGGCCGCCCTCGGTGCGCGGCATCCTCGTGACCGAGAGCGTGCGCGGTGACGGCGGCGTCCTCCGGAACTCCGCGGGCAACCGCTTCATGTTCGACTACATCCCCGACTTCTTCCGCAAGGAGACGGCGGAGACCGAGGCCGAGGCCGACCGCTGGTACGAGGACAAGAAGAACAACCGCCGGCCGCCGGAGCTGCTGCCGCGCGACGAGGTCGCCCGCGCCATCAACAGCGAGGTCAAGGCCGGCCGCGGCACCCCCCACGGCGGCGTCTTCCTGGACATCGCGTCGCGGCGGTCGGCGGAGTACATCCGCAAGCGGCTGCCGTCGATGTACCACCAGTTCAAGGAGCTGGCCGAGGTCGACATCACCGCCGAGGCCATGGAGGTGGGGCCGACCTGCCACTACGTGATGGGCGGGGTGGAGGTCGACCCCGACACCGAGGCCTCGCGGGTGCCCGGGCTGTTCGCCGCCGGGGAGGTGGCCGGCGGGATGCACGGCTCCAACCGGCTCGGCGGCAACTCGCTGTCCGACCTGCTGGTCTTCGGCCGCCGGGCCGGTGCGGCGGCCGCCGAGCACGCCGCCCTCCGGAGCGGCCGCGAACCACTGGCCGACGACGCCCTCGCCGACGCCGCCCGCGCGGCGCTGGCCCCCTTCGAGCGGGAGGGCGGGGAGAACCCCTACGCCGTCCAGCACGACCTGCAGCAGACGATGCACGACCTGGTCGGCATCATCCGGACGGCGCCGGAGATGGAGCAGGCGCTGGCCCGCATCGAGGTGCTCAAGGAGCGGGTCGCCCGCCTCTCCGTCGAGGGGCACCGGCAGTACAACCCCGGCTGGCACCTGGCCCTGGACCTCCCGCACATGCTGCTGGTCAGCGAGGCGATCGCCCGCGCCGCGCTGGAGCGGCAGGAGAGCCGCGGCGGGCACACCCGCGACGACTTCCCGGCCACCGACGCCGAGTGGGCGCGCACCAACCTCGTCTGCTCCCGCACCGCCGACGGCGGCGTCGCGCTCACCCGGCAGCCGCTGCCGCAGATGCCGGCGGAGCTGGCCGAGATCTTCGAGGAGGTGCCGGCATGAGCTACGACGCGACGTTCCGGGTGTGGCGGGGGGACGCCGCGGGCGGCGACCTGCAGACCTTCACCGTCCCGGTCAACGAGGGCGAGGTGGTGCTCGACGTCATCCACCGGCTGCAGTCGACCCAGGCCGGCGACCTCGCCGTCCGGTGGAACTGCAAGGCCGGCAAGTGCGGCTCGTGCAGCGCGGAGATCAACGGCCGCCCGCGGCTGATGTGCATGACGCGGATGAGCACCTTCGGCGAGACCGAGACGGTGACGGTCACCCCGCTGCGCACCTTCCCCGTCATCCGCGACCTGGTCACCGACGTCTCCTACAACTACGAGAAGGCCGCGCGGATCCCGGCGTTCCGCCCGCGACCCCGCGACCCCGACGGCAACCACCGGATGCAGCAGGTCGACGTCGAGCGCTCGCAGGAGTTCCGCAAGTGCATCGAGTGCTGGCTCTGCCAGGACACCTGCCACGTCATCCGCGACCACGAGGAGAACAAGGCCGTCTTCGCCGGGCCGCGGTTCCTCATCCGGCTGGCCGAGCTCGACATGCACCCGCTCGACGTCACCGACCGGCGGGCGCGGGCCCAGGACGAGTTCGGTCTGGGCTACTGCAACATCACCAAGTGCTGCAGCGAGGTGTGCCCCGAGGGCATCCACCTCACCGACAACGGGATCATCCCGCTCAAGGAGCGGGTGGTGGACCGCCGGTACGACCCGCTCACCTGGCTCGGCAGCCGGATCGGGCGGCGCCGCCGGGAGTGAGCGCCGGGTCCTCGCCCCGGGGTGCGAGGATCGGTCCCCGTGCGACTTCTCGGGCGGGGTGAGCTCCCCCGCGAGGTCGGCGTGCTGGCCGTCATCGCCTTCGTGGTGGCCCTCGGGTTCGGCATCGTGGCCCCGGCCATCCCCCTGTTCGCCCGTGCCTTCGGCGTGGGGACGACGGCCGTCGGCCTGGCCGTCAGCGCCTTCGCCTTCTTCCGGTTCGTCTCGGCGTTCAGCGGCGGCACGCTGGTCGAGCGGTTCGGCGAGCGGACGGTGCTCAGCGCGGGGCTGGTGATCGTCGCCGTCACCACCGGGCTGGCCGGCCTGGCCGGGTCGTTCCCGCTCTTCCTCGCCCTGCGGGGCGCCGGCGGGGTGGGCAGCGCCCTGTTCACCGTCGCCGCGCTGTCGATGCTGCTCCGGGTCGCCCCGCCGTCGCACCGCGGGCGGGCGGCGGCCACCTGGCAGGGCGGCTTCATCCTCGGCGGCATCGCCGGGCCGGCGGCCGGCGGGCTGCTGGCCGAGCTGTCACCCCGCCTGCCGTTCTTCCTCTACGCCGGGTTCTGCGTGACGGCCGGCGCGGTGGCCGTCGCCCTGCTGCGCACCACTCCGGACGCCGCCGGTGCCGGCGCGGCGCAGGCGGCCACCCCCGGCCTCGGGGCCGGCCCGCTCCCGCTGCGCACGGCGCTGCGCTCGCGGGTCTACCTGGCGGCCCTGGTGGCCAACCTCGGCGTCGGGTGGGTGCTGTTCGGCGTCCGCAACTCGTTGGTGCCGCTGTACGTGACCGAGGAGCTGGGCCGCACGGTGGCCTGGGCCGGCGCCGGCCTGCTGGCCGGCTCCCTGGCCCAGGCGCTGGGCCTGCTGGGATCGGGCCGGCTCGTCGACGGCTGGGGACGGCGCCCCGCCCTGGTCCTCGGTGCGGCGATCGGCACCGTCTCCACCGCGGTGCTCGTGCTCCCGCCCGCGCTCGGCGCGTTCCTGGCCTCCATGGCGCTGTTCGGGCTGGCCGCCTCCCTGCTGGCCAGCGCGCCGGCCGCGCTGGTCGGCGACCTGAGCCCGGCGCGCGGCGGCCGGGTGGTCGCGGTGTTCCAGATGGCCGCCGACCTGGGCGCCATCGTCGGACCGCTGGTGGCCGGCTGGCTCACCGACGTGGCGTCGTTCCAGGTCGCGTTCGCCGTCACCACCGCCGTCCTCGGCGCCGGGCTGCTCGCGGCGCTGGCCATCCCCCGGGACGCGGGCCGGACGGCGTCCTAGTCCCCCTGCTCGGCCGCGCGCCGCTCCGCCCCGGTCTCCTCCGCGTAGCCGACGTCCTGGCCCGACACCCGGCCGACGAACTCGCCCGAGCCCCCGGTGCCGGTCGTGGCGCCGGCGTCGGGCTCGTCGCTGCTCCCGCCCCCGGTCGCGCGGGACAGCGCCACGGCGTCGTCCCGGTCGACGTCGTCCTCGCCGGGCCGGGTCACGGCATGCCGTCGTCGAAGTAGGTGCCGGCCGGCGGCAGCGGGCGGCGGAGCACCGGCCGCACCTTGCGGGCGGCGGCGAGGCGGGAGGTGTAGCTCTCGGCATTGGCGCGGATGTGCGCGAGGTCGTCGTCGGTGGCCTGGCGGACCACCGTCGCGGGCACCCCGGCCACCACCGACCCCGGCGGCACGGTCGTGTTCGGCGTGACCACCGCACCGGCGGCCACGATCGACCCGGCGCCGAGGTGCGCCCCGTTCATCACGACGCTGCCCATGCCGACGAGGACGTCGTCGTCGACGCGCGCCCCGTGCAGCACCACCCGGTGCCCGACGGTGACGCCCCGGCCGATCACGAGCGGCGAGCCCGGGTCGGAGTGCAGCGAGCAACCATCCTGGATGTTGGAGTCGGGGCCGATGGTGATCGTCTCCTGGTCGGCGCGGGCGACGGCCCCGTACCAGATGCTCGACCGGGCCTCCATCGTCACCGCCCCGACCACCACCGCCGTCGGGGCCACGAACGCCTCGTCGTCGATCTTCGGTGCGCCGAACTGGAGCTCGGCGATGTAGTTGTCGGGCATCTGCGCCTCCTGGTCGTCCCGCGCAGCGGGTGGCGCGCTGCGCTCCGGCACCCGCGTCGAGTCTGGCGGATCCGCGGGCACCGAGACAGGCCCCGGCGCCCGCGGATCCGGCGGAACTCAGCGCGACAGGTGCTGCCAGCGGCGCACGCTGGCCAGCGCGAAGACGGCGGTCAGCGCCAGCGGCCAGAGGACGGCGAGCAGCAGCGCGTGCTCGGTCGCCCAGCCACCCCCGGCCGCGGCCGGCGCGCCGAACAGCTCGCGGGTGGCGGTCACCGTCGCGGCGAGCGGGTTCCACTCGGCGACCGTCCCCAGCCAGGCGGGCATCGACTCGGCGGGCACGAACACGTTGGACAGGAAGGCGAACGGCCAGATCAGGATCTGCACCGCGGTGACCACCGACGGGTCGCGGGCCAGCAGCCCGAGGTGGATGCCCACCCACAGGAAGCCGGTGCGCAGCAGCAGGAGCAGCCCGAGGGCACCCAGCGCGCCGGCGCCGATGTCCGGCCGCCAGCCCATCGCCAGCCCGGCGAGGACGACGGCGAGCAGCCCCGCGACCGACGACGCGAGGTCGGCCAGGCACCGCCCGGCCACCACCGCCGCCGGGGACATGGGCAGTGCCCGGAACCGGTCGGTGACCCCGCGCTGGTTGTCGGTGACGACGGCGGTCATGGTGCCCTCGAGGCCGAAGAGCATGACCAGAGCGAGCATCCCCGGCACCATGAAGTCGCGGTAGCTGCCGCCGCCGGGCACCGCGATGCCACCGCCCAGCAGGTAGACGAACGTGACCATCATCAGCACCGGGAACAGCACGCCGATCAGCAGCCCGGCCGGCTCCCGCCGCCAGTGCGCGACGTCCCGGCCGGCCACGGTGAACGCGTCGGTGACCGCCCAGCGCAGCCGCTCGGCGGGCCGCTCCTCCAGGAGCGCGGTCATGCCGGCACCTCCTCGCGGGCGCGGTCGCGCCCGGTGATGGCCAGGTAGGCCTCGTCCAGGGTGGTCGGGCGGAGGACGACGTCGGCCACGGCGATCCCCGCGTCGTCCAGCGCGCGCACCACCGCCCCGACCACGCCGGGACGGCGGGACACCGGCACGGTCACCCGCACGCTGTCGCTCGCGTCGTCGGCTGCCGCGAGGCCGGCCGCCGCCCGCTCGGCGAGGGCCACGGCCTCGGCCGCCCGCGCCGGGTCGGTGACGACCACCTCGAGCCGGTCGCCGCCGATCGCGGCGGTCAGCTCGCCGGGCGTGCCGCGGGCCACGACCCGGCCGGCGTCGAGCACCACCACCCGGTCGGCCAGCCGCTCGGCCTCCTCGAGGTACTGGGTGGTGAGCACGACCGTCGTCCCCCGGGCGACCAGGCCGCGCACCGCCGTCCAGACGTCCTGGCGGCCGGCCGGGTCCAGGCCGGTGGTCGGCTCGTCGAGGAACAGCACCTGCGGGGCGAGCACCAGGCCCGCCGCGATGTCGAGGCGGCGGCGCATGCCGCCGGAGAACTGGCGGACCGGCCGTCGCCCGGTGTCGGGCAGCCCGACCAGCTCGAGCAGCTCGCCGGCCCGGCGCTGCGCGGCCGCGCGGTCGAGGTGGTGCAGCCGGCCGAAGAGCACGAGGTTCTCCCGCGCGCCCAGCACCTCGTCCACCGTCGGCTGCTGGCCGACCGTGCCGATCCGGCGGCGCACCGCCCGCGGCCGGGCGACGACGTCGACGCCGGCCACCTCCACCGTGCCGCCGTCGGGCCGCAGCAGCGTGGTCATCACCCGCACCGCCGTCGTCTTGCCGGCGCCGTTGGGGCCCAGCAGCGCGCACACCGACCCCGTCTCGACGTCGAGGTCGACCCCGTCGAGCACCACCTGCTGCCCGTACCGCTTGACCAGCCCCCGCACCCGTACCGCTCCCTCTGCCACGGCCCCTCCGTACGCTGTACGACATTTCCGCCGGGCGTTACCGTACGCCGTACGGAGAGGGTGGCGCAACGGCGTGCGAGAGGCTGTGCCCATGGCGACGGAGTCCTCGGCCGGCGATCCGGCCCGGAGCATGGCGCTGCTCTGGCGAGCGCCCGGCGAGGCGGGGCCGCGGCCGGGGCCGCGCTCGGCCCTCGGCGTCGACCGCATCGTGGCCGCGGCGGTGGACCTGGCCGACCGGGAGGGGCTGGCAGCGGTGACGATGCGCCGGCTGGCCGCCGGGCTGGGCGTGGGGGCCATGACCCTCTACACGCACGTCCCGGGCAAGGGCGAGCTGGTCGACCTCATGTACGACACGGTGCTGGGCGAGGTCTACCCGGAGCCGCCGGCCGGCGACTGGCGGGCCCGGCTGACCGCGGTGGCGCGCGCCAACTGGGACCTCTACGTCCGGCACCCGTGGGCCGCCTCGCTCGGCACCGGCCGGCCGATCCTCGGGCCGAACCTCATGCGCAAGTACGACCTCGAGCTCGCCGCGGTCGACGGCCTGGGCCTGTCCGAGGTGGACATGGAACTGGTCATCACGCTGGTCGGCGCCTTCGTGCGCGGCACCGTGACCGGCCTGCACGAGAAGATCGCCGCCGAGCAGCAGTCCGGGCTCACCGAGGCCGAGTGGTGGGCGGCCACCGAGCCGCACATCGAGCGGGTCTTCGACGCCGAGCGCTATCCCACCGCGGCCCGGGTCGGCCCGGTCTCCGGCCCGGAACTCGGTGCCTACGCCCCCGAGCGGTCGTTCGAGTTCGGGCTGGCCCGCGTGCTCGACGGGATCGCGGTGATGGTCGAGCGCTGAGCACGGGCATGCGGCTACGGCGACGCGTCGTCGCCCGCCGCGCGCCGGCCGGCGACGACCGCCCGGCGACCGGCCAGGACCAGGGCGGTCCCGGAGAGCAGGTGCAGCGCCGTGGCGACCGCCGTCGCCCTCGACGTCGAGCGCCGGCCCCACGTGGCCGGCTCGACGACGGTGCCGACGAGGCAGGTGGATCCGATCCCGAGGCACACCTGCGCCGGCAGAGTGGCGCCGGGACGCGATCGCAGTGCGGCGATGACCGCTGCCACCGGCATGGGCCAGGGCGCCATCGTGCCCGAGCCGAGTCCGACGATCTCGTGCGTGGCGACCCTCCCCGGGAGCCGCCAGCCCAGGGGCTCGCCGGCGACGTCCTCGCGGACGCCCACCACCGCGCCGTAGGCCGCCGTCGCGGAGAACAGAGCACTCGCGGCCAGCATGGGCAGGTCCACGGCGGGCACCCCCTCGCGTCGACGACGCCGGCGGACGGGCCGGCGTCCGGAGACCGCATCGTCCCAGCTGTGGGACACGCCGGGAAGTGACGGCTCCGCAGGGCCGGCGGAGGGTCGCGGGTGCACGGCGACGTCCGGAAACCGCCAGTCGCCCCACTGACGGGCTGCCATGCTCGGTGCCATGACGGAGGTCCTCGACCCGGAGCGCTGCCACCGCGCGGTGGCCAGCCGGGACGCCCGCTTCGACGGCTGGTTCTTCACCGCCGTCCGGACGACGGGCATCTACTGCCGGCCCTCCTGCCCGGCGCGCACGCCACTGGCGGCCAACGTCTCCTTCTTCGCGACCGCCGCCGGCGCCCAGGCGGCCGGCTACCGCGCCTGCCGGCGCTGCCGTCCCGACGCGACGCCCGGCTCACCGGCCTGGGACGTGCGCGCCGACGTCGTCGCCCGCGCCATGCGGCTGATCGCCGACGGCGAGGTGGAGCGCTCCGGCGTCCCGGGGCTCGCCGCCCGGCTGGGCTACTCCGAGCGCCAGCTGCACCGGCTGCTGGTCGCGGAGCTCGGTGTCGGCGCCCTGGCGCTGGCCCGCGCCCAGCGGGCGCAGACCGCCCGGCTGCTGCTGGAGACGACGGCGCTGCCGGTGTCCGACGTCGCCTTCGCCGCCGGCTTCGCCAGCATCAGGCAGTTCAACGACACGATCCGCGAGGTCTTCGCCACCACGCCGACCGCGCTGCGCGCCACCCGGACGGCGACGCGCGCCGGCACGCCCGGCGAGCTGACGCTGCGGCTGGCCGCGCGCCCCCCGCTGGACGCCGCCGAGGTGCTGCTCTTCCTCGGCGCGCACGCCGTTCCCGGCCTGGAGGAGTGGGACGGGACGACGTTCTCCCGGGTCCTCGACCTGCCGCACGGGCCCGCGGTCGTGCACCTCTCCCCCGCGCCCGAGGGAGCCGCGGTCACCGCCCGGCTGCGGCTGGCCGAGCTGCGCGACCTGGCCGCCGCCGTCACCCGCTGCCGCCGGATGCTCGACCTCGACGCCGACCCCGCCGCGGTCGACGAGTCGCTCGGCGCCGACCCCGCCCTGGCCGCCCTCGTGGCCACCGCCCCCGGGCGCCGGGTGCCCGCCTCCCCCGACGCCGCGGAGCTCGCGGTGCGCGCGGTGCTCGGCCAGCAGGTCTCGGTCGCCGGCGCGCGGACGCTGACCGCCCGGCTGCTGCCGCTGGCCGGCACGCCGCTGCCCGAGCCGGTCGGCACGCTGACCCACGCCTTCCCCCGCCCGGAGGCCCTCGCCACGGCCGACCTCTCCGCCGTCGGGCTCACCGGTGCGCGGCGCCGCACCGTCGGGGCGCTGGCCGCCGCGCTCGCCGCCGGCGACGTCGTCCTCGACCCGGGCGCCGACCGGGAGGAGGCGGCGCGCTCGCTGCTCGCGCTGCCCGGCATCGGGCCGTGGACGGCCGCGCTGGTCGGGCTCCGTGGCCTGGCCGACCCCGACGTGTGGCTGCCCGGTGACCTCGCGCTACGGCGCTCGCTGGCGGCCCTCGGCAGCAGCGACGCCGATGCCGCGACCCGCTGGCGCCCGTGGCGTTCCTACGCCGTCATGCACCTGTGGGCACTGGCCGTGCCCGCACTGTTCCGCCGCTCGCCCGCTCCCGCCGCCGATCGGAGTGCGTCATGACCCCACCCACCGCCCGCTACGCCACCGTGGCCACCCCACCCGGGCCGTTCACCGTCGTCGTCACCCGCGGCGCCGAGAGGCGCGACGTCGTCCTCGCCGGGGGCTGGACCGACGACGTCGGCGACCTATTGCCCGTCGTCCACCGCTCGCTGCGGCCCACGTGGCTGGAGTCTGCCGAGCACCTGCCCGTGCTCGACGTCGTCGAGGCGTTCTGCGCCGGCGACGTGACGGCGATCGACGACGTCGAGGTGCGCCAGCGCTCCGGCCCGTTCCTCGAGGACGCCTGGGAGGTGCTGCGCACCGTGCCCGCCGGCCAGCCCGACACCTACGCCGCCTTCGCCGCCCGGTGCGGGCGTCCCTCGGCCGTGCGCGCCGCGGCCAACGCCTGCGCCCGCAACGCCGCGGCACTGTTCGTGCCCTGCCACCGGGTGCTCGGCTCCGACGGCGGGCTCGGCGGCTTCCGCTGGGGCACCGACGTCAAGCGGTGGCTGCTGGACCACGAGGCGGCGCACGCCCCCGTGGCGGCCTAGGCATAGGAGGCTTCACGCACGTATCGGGGTCTAAGACGTGCGCATAGCCTGCTATGCCGCACCTCCCCGGAACTGTCGGAGGCGTCGGTCATCCTCGCCCCATGGACGCCGCCTCCCTGCTGCTCGGGTTCCTCGTCGGGGCGTTGCTGGCCGTCGCCGTGACCCTGGGCGCCGTGGCGGTGCTGCGCCGCCGCCGGCCGGAGGACGCCGGCCTGGAGCCGGTGCACGAGTCGCTGGACCACCTGCACCGCCTGCTGGCCGGCATGGAGCGGGCCCGGGCCACCGCGCACGGGGAGCTGCGCGAGCAGATGGGCACCGTCGGGCAGACCTCCTCGCTGCTGCGCCAGGAGACGGCGGCCCTGGTCACGGCGCTGCGCACGCCGCACGTCCGCGGCCGCTGGGGCGAGGTGCAGCTGCGCCGGGTGGTCGAGGTCGCCGGGCTCCTGGAGCACTGCGACTTCGTGGAGCAGCCGTCGGCGGTGAACGACGCCGGCGCCGGGGTCCGCCCCGACCTCGTGGTCACCCTGGCCGACGGCCGGCAGGTCGTGGTCGACGCGAAGGTGCCGTTCACCGGCTACATCGAGGCCGTCCAGGCCGAGGACCAGGCGGTCCGCGCCGAGCGGGTCGCCGCGCACGCCCGTCAGCTGCGCGCGCACGTCGACCAGCTCTCGGCCCGCCGCTACCCGACCGCCTTCCGCCCGGCGGCGCCGTTCACCGTGCTGTTCGTCCCCTCCGACGGCTTCCTGACCACCGCCCTGGAGGCCGAGCCCGGGCTGCTGGAGTACGGCTTCGCCCGCGACGTCGTGCTGGCCACCCCGAGCACGCTGCTCGCCCTGCTGCGCACGGTGGCCTACTCGTGGCGGCAGGAGCGGCTGGCCCGCGACGCCGACCAGGTGCTGGAGGTGGGCCGCCGGCTGCACGCCCGGCTGGCCACCATGTCCGGGCACCTGACCCGGCTGGGCTCGGCGCTGGGGTCGGCGGTGTCCCGCTACAACGAGACGGTCGGCTCCTACGAGCGGTCGGTGCTCACGGCGGCCCGCCGGTTCGACGACCTCGGCGTCGCCGAGACCGAGGTGCCGGCGCCCGAGGAGCTGGAGGCCACGGTGCGGTCCCTCCGCCCGGCCGCCCCGCCCGACGAGCTGACCGGCAGCCGCGACGGCACCACCGGCTGACCGGACCTCCCGGCCACCGGCACGGCCGGTCCCGCAGAGCGCGGGAGTGCCGCCCCGTCACACGGACCCCTGCGCTCACGCTCCGTGGTGCTACCGACACGTAACACCGGCGCGTTCGCGCCCGACTTCCAGCGCACGGCCAGGAACTCTCGCTACCGTTTCCCCTCGACCGGGAGCCGCTCCCCAGGCTCCCCGCGAACGGGACGGGAGGTGCGCCGTGACCTCGGCGAGTACAGCCGGCACCAGGCGGGACCCCGGAGCTCACTCCGACCGCTACGCCGGCAGTGTCCGCGCCCAGCGCGGCGACCGGCCCATGCCCGGCCAGCCGCCGGTCCCCCCCGCTCAGCGCCCTTCGCGCCCGGTGCCGCCGCTGCCGCCCCTCCCGCCGCTGAACCGGCCCGCCGGTCAGGGCCGCCCGGCCGAGCGCCGCGGCACGCCCGAGCGTCCCGCGGCCCAGCGGCCTCCCCTCCCGCGGCACGAGCGCGGCCCGGCCGACTACGGCCGGCCCGCCGGCGCCAACCGTTCGCGCCCGCCGGCCGCCCGCGGCCCGGAGCAGCCCCGCGCCCGCCGTCACGAGGGCGACGACGAGGGCATCTTCTTCTCCGAGGAGCAGCAGCCGGTCCGCCGGGAGCGCATCGCCCCGGCGCCCGAGCGCGGCAGCAAGCTGCGCGGCATCCTCGCCGTCCTCGGCGTCTTCGTGGTCACCCTCGGCGCCGCCTACGTCGACAGCCTCGGCACGCCGGGCCTGGGCACCATCACGCTGGCCGGGCTGGTCGGCAGCACCGCGCTGGCCACGCTGCTGGTCCGCCGCCGCGACCTCGCGACGATGATCGTGGCGCCGCCGCTGGTGTTCATCGCCGTCGTGCTGGTCTACGTCGGCATGGCCCCGGGCGTGGAGCTGAGCCTCCGGTCGCTGGGCACCGCCGCGGTCGCGCCGCTGGTGCGCGGCTTCCCGACCATGGCGATCGCCACCGGCACCGCGCTGGTCCTGGCGATCATCCGCTGGGCGGCGCGCAAGTAGGGCAAGGAACCCCTGCCCCCCACCGCTGGCAGGCTCGCGGCGGAAACCTGGATGGGGCCGACTACGCCTCGGTGCGCCTGGGCCGCAGCTCGTGCGGCAGCGCGAAGACCAGCCGCTCCTCGGCGGCCTTGACCGAGGAGACGTCGGCGTAGCCGCGCTCGGCCAGCCAGTCGAGCACCTCGGAGACCAGCACCTCGGGCACCGAGGCGCCGCTGGTGACGCCGACCGTGCCGACGCCCTGCAGCCAGGCCTCGTCGATCTCGGAGGCGTAGTCGACCAGGTGGGAGGCGCGGGCGCCGGCCTCCAGCGCGACCTCGACCAGCCGCACGGAGTTCGAGGAGTTCGTCGAGCCGACCACGATCACCAGGTCGCAGTCGGGCGCCATCTGCTTGACCGCCTGCTGCCGGTTCTGGGTGGCGTAGCAGATGTCGTCGCTGGGCGGGGACTGCAGCGCGGGGAAGCGCTCGCGCAGCCGGTCGACCGTCGCCAGCGTCTCGTCGACCGAGAGCGTGGTCTGCGACAGCCAGACCACCTTCTCCGGGTCGCGCACCTGCACGGAGGCGACGTCGTCGGCGCCGTCCACCAGCTGGATGTGCGCCGGCGCCTCACCGGAGGTGCCCTCGACCTCCTCGTGGCCGCGGTGGCCGATCAGGAGAATGTCGTAGTCCTCCTTGGCGAACCGCTTGGCCTCCTGGTGCACCTTGCTCACCAGCGGGCAGGTGGCGTCGATGGTGCGCAGCGAGCGGTCGGCCGCCTCCTGGTGCACCGCCGGCGACACCCCGTGCGCGCTGAACACCACGACCGAGCCCTCGGGCACCTCGTCGGTCTCGTCCACGAAGACCGCGCCGCGCCGCTCCAGGGTGGCCACCACGTGCTTGTTGTGGACGATCTGCTTGCGGACGTACACCGGCGCGCCGTGGATCTCCAGGGCCCGCTCGACCGCCACCACCGCCCGGTCCACGCCGGCGCAGTAGCCCCGGGGATCGGCGAGCAGGACGCGTCCGCGCTGTTCGGCCATGCGTCCATCGTAGGTGCGCAGCCGGGGCCGGCCCGGGCGCGCGGAGTTGCACCGCTCACGTCCCGAGCGTGGAGACAGCGCCCGACCGGGTGCATCGACGCCGGTCACGCTGCCAGGCGCGCCGCGCTGCGGCACGCTGGGCACATGTCCCGTGAGATCCCCCAGCCGATCCGGGCCGCCGCCGGACTGGCCGCCACCGTCCTGGACGAGGCCCGCAAGCTCCCCGAGACGCTGCCGGGGCTGCCCGTCCGTGTCATCGGCCTGGCCATGCAGACCGCACTGAAGGTGCAGCAGCACTACGCCGGGCTGGTCGCCCGCGGCGACGAGCTGTTCACCGGCCTGCGCGGCGAGGACGAGCCGGGCATGGCCACCTTCGACGACGACGAGCCCGCCGCCGCACCGCCGCCGGCGGCGTCCGCGCGCGCGTCGGCGTTCGACCGCGCCGCCGACGTCGTCCCCGACGAGATCGCCGAGGAGGAGCTCCTCCTCGACTCAATGGTCGACGACGAGGTCTCCGGGCTGCCGGCGGACCCGGCCCCCGAGGAGGTCGTCGAGGCGCTGCAGGACATCACCGACCAGGTCGCCGCGGTCGAGGGCGATGCGGTGGACGGCGATGCGGTGCTCACCGCCGAGGACGCGCTGGAGAGCGCGCTGCTCGAGGCCGACGGCGCCGCTCCGCAGGACCAGGACTCCGTGCCCAGCGACCCGGGCGGCTCGCCGGTCGGCGAGCAGGCCGGCGCGCCGGACGTCACCGAGGGCGACAGCGGCAGCGCGACGGGCGCGCAGACGACCGACGCCGGGCTGGTCGACGACGCCGGCGCCGGCGACATCGCCACCTCCGTCGACGTGCTCACCCCGGACGGCCGGATCGAGACCGTCGAGGCGACGGTGACCGACGAGGGCGTCGCCGCGCCGGAGGTGCCGACCAGCGAGGAGATCGCCGAGGAGTCCGGCCGGGCGCCGCTGACCGCCGCCGACGCCGGCGAGGACGTCGCCGCCACGGAGGACGCCGGCGACACCGCCACCGACGACACCGCCACCGCCGTCGACGAGGGCGGCACCCCGGTCGCCGCGGCCACGGGGGTGCGCACCGACGTCGGCGAGAGCGACACCGCCGAGGAGAGCGCCGCGATCGCCGAGGGCGCCGCCGTCGACGCGGTGGGCGAGCAGTCCGACGTCCCGACCGACGACCCGGAGGGCGGCAGCGAGCTGTCCGGCTCGCAGGCCGCCGGCACCGCGCCGATCACCGGCTACGACGGCTTCACCGTGGCCCAGCTGCGGGGCCGGCTGCGCGGCTACCAGCTCGGCACCGTGCAGGAGCTGCTCGCCTACGAGGAGTCCACCCGCAACCGCGATCCGTTCGTCCGGATGCTGCGCAACCGGCTGGAGAAGCTGGAGCGCCAGGCCGTCGAGTCCAGCCCGCTGGCGCCCCGCGGCGCCTGAGCGACGACCGCCGCACACGGCCGCGGTGCCCCCTGGGGCACCGCGGCCGTGGCGTCTTCCCCACCTGGCACGCTCGGGGGCATGACGGCGCCCTCCACCCCCGAGGCCCCCTGGCCGGTGCGCACGGTGGCCCGCAAGGTCGCCGAGTGGATCGGCCGGCTGGGCGAGGTGTGGGTCGAGGGGCAGGTCGCCCAGCTCTCGCGGCGCGGCATGGGCACCGTGTTCCTCACCCTCCGCGACCCGGCGGCCGACCTGTCGGTGCCGGTGACCTGCGCGCGCGACGTCGCCGACCGGCCCGGCCTGGAGCTCGCCGAGGGCGCCCGGGTGATCGTCCGCGCCCGGCCCGACTACTACATCGCCCGCGGCTCGTTCTCCCTGCGCGCCACCGAGATCCGCGCCGTCGGGCTGGGTGAGCTGCTCGCCCGCATCGAGCGCATCCGCCGGCTGCTCACCGCCGAGGGCCTGTTCGACGCCGCCCGCAAGCGGCCGCTGCCGTTCGCCCCCGCCGTCGTCGGGCTGGTCACCGGCCGGGACAGCGCCGCCGAGCGCGACGTGCTCGTCACCGCCCGCCGGCGCTGGCCGGCCGTGCGGTTCGCCGTCCAGCACAGCCTGGTGCAGGGGCCGATGGCCGCCGCGTCGGTCATCGAGGGGTTGCAGCGGCTGGACGCCGACCCGGCCGTCGAGGTCATCGTCGTCGCCCGCGGCGGCGGCTCGGTGGAGGACCTGCTGCCCTTCTCCGACGAGGGCCTGGTGCGCGCGATCGCCGCCTGCCGCACGCCGGTGGTGACCGCCGTGGGCCACGAGACCGACACGACGCTGGTCGACCACGCCGCCGACGTCCGCGCCGCCACCCCCACCGACGCCGCGCACCGGGTGGTGCCGGAGATCGGCGAGCAGCGCCGGCTGGTCGAGGGCCTGCGCGCCCGGGCCCGCGCGGTGCTCGGCGGCCGGCTGGAGCAGCAGGAGCGCTGGCTGGAGGGCGTCCGCAGCCGGCCCGTGCTCGCCGATCCCGGCCGGCTGCTGCACGGCCGGGAGGACGACGTCCTGGCGCTGCGCACCCGCGCCCGGCGCAGCCTCGACCACCGGCTGGAGAGCGCCGAGCGCGACCTCGAGCACGCCCGCGCGCGGGTCGCCGCGCTCTCTCCTGCCGCCACCCTCGAGCGCGGCTACGCGGTCGTGCAGCGCTCCGACGGCAGCCTGGTGCGCGACCCCGCCGCCGTCGGCGACGGCGAGGCGCTGTCGGTCCGGGTGGCCGGCGGCCGGCTGCCGGTGCGCGTCGACCGCGCCGCCGGCGGGCAGGATGGCTCCCCGTGAGCACCGCGGAGACCCCCGAGCCGACGACCACCTACGAGCAGGCCCGCGAGGAACTCGCCGAGGTGGTGCGCCGGCTGGAGGCCGGCGGGCTGACGCTGGAGGAGTCGCTGACCCTGTGGGAGCGCGGCGAGGCGCTGGCCGAGCTGTGCCAGCACTGGCTGGACCGGGCCCGGGAGCGGCTGGCCGCCGCCGCACCGGCCGATCCGGAGCAGTAGCCGAGCCCGGGCGCAGCGGTCAGCCGACCGGGGCCACCGCCCCGGCGACGGCCTCGAGCTCCGCGTCCGGTGCCGAGCCGGTCACCAGCACGATGACGTCGCCGTCCTGCCGGTAGAGCACCGTCTCGTCGGCGGCGGTGGTGCCGCGGGTCCACTCCGTGCCGGCCACCCGCACGGTGCCGTCGTCCGCGGCGTCGTCCAGCACGTCGGCGACGGGCGCGGCCCGCGGGTCGTCGCTGACGACGAAGCCGGCGAACTCCTCCGACGGCGTCAGGTAGCCGATCTCGAGGGTGACCGGGTCGCCCTCCCCCGCCCCGCCGGCGTCGGTGCGCGCGCTGGTCGGGCGGTAGTCGCCGGGCAGCCCCTGCGGCGCCACCATCGCGTAGTCCGCCCGGTTGGCGGCCAGGGACACGGTGGTCGACGGGTCGACCTCGATGACCGGGTCCTCGGGGTTGTTGCGGAAGGCCATCCAGCCCACGACCGCCAGGCAGATGAGCACCAGCGGCAGCAGTGAACGGAGCATGTTGGCCGCGCTCATCCGGTTGGCCCGCTCGACGGCCGGGGAGGCGGCGGGCGCCTCCGGGGGCTGCGGGGCTGACTGGCTCGACGGGCCGACTGCGGTCATACCCCTAGGATCGCAGGCAAGCTCCCCCGCACCGCCGTCCTGCGTCCGTGGCACCGTCCAGGGAGGACGGGGTCCCCACCCAGGAGGTCCGTTGTCCCTGCCGCTCCCCGACGGTCAGCAGCCGGCCCCGACCAGCACGTTCCGCGCCGATCGCCCGGCGCCCGACCGGAACCTGGCCCTCGAGCTGGTGCGGGTCACCGAGGCGGCCGCCATGGCCGCCGGCCGCTGGGTGGGCCGCGGTGACAAGAACGGCGGGGACGGCGCCGCGGTCGACGCGATGCGCGCGCTCATCGGCACGGTGAGCATGAAGGGCGTCGTGGTCATCGGCGAGGGCGAGAAGGACGAGGCGCCGATGCTCTACAACGGGGAGCAGGTCGGCGACGGCCAGGGGCCCGAGTGCGACGTCGCGGTGGACCCGATCGACGGCACCACGCTGATGGCCAAGGGCATGCCCAACGCCATCGCCGTCATGGCGGTGGCCGACCGCGGCGCAATGTACGACCCGTCGGCGGTCTTCTACATGGAGAAGATCGCCACCGGCCCGGCCGCGGCCGACGTCGTCGACATCACCGCCCCGGTCGCGGAGAACATCCGCCGGGTGGCCAAGGCCAAGCACAGCTCGGCCGCCGACGTCACCGTCTGCATCCTCGACCGGCCCCGGCACGAGCAGCTGGTGCACGAGGTCCGCGAGGCCGGCGCCCGGATCAAGTTCATCACCGACGGCGACGTCGCCGGCGCGATCGCCGCGGCCCGCGAGGGCACCGGCGTCGACCTGCTGCTGGGCATCGGGGGCACGCCGGAGGGGATCATCGCCGCCTGCGCGCTCAAGTGCATGGGCGGTGCCCTGCAGGGCCGGCTGTGGCCCAAGGACGACGCCGAGCGGCAGCGGGCGCTGGACGCCGGCCACGACCTCGACCGGGTGCTGTCCATCGACGACCTCGTCGCCGGCGACGTCTTCTTCGTCGCCACGGGCATCACCGACGGCGAGCTGCTGCGCGGCGTCCAGTACCGCGCCGGCGGCGCCACCACGCAGTCGCTGGTCATGCGCTCCCGGTCGGGCACGATCCGGCTGATCGACAGCCTGCACTCGCTGGAGAAGCTGCGCGCCTACTCCGCGGTCCCCTTCGACCGGCACTGAGACAGGGCGGTCCTCCGGACCGCCGAGATCAGGGCAGCCCCGGCGGGGGTGGCAGAGGGGGCAGCGGCGGCGGGGGCGGCACGGGCGGCACCGCCGGCGGGGGCGGCAGAGGGGGCAGCGGCGGCGGCAGCCGGCGCGCCGCCAGCCGGTCGAGCATGTCCCGCCAGCGGCTGCCCGACGCGCCCGGCGGCAGGCTGCGCAGCCGCAGGTCGCCGAAGACGGTGCGGGCGCGGACGACGACCCGCGGCGTCCCCTGCAGCCGGGGCACCGTGGCCAGCTCGGTGCGCCGGTCACCGAAGACCGTCCGGCCGCTGAGCACGGCGTCCACCCCCTCGGCGACGAGCACCTCGACGTCGCCGAAGACGGTGCCGAGCTCGAGCTCCACCACGTCGGCGTCGGTGCGCAGCCCGCGCAGGTCGACCCGGACGTCGCCGAACACCGTCGAGGCGACGCGGGGCACGTCGCCCCCGGCGAACCGCAGGTCGCCGAACACGCTGGACACCCGCTCGGGCGCACGTCCGCCGACCATCTCGACCGGCGGGGCCACCTGGCCCTCGCCCGGGAGGTCGGCCACGAGCGGCGCCAGCTCGGCGAGGGTCACCGCCGCGTAGGCGGCCTCCGCGCGCTCGCCGAACTCGTCCACGTCGATCCGGCCCTCGCCGAGCGCCCGCTGCAGCCGCGCGACGATCGCCTCGCGATCGGCGTCGGATGCCCGGACGGCGGGCGCTCGCCCGGCCTGGTCCCCGCCCTGAACCACGTCGTCGTCCACGGTGTCCGACCGTAGCGCCGCCCGGGAACGGCGACGGCCCCGCCGTCCCGGGAGACCGGGGCGGCGGGGCCGTCAGCGAGACGTCGGTACGACGTCAGGGGATCACGGGTTCCCCGGGTAGAGGTCGGAGCAGTACTCGCCCTGGGCCAGCGCCGGGTTGCGCCCGCCGCAGGTCGCGGCGTACTGCGCGTAGGCCTCGAACCCCGGCTGGCCCTCGGCCACCCGGAGGATGTCGCAGAAGGTCATGCTGCCGTTGCCGCACTCGTCGGCGATGTCCTGCACCTCCTGCGGGGCGCCGGTCGGCGCCGGCTGGCCCGGGGGCAGCGGCGTCGTGCCACCGCCACCGCCACCGCCGGTCGACGGGGTGCTGCCGCCACCCTCGTACAGGTCGTAGCAGCCGCCGTAGGTCTCCTCGTTGCGGCCACCGCAGGTGGAGCCGTACTCCTCCCAGTCCGAGCCGACGTCGGTGATCGAGTACAGCTCGTCGCAGGCGTCCCAGCTCTCGGCGGCACAGTCCTCCGCGAGCGGCAGGAACTCGCCGTTCGGGTCCTCCTCGGTGATGTCGCACGGGGAGGAGGGGTCCGGCACGCCGGAGGAGCCGCTGCCCGAGGGCTCCTCGCAGTCGGCCGCCGGCGCGCTGGAGGACGACGAGGTGGTCGTCTCCGAGGTCTCGGAGGTGCTCGGCGCGGAGCTGGAGGTGGTGGCACCGGCGGTGTTGGTCGGCTCGTCGTCCCCGCGCAGGAGGAAGAACAGGCCGACGCCGATGCCGGCCAGGACCACGACGGCCGCGACCACGATGGCGATGATCTTGCCCTTGCCGCCGCCGGAGGAGCCGGCACCCTGGCCGTACCCCGGGCCGCCCGGGCCGCCCGGGCCACCGGGGCCGCCCGGACCGCCGTACTGGGGCTGCCCGTACTGCGGCTGGCCGTACTGGCCCTGCTGGCCGTAGTCCGGCTGGCCGCCGTACTGGCCCTGCTGCCCGTAGTCGGGCTGGCCGCCGTACTGCGGCTGCCCGTACTGGGGCTGCTGGCCGTAGTCGGGCTGACCGAACTGGGCGGTCTGGTCGCGGTCGGGGCCGCCCTGCTGGCCGTACTGGCCGGGCTGGAACTGCTGGGTGGGCGGCGCCGTCGGCGGCTGCCCGATCTGCTGGGTGGGCTCCTCGGACGAGCCGGGCTGCCCCGGCTGGGCCGACTGCCCCCAGCCCTGCTGTCCGGGCTGCTGGCCCGAGGGGTCGTTCCCGCCCGGAGGCGGATACGGCGGCTGCGACATGGTGCGGTCTCCTCGGACGGCAGGGGGCGTGTCGCCTGGATGCTATGTGTCACCCGGTGACGCAACCAGCACCGTGGGTCTCGGCGCGGGCACTGCTCGTCCCGCTGGCCACAGCCGTCGCGGGGGGCACCCGTCAGTCGAGGTCGGTGCAGTAGACGACCGTGAAGGGCTTGACCCGGCCGCCACAGGTGGAGGCGTACCGCTCGTACTCGGAGAACGGCGGCGACTCGTAGTACAGGTCGTCGCAGGACTGGTGGTCGCCGGCGAAGCACTCCTGGGCGTACTGGTCGAGCACCGGGTCGGCGCCGAGCTCGCCGGGCGCCACCGGAGGCGACTGGTCCACCGGCGGGGCGGTGAGCGGGCCGCCGGAGTACCCGCCTCCGTAGGAGAACAGCTGCTCCATCTGGTCCATCTGGGCCTGCCCCAGCTCCTCTCCCAGGGCGGCACCCATGTCCCGGCCGATGTCGTCGGCCCGGCCCAGCACCAGCGAGGTGGCGACCGCTGCGGCTGCCGCGGCCGCGACCACGAGGACGCCGCCGGCCGCCAGGGCGACCAGCACCGGGCGGTTGCCCGCCGGCGCCACGGCTGCCGGGGCGGGCGGCGCCGGGCGCGGGCTCAGCCACGGGGGAGGCGGCATCGGCGCCACCTCCCAGGTCTGCGGCGAGTAGGGGGCGGACCATCCCGCGGCGTACGGATCGGACATGGGCCCTCCTCGGCCTCGCAGATCGCCGCACCGTACGGTCGCCGACCGCCACCGCAGGCCCCGCGACCGACGACTCCCCCGAGCGCTCCTCCCGCGGGCATCTAGGGTCGCTCCCGGAGCACTGTCACCATCGACACCACCGGGAGCGCAGCGTGGCCCCTCAGCAGGACGCCGCCGGCCAGGACGGCGCGGAGTACCGCATCGAGCACGACTCCATGGGCGACGTGCGGGTCCCCGCCTGGGCCAAGTGGCGGGCGCAGACCCAGCGCGCCGTCGAGAACTTCCCCATCTCGGGCACCCCCATCGAGCGCGAGCTGATCGGCGCGCTGGCCGCCATCAAGGGCGCCGCCGCGGCCGTCAACGCCGACCTCGGCGTGCTCGACGGCGACATCGCCGCCGCCGTGACCGCGGCCGCCGCGCGCGTGGCCACCGGCGAGTTCGACGAGCACTTCCCCATCGACGTCTTCCAGACCGGGTCGGGGACGTCGAGCAACATGAACACCAACGAGGTCATCGCCACCCTCGCCACCGAGGCGCTCGGCAAGCCGGTCCACCCGAACGACCACGTGAACGCCTCGCAGTCGTCGAACGACGTCTTCCCCTCGGCGATCCACGTCGCCGCGACCGGCGCGATCGTGCGCGACCTGATCCCGGCGCTGCAGCACCTGGAGCTGTCGCTGTCCCGCAAGGCCGACGAGTTCGCCACCGTCGTGAAGAGCGGGCGCACCCACCTCATGGACGCCACGCCGGTCACCCTCGGCCAGGAGTTCGGCGGCTACGCGGCCGCGGTCCGCTACGGCGTCGAGCGGCTGCGCGCCTCGCTGCCGCGCGTCGGCGAGCTCCCCCTGGGCGGCACCGCCGTCGGCACCGGCATCAACACCCCGCCCGGGTTCGCCGCTGCGATCATCGAGCGGCTCGCCGGCGAGCTGGACCTGCCGCTGACCGAGGCGCGCGACCACTTCGAGGCGCAGAGCTCCCGCGACGGGCTGGTGGAGGCCTCCGGGCAGCTCAAGACGATCGCCGTCGGCCTGATCAAGATCGCCAACGACCTGCGCTGGATGGGCTCCGGCCCGCGCACCGGCCTGGGCGAGATCCAGCTGCCCGACCTGCAGCCGGGCAGCTCGATCATGCCGGGCAAGGTGAACCCGGTGATCCCCGAGGCCGTCATCCAGGTGGGCGCGCAGGTGATCGGCAACGACGCCGCGGTCACCTATGCCGGCACCACCGGCGTCTTCGAGCTCAACGTGACCCTGCCGCTCATGGCCCGCAACGTGCTCGAGTCGATCCGCCTGCTGGCCAACGTGAGCCGGCTGCTGGCCGACCGCTGCGTCGACGGCGTGGTGGCCAACGTCGAGCAGTGCCGCACCTACGCGGAGTCCTCGCCGTCGATCGTGACGCCGCTGAACAAGTACATCGGCTACGAGGAGGCCGCCAAGGTCGCCAAGCAGTCGCTGGCCGAGCAGAAGACCATCCGCCAGGTGGTCGTGGAGCGCGGCTACATCGAGCAGGGCAAGCTCACCGAGCAGCAGCTCGACGAGGCCCTCGACGTCCTGTCGATGACCCACCCGTGAGCCGGTGGAGGGGGCCGGCGCCGGCCGGCCCCCTCCGTCAGGCCAGCTGCTCGGCCGCCTGCAGGCCCTGCAGCACCTGCTCGTTGAACGAGTCGTAGCCGAACGCCTGCGCCCCGCCGACGACGACGGCGTCCAGCTCCCGCCCGGCCCACTCGGCCAGGGCGGCGGCGTGCCGGTCGCGGCTGTCGGCCGTCGGGTCGGTGAAGCTCGGGCCGGCGTGGACGCCGAGGTCGGCGAGCGGCGTCCCCTCGGGCACCAGCCCCAACCGGACGACGACGTCGCGGGCGGTGTCCACGACTTCGGCCCGCGGCACGGAGTGCGCGAGCTCCACGCAGACCACCCGGGTGCCCTCGACCGAATCCCCCGGGGTGACCCGGTAGGCGGGCACGTCGGGGTCCAGCACGTGCACGAAGCCCGGCAGCTCCGCGACCGCGGACTCCGGCACGCCCAGCCAGGCCATGACCGACTCGACCCGGCGGGGCGCGTAGTCGATGCCTGCGGCGGCGAACAGCTCCTTCGGGGAGAGGCCGAGCACCGGGCGCCGCGCGGACTCGGCGCGGCCGTCGGCGGTAGTCACCCGCACGCGGTCGCCGTCCGCGGCGACGGCGGTGACCGCGTCGCCCGGCACCACCTCGACACCGCGGCCGGTCAGCCGGTCGACCAGCGCGGCCACGATCCGGCCCGTGCCACCGGGCCGGACGACGGTCATCGGCCGCTCGGGCACGAACGCCGGCGGCCGGCCCCCGAACGCCTCGGCGACCGTGCGCGGCCAGTACAGCGGCGCCCACACCTTCCGGCGCAGCGCGGCGAGGACGTCGCCGCCCCCGGCCGGCCGCACCTTGCCGGTGAACGGGGCCAGGAACAGCTGGTGGAACGTGCGGCCGTGCTGGGCCAGCGAGGCGTCGTCCAGCCCGGTGTCCCACAGCGCGGGCCGGCGGTCGGGGGCCAGCAGCCCGGCGTCGCCGTGCTGGGCGGCCAGCGCCGCCGCCTCCTCCGCGATCCGCCGCGCGGTGCCCGCGTCGACCAGCCCGGGAGCCCGCGAGAGGTCGCCGCTCACCAGCACCTCGGGCACCAGCCGGCCGCCGAGGAAGCAGGCCGGCGTCGCCACGGGGACGACGGCGTCGGCGCCGACGAGGTCCCGCACGAGGTCGTCGACCAGCCCGACGAAGGGCCGGTGCCCCTCCCCCTCGGGCCGGTACCCGGTCAGCGGCGGCGGCGTCCCGACGCCCTCGTAGCGCAGCTCGAGCAGCCGCATACCGAGCTCGAGGCGGTATCCGCCGCGCTCGACCGGGCCGAAGCCGCCGCCGATCCCGCGCCGCGGCAGCAGCAGCCGCACCGGCCGGCCGGCGGCGGCCAGCGCGTCGGCGGCCACGAGGGCGGCGACGCTGCCGCCGACGACGAGCTGCGGCTCAGGCATCGGCGACGAAGATGGCGTAGTTCAGGGCACCGTGGTCGGGGAAGCGCCGGGCCACCCGGTCCAGGCCGGCGATGACCTCGTCGGGCAGGGACTCCAGCTGGGCGTTGGTGAACGGCTTGAGCAGCACCGGCTCGCGGTGCACGCAGGTGAGGCCCGCCTCGCGTCCGAGCGCCTCGAGGCCGTCGGCGTCGAAGATGCGCACGGTGGAGAAGTCGCGGCCGCGCTCGCTGAGGGCCTCCACCGAGGGGATCAGCCCCATCTCGACCGCGATCAGCCGGTGCAGCGACAGCGGGTTGGTCAGCGACACGTGCACCAGCCCGCCCGGCGCGAGGAACTCCTCCCGGATCCGGCGCAGCAGGCCGAGCGGGTCGGGCAGCTCGTTCATCACGTGCGCGGCCACCACCTGCTCGTAGCGGTGGTCGGGGGCGAAGTCGTCGATGTCGGAGAGGTGGAACGTCACGCCGGGCAGGCCCCGCTCGACCGCGCGGCGGTGGTAGTCGGGGGTGCGCTCGACCGCGTCGACGGTGACCTCCCGCTCGGCGAACAGCGTGGTCATGAAGCCGGCCGCGCAACCGAGCTCGAGCACGTGGTCCCCCGGGCGGAACCAGCGGCGGATCCGCGTGCCGGTCGCGACCGTGTAGTGCCGGTCGAAGTCCGTCTCGGGGTCGTACCGGTCGGAGTAGTCGTGGCCCATCAGGCGAGTCTCGCCACGAGGACGGCCCTGGTGCCGGGCGACGCGCCGACGCTGCGCTTGAACGCGGCGAGGCCCACGTTGGGTGCGCCGTCCTTCTCGCTGGACGGGCCCAGGTCGAGCAACCGGGCGCCGGTGGCCGCGGAGTGGCGGGTGAGCAGGTGGGCCAGGAGGTCCATCGCGGAGCGGTCGCCGTCCCGGTCCGCGTCGGCCCAGTGCACCACCTGGTCGACGTCGGGCAGCACCCGGTAGACCACCGCGGCGGCGACCGGTCCGCCTTCCCGGTGGAGCAGCCAGGAGCGGATTCGGTCGGGGAAGGCGCTGCGCGCACGGGCCAGGTAGTCGAGGTCGAGCGGCGCGGGCCGGCCCTGCGCGGCCCGGTTGGCCGCGATGATCGCGTGGCAGGTCTCGAGGTCGGCGTGATCGGTCACCTCGGAGAGCCGGTGCGGCCGGTCGAGGGCGGCGCGCACGTACCGCCGGGTCCGCTTGGCCAGCAGGGTGAGCGGGTCCGCGCCGGCCGCCAGCGGCCCCAGGTCGACGGACTGGTTCAGGTCGCAGTGCTCGACGACGAACCCGGCGTTCAGCAGCGCGTACTCGACGAGCGGTTCCGCGGCCGGGGCGTACTCCCGTGGCCGGCACCGGATGCGCACGGTCGTGATCCCGTCCGCCCGCGCCGCGGCGAGCGTGCCCTCGACCAGGCCGACGACCTCGGCGACGGTCGGGTCCGCCCGCGCCAGGTCGAACCCGCCGAACGGCGCGCTGTGCCCGGACAGCAGCACGCCGTCGGTCACGACGCCGTCGAGGACGCCCACGAGGCGGTCGCCGTCCCGGTGCTCGTGGCGCCACCGGGCGTCGTCCGGGACGCCGTTGAGGTCGTGGAAACGGGAGTGACAGAAGAGCAACCCGCCCTCCGGCAGATCCACGGCGCCGTCCTCCCCCTCACCTAGAGTCCGTCGCCAGTCAGTGTCCGTCCGGCGATCGGCGAGTCGTGCATCCGCAGTCCACCACGCGTCCTGAGCGCCGGTCGGCCAACCCCGGGCGCCGGGTGACCGACTGGACCCCGCCCCCGGACGGCAACGGATCCGGCTGCCGGCTGGTCGACCTCCCGCGGGTCACCGACCCGCGCGGCAACCTCACCTTCATCGAGTCGCAGGCCCAGGTGCCCTTCGGCATCGAGCGGGTCTACTACCTCTACGACGTCCCCGGCGGGGAGTCGCGCGGCGGGCACGCGCACAAGCAGCTCGAGCAGCTGGTGGTCGCGGCCGCGGGCAGCTTCGACGTCGTCGTGGACGACGGCACCGACGTCACCCGGTTCTCGCTCAACCGCTCCTACGTGGGGCTGTACATCCCGCGGATGACCTGGCGCGAACTCGGCAACTTCTCCTCCGGCAGCGTCTGCCTCGTGCTGGCCTCGCAGCCCTACACGGAGGACGACTACTACCGCGACTACGACGAGTTCCTCACCGCCCGCGAGTCCGAGGCGCGGGCGTGACCCGGACGGCGCTGGAGGTGCCGTTCCTGGACCTGGCCGCCGGGCACGCCGAGCTCCGCGAGGAGCTCGAGGCGGCGGCCCTGGGCGTGCTGCGCAGCGAGCGGGTGCTGCTGGGGCCGGCGCTGTCGGCGTTCGAGGACGGGTGGGCCGCCGCGGTCGGCGCGCGGCACGCCGTCGGCGTGAACAGCGGCCTGGACGCGCTGGTGCTCGGCCTGCGCGCCCTCGGCATCGGGCCCGGCGACGAGGTGCTCGTGCCCTCGCACACGTTCGTCGCCACCTGGCTGGCGGTCGTGCACGCCGGCGCGGACCCCGTGCCGGTCGAGGTCTCCCCCGTCACCGGCCTGTGGGACGCCGCGACGGTGGCCGCCGCCGTCGGCCCGCGCACCCGGGCCCTGCTGCCGGTGCACCTCTACGGCCACCCGGTGGACCTCGCCCCGCTCATGGCCCTGGCCGCCGAGCACGACCTGCGCGTGCTCGACGATGCCGCGCAAGCGCACGGCGCCCGCATCGGCGGCCGGCCGGTCGGGGCGCTGGCGCACGCGACCGCGTGGAGCTTCTACCCGGGCAAGAACCTGGGTGCCCTGGGCGACGGCGGCGCGGTCACGACCGACGACCCCGCACTCGCCGCGCGGCTGCGGTCGCTGCGCAACTACGGCAGCAGCGAGAAGTACGTGCACGAGGAGATCGGCTGGAACAGCCGGCTCGACGAGGTGCAGGCGGCGATGCTCTCGGTGAAGCTGCGCCGGCTGGCCGAGTGGAACGCCCGGCGGGCCCAGGTCGCCGCGCGGTACGCCGAGGCGCTGGCCGGCACCGGCCTGGTGCTGCCCGCCACCGCTCCGGGCACCGACCCGGTCTGGCACCTCTACGTCGTCCGGACGCCGCACCGGGACGCGCTGCGCGCGCACCTGGCCGCGCACGGCGTCGAGACCGGCGTCCACTACCCCGTGCCGCCGCACCGCCAGCGGGCGTTCGCCGGCACCCCCCTCGCCTCCGCCGGCCTCCCGGTCGCCGACCGGCTGGCCGCCGAGGTGCTCAGCCTGCCGATGGGGCCGCACCTGCGGCCCGAGCAGCAGGAGTCCGTCATCGACGCCATCCGGGAGTTCCGGCCGTGACCGCGCCGCTGGTGAGCATCCTCGTCCCCACGTACAACGGCGAGCGCTTCCTCAAGAAGACGCTGCGCTCGGCGCTGGAGCAGACGTACAAGGAGATCGAGGTGGTCGTCGCTGACGACGCCTCCACCGACTCGACCCCGGAGATCCTGGCGGCGGCCGCGGAGGCCGACCCGCGGATCCGGGTGATCCGGCACGAGAGCAACGTCGGGGCCTTCCGGAACCCGGCGCTGCTGCTGGAGGCCGCGCGCGGCGAGTACGTCAAGTTCCTCCTGCACGACGACCTGCTCATGCGCGACTGCGTGAAGGACCTCGTGCGCGGCATGGAGGCCACCGAGGGGGCCACGCTCGCCTTCTCCCGGCGGTCGATCGTCGGGGCGGACGGCCGCCCGGTGCCCGGCGGCGAGCTGCAGCCGCTGCAGGACCGGCCGGGGCCGCTCGAGGGGCTGGAGCTCGGCAACGCGCTGCTGGAGAACTGCGTCAACCTGATCGGCGAGCTGTCCACGGTGCTGTTCCGGCGCACCGACGTCGACCCGGACACGCTGTGGGAGGTCGACGGGCGGCAGCTGCGGGTGCTCGGCGACCTGCACCTGAGCGTGGCGCTGCTGGCCAAGGGGCGGGCCTTCTACAGCCCGCGGACGCTCAGCTCCTTCCGGCTGCACGACACCCAGCGCTCCCAGGACCCGCGGATGACGATGCGGTCGGCACACGACTGGGTGCTGCTCGTCGACTGGGGCCGCCGCCACGGGTTCCTGCCCGAGGAGGCCCAGCAGCGCAAGGCCTTCTCCACCGCCCTGCGCGTGGCCGCCGAGCACTACCCCAAGGTGCCCACGGGCGCGGCGACGCCCGGGCTGGAGGCGGCCTTCCTGGCGACGGTCGCGCTGGCCGAGCTCGACGGCGCGCTGGCCGCCGACCCCGGCACGCCCCTGTACCGGCGGGCCCACGGGCCCGGTGTCCTGGGCCGCCTTTCCGGGGAGCTGGACGGCGACGCCGCCTGACCCGGCGGTGGTGGTGCCGGTGTGCGCAGCGGCCGGGAGTGAGTAGCGTCCTGCTCGATGAGCGCGACTGAGAGCACCGGCGACGTATCCACCCCCGACGTGGTCCTGCGGCACCCCGGCGGCGAACTGCCCCTCCGGGTCGTGCCCGCCACCGAGGGCGCCGAGGGCCTGGACACGAGCAAGCTGCTGGCCACGACCGGGCAGGTCTCGCTCGACATCGGCTTCGTGAACACCGCGTCCTGCACGTCGGAGATCACCTACATCGACGGCGACGCCGGGATCCTGCGGTACCGCGGCTACCCGATCGACCAGCTGGCCGGCAAGGCCAGCTTCCTCGAGGTCACCTACCTGCTGATCTACGGCGAGCTGCCGACCGCCGACCAGCTGGCCGCGTTCGACCAGAGGATCCGCCGGCACACGCTGCTGCACGAGGACCTCAAGCAGTTCTTCAAGGGCTTCCCGCGCGACGCGCACCCGATGCCGGTGCTCTCGTCGGCCGTCAGCGCCCTGTCGACCTTCTACCAGGACTCCCTGGACCCCTTCGACGAGCAGCACGTCGAGATCTCGACGCTGCGGCTGCTGGCGAAGCTGCCGACGATCGCGGCCTACGCCTACAAGAAGTCGGTCGGCCAGCCGTTCCTCTACCCGGACAACTCCCTCGGCCTGGTGGAGAACTTCCTCCGCATGACCTTCGGCTTCCCGGCCGAGCCGTACGAGGCCGACCCGGAGCTGGTCAAGGCGCTGGACATGCTCTTCGTCCTGCACGCCGACCACGAGCAGAACTGCTCCACCTCGACGGTGCGGCTGGTCGGCTCCTCGCACGCCAACCTCTTCGCCTCGGTCTCCGCCGGCATCAACGCGCTGTTCGGCCCGCTGCACGGTGGCGCCAACCAGTCGGTGCTGGAGATGCTGGAGGCGATCAAGCGCGACGGTGGCGACATCCCCCGCTTCGTCGAGCGGGTCAAGAACAAGGAGCCCGGCGTCAAGCTCATGGGTTTCGGCCACCGGGTCTACAAGAACTACGACCCGCGCGCGGCCATCGTGAAGCAGACCGCCGACACCGTGCTGGACAAGCTGGGCGGCAACAACGAGCTGCTCGACCTCGCCCGCCAGCTGGAGGAGGTCGCGCTCAACGACGAGTACTTCATCGCCCGCAAGCTGTATCCGAACGTCGACTTCTACACGGGCCTGATCTACCGGGCGATGGGCTTCCCGACCCGCATGTTCACCGTGCTGTTCGCCCTCGGCCGGCTGCCCGGCTGGATCGCGCAGTGGCGCGAGATGATCGCCGACCCGTCGACGAAGATCGGCCGCCCCCGGCAGGTGTACACCGGCCCCACCGAGCGGGCGTTCGTCGAGCTCGGCGACCGCTGAGCCCGGCACCGATGGCCGATCCGTCCGGGGAGGAGGTCCTCGTCCTGCCGCCGGTCCCGCTGGCGACCGGGTCCCTCCTCCCCGGCACGGACGCCGGTGACGGCACCGTGCCGCCGTCCCGGCGGATCACCGCGGTCGAGATCGTGGTCTCCACCGAGGACGGCGGCCAGCACCGCATCCCGCTCGTCCGGCGCCACGACGCCTGGTGGCCACCCGAGCACTGAGTCCCCCCGAGCACTGGGTCCCCCCGAGCACTGGGTCCACCGATCGGGCGTCATCCCCCGATCACCCTCACCCGCAGGGGTGAGCCGCTCCCCCGCGCCCCTCCGGGCGCTCTTCCGGACCGTCGATACGACGGCGAGGCCCCGCTGCACCAGCGGAGCCGGCCACGTCGATCGAGGACTCCGGGGGAACCGCAGTGCCTGCACCACGCACGCCCGCCCCCCGGGCTGCGCGGGCCGCCCGGCCGGGCACCGCGCCCCGCCGTCCGCTCACCCCGCAGGAGGCCGCGCGCCTGCAGGCGCTGCTGGCCGCCCGCGCGGCGGGCACGGCCACGGCCCCCCGCGGCACCGCTCCCCGTGCCACTGCCCCTCGGCCCGGCCGACCCCGCACCGCCGCCCAGAAGCGGGCCGCCCAGCGGCGTGCGGCCGCCCGCCGCGCCGCCGAGCGGGCCGCGCGCCGCGCGGCCCTCCGCGCGCGGCTCGTCGGCGAACCGGGCCGGTGGCGGCACCGGGTGGCCGTGGTCGTCGCCGCCGTGGTGCTGCCCGCCCTGCTCGGACTGCTGCTGCCCACCCAGCCGGCGCCGGCCGCCACGCCCGTGGCGGCCACCGACCCGGTGGGCCTGGCGCTGGCCGCGCAGAGCAGCCTCACCGACCAGGCCACCCGCTACCGGCAGCTCCAGCAGGAGCTCGCGGTGCGCCGCGGTGCGCTCGCGATGGCCGAGCAGGCCGAGCAGGCCGCGCGCGACGCCGCTGCGGCCGACCGGGCGATCGTGGGAGCCGCAGCCGCCGACCTGTACCGCATGACCCCCGAGCAGCGGGTGCCGCTGCTCGCGCTCGACGTGCACGACCCCGCGACCACCGATGACGTCCTGTACCTGCAGGCCGTCGCCGACACCGCGGGCACCGACCTGGAGGGCACCGTCGTCCGGGCGGTCCGCGCCGGGGACGCCGTGGCGGTCGCCGCCGCCCGGGTCGAGTCGGCGCGGGCGGCCGTGCGGGCCGGCGAGCGCCAGGCCGCCGAGCTGCTGGCCCGGGTGCGGGCGCAGGTCGGCGAGCTCGCCGTCCCCACGGCCGCGCAGCTGGCGGCGCTGACCGCCGTGCCCGTGGCCGGCGACGAGGCCGACCGCAACCTCGGCGCGCTGCGCCGCTGGCAGGACTACCTGACCACGCTGGCGACCGCCGGCATCGAGCCGCCGCTCGCCGCGGAGCTGGCCGACCCGGCGGCGCTGCCGGCGGGCCTGTCCGCCGCGCTGGACGGCACGGGGCAGCCCATCCCCGGCGTGGCCTGGGCCGTGGCGGGCAACCGGCCGGTCACCGTGCTGCCGGCCGAGACCGTGACCGCGGTGAGCAGCGCGCTGGCCCAGGTGGGCAAGCCCTACGCCGACGCCGCGGCCGGGCCCGAGGCCTACGACTGCGGCGGGTTCACCTCGACCTCCTGGCTGCTGGCCGGGTACGCCCTGCCGTCGGAGGCCGCCGACCAGTGGACCACCGGTGCGGCCGTGCCCGTGGGTCAGCTGCAGACCGGTGACCTGGTGTTCTCCGACGGGGGCGCCGACGTGGGCATCTACCTGGGCGCCGGTGAGGTGCTCGGCGCCTCGGCGGCCGGCTACCGGGTCGGCGTGCGGGTGCTGAGCCAGGCCGACGGCGCCGTCCGCGTGACCCTGCCGTCGTCCGGCACCAACCCGGCGCTGCCCGTGGCCACCTCCGGCAACGGCGACTGCGGCGCCCGGCCCGTGCCGCTCGGCCCGGTCAGCCCCGCCTGGGGTGGCTGGGGCAACGGCCAGATCCCGGCCTCGGCGCTGTGCCCGATCGCTCCGGGACACGCCCTGCGCTGCGACGCCGCCGCCGCCTACGGCCGGATGGCCGCCGCGTTCGCCGCCACCTTCGGCACCCCGCTGTGCATCACCGACTCCTACCGGTCGATGGCCGCGCAGGTGACCGCGTTCCGGAAGAAGCCGGCGCTGGCCGCCGTGCCCGGGACGTCGAACCACGGGTGGGCGCTCGCGGTCGACCTCTGCGGGGGGATCAACCGCGCCGGGTCGGTGGAGTGGCAGTGGATGGCGCAGAACGCCTGGCGCTTCGGGTTCGTCCAGCCCGACTGGGCCGGCCCGGGCGGCGAGAAGCCGGAGCCGTGGCACTGGGAGTTCGGCAACCTGATCGTCTGACGCGGTGCCCCGCGCCACGGGCTCCGATCGCGCTCGCCGGGATCACATGCGCAGCGGGTCCGGTGGGGCGAGGTCGTCGAGCCAGGGTGGGTCGGGTTCGGGGTCGGTGGCCCAACCCGGTGGCTGGGTGGTGCGGGTGACCCCGGAGGGGGTGCGGACGATGAGTCGCCCGTCGGGCAGGAGGGTGAAGGACCAGCCGCGGGCGTGGGTCTTGATGCGGTGGTGGCGGCGGCACAGGCAGCACAGGTTCTGGCACTCGGTGGGGCCGCCGGCGTCGTAGGCGATGACGTGGTCGATGTCGCAGCGCCCGGGTCGGCGGCGGCAGCCGGGCATCCGGCAGGTGCGGTCGCGCGCCTCGACGTAGCGCCGCTGCGCCGCCCGCGGCCCGTAGCCCTTCGTGCCGCCCGGGCGCCGGAGACCGGAGCCCTCACCGGACTCGCTGCCCGTCCCGCGGCGGGTGCGGCGGCGGCCGGTGCCGGCGGCGCGGGCCAGCTCGGCCCGGGTGGCGACCGCGACGGTCTGGCCGGTGGCCGCGTCGTCGAGGGAGAGGGTGAGCGCCCCGCCGGGGGGCGGGGACTGCAACCCGAGCATGTCCAGGGCGGCCAGGACCTCGCGGCACTGGGCGGCGGAGACGACCTGCCCGTCCAGCTCCCCGGGCTCACTTCCACCGCGCAGGGTGGAGATCCCGACGTGCACGGTGACCTGGGCGGTGACCGGTGGGCGGGTGGTGTCCCAGGGCCGCAGGAGCAGATCCAGCGCCGCGGCCGAGCGCAGCCGGCCGATGGGGCGGGGATCGCCGTCGGCGCGCAACCAGCGGGCGTAGGAGTCCACCGCGTCCCGGGCAGCCAGCACCTGCGGCAACGGGCCCTCGATGACCAGCCGGCCCAGGTCGTCGGCGGTGCGCTGCACCGACACATCCGCCGTCCGCTCGGCCGCCCGCCGGCGGCGGTCGCGGGCGTCGGCGTCCAGCCGGTACAGGTGATACCGGGCCCGGTCGGCCAGCCGCGAGGGCGGGCGGTGCTCGGCGCCGGGCAGCACCCGGGCCTGCACCCCGGCGGCCACCTCGTCATCGGCGTCACCGAGCAGATCGAGCAGGATGCGGGCCTTGCGGACGGTCAGCCGCCCGGCGAACAACTCCGCCCACGTCGGCGCCAGCTTGCCGGTCAGCAGCACCGCCTCGGCGGCCA
>NZ_JBJGZW010000012.1:0-142379 GCF_054050695.1 Blastococcus sp. SYSU D00820
GGAGTGCCACGGGCGCGTTCTCCGCGCCGTGGCACTCCACTCAGCCGGTTCAGCTCTTCAGCGCGTACTCCGCGAACCGCGCCCGCAGGTCCTTCTTGGAGAACTTGCCGACGCTGGTCTTGGGCACCTCGTCGATGAACTCGACCGCCTCGGGCATCCACCACTTGGCCACCTGCGGCCGGATGTGCTCGAGGATCTCCTCCTCGGTCGCCGTCTCGCCGTCCTTGAGGACGACGCAGGCCAGCGGCCGCTCGTCCCACTTCGGGTGCGGGATGCCGACGACGGCGGCCTCCTTGACCTTCGGGTGGCTCATGATCGCGTTCTCGAGGTCGACCGAGCTGATCCACTCGCCGCCGGACTTGATGAGGTCCTTGGTGCGGTCGGCGATCCGGATCGAGCCGTAGGCGTCCATGGCGGCGACGTCGCCGGTGCGCATCCAGCCGTCGGGCGTGGTCAGCTCCACGCCGGCGTCGGGGTTGTAGTAGTCCTTCGCGCACCAGGGCCCGCGCACCTGCAGCTCACCGGTGGCGGTGTCGTCCCACGGCTGCGGCTCGAGCGTCTCGGCGTCGACGATGCGCGCCTCCACGCCGAGGAACGGGATGCCGGCGCGCGAGCGCTGGGCGGCCTTGGTCTCGTCGTCGGCGTCCGCGTAGCGCAGCGGCAGGATGCCGGAGGAGGCGACCGGGTGGGTCTCGGTCATGCCCCAGGCCTGCAGGATCGGCAGGCCCACCTGCTCGCGGTAGGCCTCCGACAGCGCCTTGGGCACCGCGGATCCGCCGCAGCCGATGTCGCGCAGCCGGTGCGGCTTGCCGGCCAGGTGCGGGAGCACGCCCTGCCAGATCGTCGGGACGCCGGCGGTGAAGGTGACGCCCTCGTCGACGATCAGCTTGGCCAGCGCCTCCGGCTGCATCATCGGGCCGGGCATGACCAGCGAGGCCCCGGCGGCCGGCGCGGCCTGGGCGATGCCCCAGGCGTTGGCGTGGAACATCGGCACGACCGGCATGGCGACGTCCTGGATGCCCAGGCCGAAGGCGTTGGGCTGCATCACGCCCATGGTGTGCAGGAACGTCGAGCGGTGCGAGTAGACGACGCCCTTGGGGTTGCCCGTGGTGCCCGACGTGTAGCACATCGAGGCGGCGCTGTTCTCGTCGGTGACGCCGAACTCCACCGGCTGGGCCTCGGCCAGCAGCGCCTCGTAGTCGGCCACCCGCGGGTCGTCGGGGATCTCGGCGTCGCCGCCGTCGTCCATGACCACGACGTGCTTGACCGTCTTCATGGTGTCGACCAGCGGCCAGAACAGCGGCAGCACGCTGCGGTCGACGAAGACGACCTCGTCCTCGGCGTGGTTGGCGATGTAGGTCAGCTGCTCGGGGAACAGCCGGATGTTGAGCGTGTGCAGGACCCGGCCGGTGGACGGCGCGGCGAAGTACAGCTCCAGGTGGCGCTGGCTGTTCCAGCCGAAGGTGCCCACCCGCCCGTCGGCGCTGATGCCGAGGGTGTCGAGGACGCCGCCGAGCTTGCGGGTGCGCTGCGCCCACTCCGCGTAGGTGACCCGGGTGACGCCGGTCGGGCTGTTGGTCGCGATCGTCCCGTCGCCGTAGTGCTGCTCGACGTGGCGGAAGATCGCGTCGATGGTGAGGGGGTAGTCCTGCATCAGGCCGCGCATGGGACGGATCGTGCCAGTGATCCGGCTCACCGACCACGGGTGGCGCCGCAGGTCAGGGCGTGAGGACGACGGGCAGCTCGGCCAGGCCGCGGATGACGAACTCGGGCCGCCGGCGCGCCTCCGCGCCGAGCTCCAGCGCGGACGTGCGGCCCAGCAGCGCCCCGAACGAGGCCTGCAGCTCCACACGGGCCAGCGGCGCGCCGATGCAGAAGTGCACGCCGGCGCCGAAGGAGATGTGCGGGTTGTCGGTGCGGCCGACGTCGAGGGTCTCCGGGTCGGCGAACACCGCCGGGTCGTGGTTGGCCGACCCGAGCAGCGCGGCGATCTTCTGGCCGCGCTCGACGGTGACGCCGCCGATGGCGACGTCCTCGGTGGCGGTGCGCTCGAACAGCTGCAGCGGGGAGTCGAAGCGCATCAGCTCCTCGATCGCCGTCGGCAGCAGGCCGGGCGCGGCCCGCAGGCGGGCCAGCTGGTCGGGGTGGCGCAGCAGCGCGAACAGGCCGTTGCCGGAGACGTTGACCGTCGCCTCGTGGCCGGCGTTGAGCAGCAGGATGCAGGTGGTGACCAGCTCGTCCTCGGTGAGCCGGTCGCCGTCGGAGTCGCGGACGGACACCAGGTGCGACAGCAGGTCCTCGCCCGGGGCGCGGCGCCGCTGCGCGGCCATCTCGCGCAGGTAGGCGACGAACTCGGCGGCAGCCCGCTCGGCGGCCTCCTCGACGGCCGTCGTCCGGCCGTACTCGTACATCTTCACGATCGCGTTCGACCACGGCCGCAGCAGCGGCCGGTCGGCGTCGGGCACGCCGAGCAGCTCGGCGATCACCGCGACCGGCAGCTCCTCGGCCATCCCGGAGAGGACGTCGACCGGCTCGCGGCCGGCGGAGCGCTCGACCAGCCCGTCGACGAGCTCGCCGGCCAGCTGCTCCACCCACGGGCGCAGCCGCTCGACGTGGCCGCGCGCGAACGCGCTGGTGATCAGCCGCCGCAGCCGGGTGTGGTCGGGCGGCTCCATCTCGAGGATGGCGTTGCGGTGGATGAGGTTGAAGCTCTCGAACCGCTCGGCCGGGGTCCTGTCCGACCACAGCCGGCCCAGCCGCCGGTCGCGCAGGACGGCGTTGCTCTCCGCGTGGGTGAACGCCAGCCACAGGCCCAGGCCCTCGTGCCACTGCACCGGTGCCTGCGCGCGGGCGGCGGCGAAGGCGGGGTAGGGATCGGCGACGACGGCAGGATCCGACAGGTCGAGCGGAGGCACCCGGGAAGCCTAGAAGGGCCCTCCGGGGACGCCACCTACGCTCGTGCCCATGGCTCGTTCCGCCACCCGCCGCCGTCCCAGCTCGCCCGCTTCCGCCGAGGAGGGCGTCAACCCCAAGGCGCCGTGCCCCTGCGGCTCCGGGCGCCGCTACAAGCACTGCCACGGCTCGGGCTACGCCCCGCCGGTGACCCGTCCCTTCGAGGGCCTGCCCGGCGAGGCCGACTGGGTGGCGCTGCGCGAGCTGGTGCCCGCGGCCACCGCGCCCCTGAAGACCGCCGACGGCCGCGAGGTCACCCTGGCCAGCGTGCTGCCCGGCGGCGCCCCGGCGCTCGTGCGGGCCAACGGCGAGATCCTGCTCGGCGTGCAGCTGCAGACGTCGTCCGACGACGTCAGCCGGGACCTCGGCACCGCGCTGGCCGCCGCGCTGGAGGCGCCGGCCGGCGCGCCGGTCGACCCGGGCCCGATCGGGGCCGCCGGCTCGGCCGGGCCGCGGCTGCAGGAGCTGCTCGACCTCGAGGCGCCGCTGCAGGTGACGGTGCACGACGACTTCGCCTTCTGGCTCGAGGGCGCCGACGCCTCACCGGCCGCGCTGGCCGGCCTCGAGCAGGCCAACCAGGCCGTGCTGCCCACGGTGCGGCTGCCCGGGCTGGAGGCCGCCTACTGGGTGCGCCCCGGTGGCGAGCGCGCGCACCTGCGCTGGGTGCGGCCCGAGCCGGAGGAGCCGCTGCTCGACGCGCTGGCCCGGCTCGGCGCGTCCGAGCAGCTGCTGCTGGGCGAGGGCACCCGCTACGCCGGTGCCTTCCGCGCCCACGGCCTCGTCGTCCCGGTGTGGGACCTCCCGGCCGACACCCCCGCCGACGACTGGACCGACGCTGCCACCGACTTCCAGGAGCGGCTGGCCCGGGCCCTGACCGTCACCGACCCGCTCACCGCCGACGAGCGCCGGGCCCGCGCCGGCCTGCTCTCCCGGCAGATCACCCTCCGCTGACCGTCCCCCCTCTCCGCCGTTCGCGCGCGAATGGCGGAGAGGGGTCCTTCAGCCGGCCGAGCGGATCAGGTGCCGGTAGAACACCGCGCCGCGGTGCAGCGCGGCCACCGAGATCCGCTCGTCGGCGGCGTGCAGCGTGGCCAGTTCCGCGCGGCTGAGGTCGAACGGCGAGAACCGGTAGACGCTGTCGCTGATCGCGCAGAAGTGCCGGGCGTCGCTGGCCTGCACCATCACGTACGGGGCGACGACGGCGTCCGGGTAGACCGCGCGGACGGCGGCCGCGAGCGTCGCGAACGCTGCGTTGTCCGACCGCGAGACCGGCGAGGGGTCGTTGCCGGAGACCACCTCGATGCCGACCTCCGGGTCGTCGACCACCCGGCGCAGCCGCTCGACGGTCGAGGCCACCGTTTCGCCGAGCCCGATCCGGATGTTGGCGTGCGCCCGCGCCGAGGTGGCCAGCACGTTCGCCGCCCGGCTGCCCTCCAGTTCGGTGATCGCCACGGTGGTGCGCACCAGGGCGTTGGCCTCCCGGCCGGCCCGTGACAGCAGCGCGGCCAGCGCCGGACGGAGCAGCCCGGCGTGGGCGAACAGCGCCCGGTACGGCGGGGCGGCCGCCCGGCCGGCGGCGTCCACCATCTGCAGGACGACGTCGGACACGCGCGCCGGGAACGGCGAGCGGTCGATCCGCAGGATGGCCCGCGCCAGCCGGGCCGTGGCGCCCATGGGGGTGGGTGCCGAGGCGTGCCCGCCGGGGTCGCTGGTGGTGAGGTCGACGTCGAGCAGGCCCTTCTCGGCCAGCCCGACCACGGCCATGGGCACCGGGACGCCGGGGAACATGCCGCTGACCACGGCGCCGCCCTCGTCGAGCACCGCCCACGGCCGCACCCCGCGCGCGGCCAGCGCCTCGACGGCCAGCCGGGCGCCGACGCCGGCGATCTCCTCGTCGTCCCCGAAGGACAGCCAGACGTCGCGCCGCGGCACGAACCCGGCACCGACCAGCGACTCCACCGCCTCGAGGACGGCGACCAGCGCGCCCTTGTCGTCGATCGCGCCGCGGCCGTGCACGTACCCGTCGGCGATCCGGCCGGAGAACGGATCCTCCGACCACTCCTGCCCGGCCACCGGGACGACGTCGTAGTGGGCCATCAGCACCAGCGGCGGCTCGTCGCTGCTGCCGCGCCAGCGGTAGAGCAGGGCGCCGGCTCCGAGCACCTCGCGCTCCAGCGCCGCGTGCGTCCGCGGATACAGCTCGGCCAGCCGCTCGCGGAACCGGGCGAACGCCGCGGCGTCCACCTCCGCGGGCGCCCGCGAGGAGACCGTGGGGATGCGGATCAGCTCGGCCAGCCGACCGGCCGCGGCGTCGGCGTCCAGTCCCGCGGCGTCGGCCGGCGGGACCGGCGCGTCGGCCGGCCGGAAGGCTGCGACCCGGCGGGCCGAGCCCGCCGCCGCGGCGGCCACCCCGGCCGCGGCCAGCAACCGCCGCTTCACGCCCGCTCCTGCTCCGCGACGGCCGGCACGGCCGGATCGGAGAACGCCAGCCTCGGGACGACGAGCAGCGCGGCCGCCGCGAGCAGCCCGGTGACCCCGCAGATGGTCCACACGGTGAGGTAGCCCGACATCGAGCCCGCGGTGCCCTCCGAGCCGTCGGCCAGCCGCGGCGCCCCGGAGGACAGCGCGACGGCGAACGCCGCGGAGGCGAAGGTGCCGCCGAGCACCTTGGTGGTGTTGGTCAGGCCGGTGGCCACCGCGGTGCGCCCGGCCGGTGCGGCGGCGGCCGCCGCGGCGGGGATGGCCGCGACCAGGGCGCCCGAGCCCAGGCCCGCGACCACCATCGCGCCGAGCACCTGGGCCAGCGAGCCGTGGAAGGGCACCAGCAGCAGGTAGCCGGCCCCGGTCAGGGTGGCGGCGCCGATGAGCGTCGTCCGCGGTGAGGTGCGGGCCGAGACGCGGGAGAACTGGCTGGCCCCGACCAGCATCGACACCACGTAGCCGCCGATCACGAGGGAGACGGTGCTGGTGGTCAGCCCGAGGCCGTAGCCGTACACGGCGGGGTCGGTGCGGGCGAAGGTGGACAGCGGGCCCTGGGCGCCCAGCACGCTCACCCCGAACAGGGCGGCGGTCAGCTGCACCGGCCACATGGCGGGGCTGCGCAGCATCCGGACGTCGACCAGCGGATCGGGCCGGCGCAGCTCGTAGCGCACGAAGGGCACGACCAGCGCCAGGCCGGCGGCGGTCACCAGCCACGGCCAGGCCTGGTCGGCGCCGTTGAGCCGGACGAAGGTCAGCCCGCCGGTGATCACCAGCAGCACGAGGCTGAGCAGCGTCGCGCCGACGCCGTCGACCGTGCCCGCGGTGCGCGCCTCGCTCTCGGGCACCTTGAGCGCCACGACCAGGCAGACGCCGACCACCAGCACCGCCGGCACGAGCAGCACGATCCACAGCCGGCCGGCCAGCGCCGTGCCCAGCTGCCCGCCGGCCAGCGCGCCGACGATCGCGCCGGTCTGCAGCGCGGCGACGATCACGCCGGTGGCCCGGCGGGTCTGCGCGGCGGCGTCGGGCAGCCCGCGGGCGCGGGAGTGGATGAGGGCGACCTGCAGCGGCAGCCAGGCGACGTAGCAGCCCTGCAGCGCCCAGGCGGCGAGGAAGACGGCGAAGTTCGGCGCGACGACGAGGGCCAGGGTGGCCACCGCGGTGACCCCGGCGGAGACCAGGAGCATCCGGCGGTGGCCGTGCAGGTCGCCGAGCTTGGCCAGCACCGGCACCGCGATCGCCGACAGCATCAGCTGCGCGGCCTCGAGCCAGTTGACGTCGGCGTCGTGGATGTCGAGGGAGCGGGCGATGTCGGTCAGCAGCGGCACGTAGTAGCCCTGCAGCACGCCGCTGGTGAACTCGACGAAGACGAGGAAGCCGACCAGGCCACCGCCGATCCGCCCCAGCCGCCCCACCTGTGGAGCGGGCGTGGTGCCGGTGCCCCCGAAGCCGGTCATCGACGTCCTCCTGTCCGGCCTCGGCAGGCCCGGGAACGGAGGCTAGCCGCCGGTTCCCGCGCGGCGGGAACGCCATCCGGACGCCGGAGTGACCTAATCTGCCCCGCCGTGACCGAGACGCAGCAGCTCTCCTCGCGCGCCCGGCGCCGGGCGGCGAAGCGGCAGGCCGAGGCCCTCCCGCCCCACGACGGACCCGAGGCGGTGGCGCCGGCGCTGTCCTGGGTGCGGCGGCTGACGCCGTTCAACCTGGGCCGCCGGCGGGTGCGGCTGCAGATGTCCGAGGGGTGGCTGACCGTCGTCCGCACGCCGCTGATGAGCGCCGAGCGGATCGTGGTCTCGGCGCCGGTGCGGGAGTTCCACAGCGTGGCGCCCTCGCGGGGCGGGCGCGGGCTGCACCTGTGGCACGGCGACCGGGTGTTCCGGCTGCGCGGCCGGTCGACCGCGAAGTCCGACAGCACGGACTCCGTGACCCTCGGCGACGACCCGATCAGCGCGGTCATCGGGATCATCCTGCTGCCGGTCTACCTGCTGTCGGCGCTGGGGGCCTACGCGGACAAGATCCGGTCCGAGGAGGAGAACGCGGGCAAGGCGCTGCGCTGGCTGGGCCCCGTGGTCGGCCCGCCGCCGCCGGGGCTGCACGTGCGCCCGCCGCTGCCCGGATGGGTGCTGGCGCTGCCGCGGTGGACGCTGCGGCTCGCGGTGGTGGGCGCGCTGGTCGGCGGGCTGGTCTACCTGTTCACCCTCTGAGCGGCGTCACAGCGGGTCGCGCAGCACCGGGCACGACATGCACCGCGGCCCGCCGCGGCCGCTGCCCAGCTCCGACCCGGCGATCCGCACCACCTCGATGCCGGCCGCCTCGAGCGCCGCGTTGGTGACGGTGTTCCGCTCGTAGGCCACGGTCAGCCGCGGCGCCAGCGCCAGGGTGTTGTTGCCGTCGTCCCACTGCTCGCGCTCGGCGGTGACCGGGTCCAGCCCGGTGTCGATCACCCGCAGCCGGTCGATGCCCATCGCCTCGGCCGCGGCCGTCAGGAACGGCGCCGGGCCGCGCACGGTGAGCTCCACCGACTCGTCGGTGTCGGCGGCACCGACGTCGCCGGTGACGGTCCAGGCGACCAGCGAGTCCGCGACCGCCGCGTACATGACCATCGCGTCGACGTCGACCATCGTGGCGATGGTGTCCAGGTGCATCGTCGCCCGCTGCTGGGCGATCGGGACGACGAGCACCGTGTGCGCCAGCCCGCGGCCGAACACCCGCCGGGCCAGCCGCTCGGCCCCGCCCGGGGTGGTCCGCTCGCCCACGCCGACGGCCACCACCCCCGGCGCCAGCAGCAGCACGTCGCCGCCCTCCAGGTGCTCGAGGTCGGCGGCGTAGAGCTGCTCGGCGCCGGCGAAGCGCGGGTGGTGGGTGTAGACGGCGGCGGTGATCGTGCTCTCCCGGTGCCGCGCCGGCATGGCCAGCGAGGTCACCGCCACCTCGTCGCCGATCCACACCGACGAGTCGCGGGTGAACAGCAGGTTCGGCAGCGGGGGGACGACGAAGTCCGAGCGGTCCATGAGCTGGTAGGCCAGCCCGGAGCTGCGCAGCTCGTCGTGGGCGACGCCGGCGATCAGCGCCCGGGCGAGGTCCTCGGGGGCCAGCCAGGCCAGGTGCCGGGTGGTGTCCCGCTGCAGGCTGGCGCCCAGCCGGGGGTCGTCGACGGCGGCACCGATCAGCTCGGCGCGGGCGGCGGGGAAGGCGAGCACCTCGGCCAGCAGCGTGTCCAGGTGCAGCACCTCGACCCCGCGGTCGGTGAGCGCCTGGGCGAAGGCGTCGTGCTCCTCGCGTGCCCGGTCCACCCACGGGACGCCGTCGAACAGCAGCTGGTCGTTGTTGCGCGGGGTGAGCCGGCGCAACTCGTCGCCGGGCCGGTGCAGGACGACGGTGCGCAGCCGGCCGACCTCGCTGGTCGCGCCGAGAGCGGGAGCGGTCACGGGGCGAGGCTGGCACACCCGGGGGGTGCCCACGGGATCAGGGTCCCTGATCCCGTGGGCTCCTCCCGGGCGGTGCGCGGCCGGGGAGGACCCCGCGAGGTCGGGGAGGACGTCCCGCGGTCGGGGAGGACGTCGTCCGCGCGCGGTCCGGCTACGCCGAGCGGGGCGCCTCGGCAGGGGGACGGCGGCGCCGCGGCCGGCGTGCCTCGTCCTCCGGCACCCGCGCCAGGTGCGCGTCGGCCAGCGCCACCTGGTGCGGCGAGCCCACCAGCTGCCCCTGCCGGCGGGCGGCGCGCCACCACTCGCGGGCGGCGACGGTGTCGCCCTGCCACTCGGCGATCCGGCCGAGCAGCTCGTCGTAGGCGCCGAGGCTGAACGCCGGCGTCCCGAGCACCGCCTGCCGGCCGCGGAACGGGTGCAGCTGCACCGTGGCCATCTCGATCTCCGGCTCGTCGCCGAGCAGCAGCGCGGTCTCGGCCTCCAGCATCAGCGCGACGTCGCTGGCCCAGTCCCGGACCTGGGTGCGGCCCCACCGCTTGCGCAGCCGCCGCGCCTCGGCGAGGTCGCCGGACTCGGCGGCGGCCAGCACCGCCATCAGCTGGAGCAGCGGCTTGCCCTCGTCGCCGACCTCGACCAGCAGGTCGACCGCCTCGGCCAGCCGCCCGTCGCCCCGGCGGAGGGTGAACTGGTGGGCGGCGAAGGCGTCGCGGGCGTGCGGGGTGACCCGCCGGTACAGCTCGTAGGCCTCGGTGGTGAGCTCCTCGGCCCGGGCGGCGTCGCCGCTGAGCCAGGCCAGGCCGGCCTGCTGCCACAGCACGTGCGGGCGCACCTCGGGTCCGGCGAGGGAGGCGGCCAGCCGGCGGCCGGCGTCCAGGTCGGCCTCGAACCCGCGCCGGTCGGCCAGGTGCAGCCGGATCGCCGCCCGGTGCAGCCGGGCGTAGAACTCGGTGCGCCGCGGCAGCCCGTGCCCGGCCAGCGCCAGCGCCTCGTCGGTGGCGGCCAGCCGGATCTCCGCGGCGCCGGGCCGGCCCCACACGGCCACCGCCTGGTTGTTCAGCGCCCGGCCGAGCACCTCGGGGTCGCCGGTGCGGCGGGCCACGGCCACCGCCTGCTCGGCGTGCCGGGGGCCTCGCTGGAGGTCCTCGCTGTAGGCCAGCTCGATGGCGAGGGTGCCCAGCAGCCGCGCGGTGAGCCGGTCGGCCTCCTCGGGCGAGGCGTCCGGCGCGATCTCCTCCCGGTGCTCCAGGAGGTCCTCCAGCAGCGCGACCATCTCGTGGTCGACGACGCCGTGCGGCCGCCACGTCCACAGCGTCGGCGAGCCCCACACCGACGCCGACTCCAGCAGGCAGCGCCGGTCGCCCATCTCGCGGGCCACGGCCATCGCCTCGGCCAGCACCTCGCGGGCCTCGGTGCGCGAGCCGTTGCGCAGCAGGTCGTTGCCCAGCGCGGTCAGCAGGTCGTGCCGGGTGCGGGCGGCGTCGGGCTCGGCCGGGTCGACCAGCCGCAGCGCCCGCCGGGTGTGCTCGGCGGCCTCGCCGTGCGCCAGCCGCTCGCGGGCGGCCTGCGCGGCGGCCGTGGCGTACCGCCGGGCCGGCCCGGGCCCGGCCACCGGCACCGCCTCGGCGAAGTGGTGGGCCAGCTGCTCGACCAGCGACTCCTCGGCCGCACCGGCCGCGGCGCGCTTCTCCAGCGCCGCGCCCAGCCGGGCGTGCAGCCGGGCCCGCCGCAGCGCGCCGAGGTCTCCGGCCAGCACCTCCCGCACCAGCGCGTGCGCGAACCGCCAGCTCCACGACGTCGCGCCGGGCACCAGCAGCCCGACGGCCAGCGCCGAGTCCAGCGCGGCCAGCGCCTCCTCGGCCGGAGTGCCGGCGCCCTCGAGCAGGTCGAGGGTCACCTCCCGGCCGGCGAGGGCGGCCAGCTCCAGCACCTCGCGGGTGCCGGCCGGCAGCCGCTCCAGCCGGGTGCGCAGCACCTCGCCCACCGACGGCGGCACCGGCACGCGGTCCAGGTGGAGGTCCTGCGCGCCGACCATCCAGCGGGAGAGCTCGACGACGAAGAAGGGGTTGCCCGCCGTCCGGTCGTGCACCTGCGCGGCCAGCGCGGGGTCGCCGGCCGCCCCGCCGAGCTGGCCGGCCAGCAGCGAGCCGACCTCGTCGGTGTCCAGCCCCTCCAGGACCAGCCGGGTGGCGGCGGGTTCGCGGGCCAGCCGGGCCAGGCAGTCGGCAACCGCCTCGGGCAGCTCCTCGCCGACCGTGCGGACGGTGACCAGCACGAGCAGCGGCACCCGGGGCAGGTGCCGGGCCAGCAGCGACAGCAGCTGCACGGAGGTGGCGTCGGCGCCCTGCAGGTCGTCGAGGACGACGAGCACCGGCCGGATCGCCGCGGCGGTCAGCCGGGCGCGGAGGTCCTCGAACAGCCGGAACCGGGCGGCGTCGGCGTCGTCCCCGGCGGCGGCGGGGGAGAGCCGCTCCTGGCCGAGCTGCTCCAGCGCCTGCGTCCACGGCCACAGCGGCGGCGCGCCGGCGTCGTCGGCGCACCGGCTCCAGGCCACCGACCAGCCGGCGGCCCGCGCCGTGTCGGCGACCGCCTCGGCCAGCCGCGTCTTGCCGATCCCCGCCTCCCCGCCGAGGACGACGACGCCGGGGCGCCCGCCGGCCGCCTGCTCGGCCAGCCCGCGCAGCCGGGCCAGCTCGGTCTCCCGGCCGACCAGCGGCTCGGCGCCCGGGGCGGCCAGCGGCAGCGGCGCCGGCGTGGGAGCCACCGGCAGCACCGGCCGGGGCAGCCGCTCGGTGAGGCGGGGGTCCTGCCGCAGCACCGCCTGCTCGAGGTCGCGCAGCTCCGGGCCGGGGTCGATGCCGAGCTCGTCGCGGAGCAGGTCGCCGCAGCGGCGCAGCGCGTCGAGGGCGTCGGCCTGGCGGTCGGCGGCGTAGAGGGCGGTGACCAGCCGGGCCCACAGCCGCTCGCGGAGCGGGTGCTCCGCCACGAGGTCCTGCAGGTCGGTCACCGCGGCGTCGGGCCGGCCGACGGCCAGCAGCGCGTCGCAGCGGCGTTCCCGGGCGCGCACCCGCAGCTCGGTGAGCCGCAGCCGGTCGGTGGCGGCGCTGGGCAGGTCGCCGAGCTCGGGCAGCGGCTCCCCGCGCCACAGCTCCAGCGCCCGCTCCAGCAGCGTCACGCCGCGGGCGGGGTCGCCGGCCTCGACGGCGCGGTCGCCGTCCTCGATCAGCTGGGCGAAGCGCAGGCTGTCCAGGTCGGCGGTCTCGACGGCGAGGGCGTAGCCCGGCGTGCGGGTGAGCAGCACCTTCGGTGCCTCCCGCGGCCCGCGCTCGGGCTCGAGCACCCGGCGCAGGTGGGAGACGTAGGCCTGCAGCGTGCCGGTGACCGTGGGCGGGGGCTCGTCGCCCCACAGCGCGGCGATGATCCGGTCGATGGCCACGGCCCGGCCGGCCTCGGCCAGCAGCAGCGCGAGCAGGGCCTTGGGCTTGGCGCCGCCCACGTCGAGCGGTCGGCCGTCGGGGCCCGTGACCTCGAGCGGTCCGAGGACGCGGTAACGCACGACGCGGGATCCTCCCAGGTCCGGCGCCGCTTGGGGAGCCCTCGCGCAGCGGATCCGGCCGTCGGCGGACCGCAAGTTCCCGCAAGTGCTCCGCAAGTACCGGCCAAGGCGCCACCGCGAGGGTCGTCCCCGTCACCAGCACGATCCCCACGAACCCGCGAGGAAGACCTCCCATGAGCCTCACCGAGGACCCCCAGACCACCGACCTGCTCGACGCCGCCGCCCTCGACGCGCTGGCCCCGGCCGTCCCGGCCGCCGACGTCGACGACCTGCGCAGCCGCGTGCACGGCCCGGTCTACGCCGCCGGCGACGACGGGATGGCCGCCGAGGTCGTCGCCTGGAACGTCGCCGTGCAGCACACCCCCGCCGTCGCGGTCGGCGCCACCTGCGCCGCCGACGTCGCCGCCGCCGTCTCCTGGGCCGCCCGCCACGGCCTGCGGGTCGCCGTCCAGGCCACCGGCCACGGACCCGTCGCCAACACCGCCGGCACCGTCTTCGTCACCACCCGCCGCATGCAGGGCGTCGTCGTCGACCCCGACCGGCGGATCGCCCGCGTCCAGGCCGGCGTCAAGTGGGAGGCGGTGCTCGAGGCCGCCGCCGAGCACGGGCTGACCGGCCTGTGCGGCTCCACCTCCGACGTCGGCGTCGTCGGCTACACCCTCGGCGGCGGCATGGGCTCCCTGGGCCGCCGCTTCGGCTTCGCCGCCGACCACGTGCACGCCGTCGAGATCGTGACCGCCGACGGCGCGCTGCGGCGGATCAGCGCCACCGAGGAGCCCGAGCTGTTCTGGGCCGTCCGCGGCGGCAAGGGCAACTTCGGCATCGTCACCGCCCTCGAGATCGGCCTGTTCCCGGTGACCTCGGTGATCGGCGGGGGCATCTTCTTCGCCGCCGAGGACGCCGCCGCGGTGCTGCACGCCTTCCGCGAGTGGGCGCCGACGCTGCCCGAGGAGGTCACCACCTCGATCGCCGTCCTCCGCCTGCCCCCGATGGAGGAGCTGCCCCCGCCGCTGCGCGGCCGGACCGTCGTCCACCTGCGCTACGCCTACTGCGGCGACGACCCGCTCGAGGGCGAGCGGCTGGTGCTGCCGATGCAGTCCATCGGGCGGGTGCTGCTCGGCTTCATCGGCCCGATGCTTCCCACGGAGATGGACGGCATCCACATGGACCCCAAGGACCCGATGCCCGGCTGGGAGAAGGGCATGCTGCTCGCCGAGCTGACCGAGGAGACGGTGGACGCCTTCCTCGCCGCGGCCGGCCCGCAGGTCGAGGTGCCGCTGATCATGGCCGAGATCCGCCAGATGGGCGGCGCGCTGGCCCGGCCGGCGGCCGTGCCCAACGCGGTCGCGGGGCGCACGGGTGCCTGGTCGGTGCTGGTGATCGGCCCCATGGTGCCCGAGCTGGCCGAGGTGCTCCCGCACGTGGGCCGCGGGGTGCTGGCCGCGCTGCGCCCCTGGGCCGCGCCGGGCGGGATGATCAACTTCCTGGGCGCCGTCGACGGCCCCGACGAGGTGCTCGCCGCCTACGACCCGGAGACCGCCGAGCGGCTGCTGGCCGTCAAGCGGGCGGTGGACCCGGCCGGGATCTTCTCCACCGGCTACGCGCTCCCCGTGCGCGGTGCCTGAGGTCGGCCCCCTCCCGGGTCCCGCCCCGCGCGGCGCGCGGGGCGGGGAGGAGGGGGTCCTTCCTCTCAGTTCTCCCCGGCCCGCTCCCGCAGCTCGGTCGCCCGTTCCTGCACCCGCGCGAGGAACTCGCGCTCGTCGAACCCCGGCACCTGGCGGTCCCGCAGCACGACCTGGCCTCCGACGAGGACCGTGTGCACGTCCGAGGCCCGCGCCGAGTACACGAGGGTGGCGAGCGGATCGTGGACCGGCCGCAGGTGGACGGCGTGGGTGTCGACGAGGACCAGGTCGGCCGCGTACCCCTCGGCCAGCCGGCCGGTGACGGCGCCGAGCCCGGCGGCCTCGGCGCCTCCGGACGTCGCCATGGTGAAGACGTCGCGGGCGGTGAGCGCCGTGGCGTCCCCGGTGACGACCTTCTGGAGCAGTGACGCGTCCTTCATGACCTCGAACATGTCCTGGGTGTTGTTGCAGGCCGGCCCGTCGCAGGCGAGGCCCACGGTGACGCCGGCCTCCCGCAGCGCGCGGACCGGCGCCACACCGGAGGCCAGGAGCATGTTCGACGTGGGGTCGTGCACCACCGGCGAACCGTGCTCGGCGATCAACCCGATGTCGGTCTCGCTCAGGTGCACGCAGTGGTTGAGCATCGTCGACGGGCCGAGAACGCCGGCGCGGGCCAGCAACTCCACGTTCGAGAGCCCGGTCTGCTGGCGGACGAGGTCGTTGTAGTCGGTGGTCTCGGCGGTGTGGAGGTGCATCCGCCAGCCGTCGTCGAGGAACTCCTTGGTCTGCTGCCAGTACTCCGCGGTCGCCGACCAGGGGACCAGCGGCCCCCCGCCGATCCGGGTCAGCTCGCTGCCCGCCCACCGGTCGGCCAGCTCGCGGGAGCGGCGGGCGATGTCGTCCAGGTCCTCGACGAAACCCGGAGCGAACGGCAGGTCGTTCGAGCACCGGAAGAGGATGCTGCGCAGCCCGATCTGGTCCAGTGCTGCTGCGGCCAGCTGGTCCGCCCCGTCGGCGAGCCGGTTGGAGAAGAACACCTCGCACACGGTCGTGTTGCCGGCCTTGAGGTTCTCGAGCGCGCCGAGCGTCACCGCCAGCGCGTAGTCCTCCGGCTCGAAGGCGCCCATCAGGGGGAGCTGGGCCTCGGTCAGCCAGCCCAGCAGCGAGGAGTCCGACCCCATCGACCTGCCCAGCGACATGCACAGGTGCGTGTGACCGTTCACGAACCCGGGCGCGAGGATCATCTCCCCGGCGTCGATGGTCTCGTCGACCTGCTCGGTCACGCTGCCACGCCCGACGGACCGGATGACGCCGTCGGCGACGACGACGTGCCCGTCGTCGATCCAGGGCTGGTCCTCCTGCCCGGTGACGATCCAGCGCGCTCGGATGGCGAGTGTCGGCACGGCGTCTCCCTCGTCGGGTGGCCCGACCCTGGCCCGGCCGTCCGTGCCGTGTCAACGACGCCGGTCAGTCGGGGAGCAGCACGCCCGGGTTGCAGATGCCCTGCGGGTCCAGCCGCTGCTTGACCGCGCGCAGCACGTCGACCCCCAGCGGCCCGATCTCCCGCTCCAGCCAGGGGCGGTGGTCGGCGCCCACGGCGTGGTGGTGGGTGAGGGTGCCGCCCGCGGCCAGCAGCGCGTCGGTCGCGGCCCGCTTGGCGGTGAGCCACTGCTGCAGCGGCAGGTCGTCGTCCCGGTCGGCGAGGACGGTGACGTACAGCGAGGCACCGGTGGCGTAGCCGTGGGAGACGTGGCTCATCACCAGCGGGCGGCGACCGTCGCGCGCCAGTGACCGGGTCAGCGCGGCGCGGACGGCGTCGTACACGGTGGGCAGGGCGGTCCAGGTGGCGGCGGTCTCCAGGGTCTCGACCAGCAGCCCGGCGTCCAGGAGCCGGTCGCGCAGGTAGGGCGCCTCGAACCGGTGCTTGCGCCAGGACTCGCCGACCCGCGTGCCGACGCGGATCGCGCCGCCGTCCTTGAGCACCGAGGCGGCGGCGCGCATCCGGGCACGGACGATCGTCGGCAGGCCCTCCCAGCCGACCACGAGCAGGCAGCCCTCGCCGTGCCGGCGGGTGCGCAGCGAGGCGCGCAGCGCCTTCGCCCCCGGCCCGCTCGCCATGAGCAGGTTGGCGCGGGTCTCGTCGGGGTCGGACAGCCGGACGACGTCGGGCAGCAGGTCGTGCCGGGCCAGCCGCTGCAGCCCGGCCAGCCCCGCGGCCCAGGACCGGAACGACCAGCCCTCGTAGGACGTCGTCTGCGGCCGGGGGCGCACCCGCAGCCGCAGTTCGGTGATGATCCCCAGCGCTCCCTCGGAGCCGAGCGCCAGGCCGAGCAGGTCCGGCCCGGCGGCCGAGGCGGGCGGGGAGCCGACCTCCAGCACCCCCGTGGGGGTGGCCAGGGTGACCCCGGCGACCAGGTCGTCGAACCGCCCGACGCCGGTCGAGGCCTGGCCGGCCGAGCGGGTCGCCGCGTAGCCGCCCAGGGTGGCGTACTCCCAGCTCTGCGGCAGGTGGCCGAGGGTGAGCCCCTGCTTCTCCAGCGCCGCCTCCAGCGCCGGGCCGCGCATGCCGGGCCCCACGGTGACCAGGGAGGAGGGCACGTCGACGGCCTGCAGGCCGGCCATCCGCCCCAGGTCGACCGAGATCGACGGGCGGTCGTCGGGGTCCATGCCCGAGAGCCCGCCGACCACGCTGGTGCCGCCGCCGAACGGCACGACGACGACCGCGAGCCGGCTGCACAGCGCCAGCAGCGCCGCGGTCTCCTCGGTGGTGCCCGGCCGGACGACGGCGTCGGGCGCGTCGGAGGCGTCGCCCTCGCGGCGGCGCAGCAGGTCCAGGTAGCTCTTGCCGCCGGCGTGCCGCAGCCGCGACTCGCGGTCCGTGGTGACGTTCTCCTCGCCCAGCAGGCCGGTCAGGGAGGCCAGCGCCTCCTCGGACAGCCGGCTGGGCGCCAGCCGGATCTCCTTGACCGGGACGGCGGGCGTCGGGCGCGGCGTCCAGCCCAGCTCGCGCGCCAGGTGCTTGCGCGCGGCGCGGTTGAGCGCGGTGGACAGGTCGGGATCGGTGCCGAGGTCGAGGCGGCCCTCGTCGCCGTCGCCGTCGGTGACCGTGGCGACGCGCGAGCGCCCCGGGCCCCATCCCTGGATCGTCAGTTCCGGCTGCTCGGGCACGGCTACAGTCTGCCGGTGCTCCTGACGGGGACGGCGGGGGCGGCGCTGTCGGCCGCCCGGCGCGCCGCGGACCTGGCCGTGCTCGACGGTGGATCGGTCGACGTGGTGGTCGTCGGCGGCGGGGTGACCGGCGCCGGCGTGGCGCTGGACGCGGCCACCCGCGGGCTGTCGGTGGCGCTGTTCGAGCGGGGGGACCTCGCCCAGGGCACCAGCCGCTGGTCGTCCAAGCTGGTGCACGGCGGGCTGCGCTACCTGGCGCACGGCGAGATCGGGCTGGCCCGCGAGTCCGCCCGCGAGCGTGCCGTCCTCATGGGCGCCACCGCGCCGCACCTGGTCCGGCCGCTGCCGTTCCTGGTGCCCGACGTCGCCGGCCGGGACGTCACCGCGCTGGCCGGCGCCGGTGGCCGGCTGGGCGACGCGGTGCGCCGGTCGGTGCCCGGCGGGGTGCGCTCGCTGCCGGGCACCCGCCGCGTGGGCTCGGCGCAGGTGGCCCGCTGGACGCCGGCGGTGCGCCGCGGGCGCGGCGGCGTCGCGTTCTGGGACGGCCAGCTCACCGACGACGCGCGGCTGGTGGTGGCGATCGCCCGCACCGCCGCGGCGGCCGGCGCGCGGGTGCTGACCGGTGCGGAGGTGACCGCGGTCGACGGCGCCGACGTGCACGTGTCGCTCGCGGACGGCGGTGCCCTGACCGTGCGTGCCGGGGCGGTGGTGAACGCCGCGGGGGTCTGGGCGCAGCGGCTGGCGCCGGGCATCCGGCTGGTGCCCTCGCGCGGCTCGCACCTCGTCGTCCCCGCGGAGCGGCTGGGCAACCCGACCGCGGCGCTGACGGTGCCGCTGCCGGGCTCGCGGTCGCGCTACGTGTTCGCCCTGCCGCAGCCGGGCGGCCCGGTGTACCTGGGGCTGACCGACGAGCCGGTCGACGGCCCGGTGCCCGACGACGACCCGCGGCCGGGCGACGCCGAGGTCGACCAGCTGCTCGAGACGGTCAACCGGGTGCTCGAGGAGCCGCTGACCAGGGCGGACGTCGTCGGCAGCTACGCCGGGCTGCGCCCGCTGGTGCTCCCGGAGTCGGCCGGCAGGGGGCCGGGCGGTGCCACCGCCGACCTCTCCCGCAAGCACCTGCTGCGGTGGGACGGGCCGGTCCTCTCCGTCGTCGGCGGGAAGCTCACCACCTACCGGGCGATGGCCGAGGAGGCGGCGGATGCCGTCGTCCGGCGGCTGGGCCGCGGGGCCGGCCGCTCGATCACCGCCCGCCTGCCGCTGGCCGGCGCGGCGCCGCGGCTGTCGCTGGCCCGGGTCGAGGCACCGCCCCGGCTGGTCGCCCGCTACGGCACCGAGGCGCCCGCCGTGGCCGCGCTGGGGCTTGAGCCGGTGGTCGAGGGGCGGCCGGAGACGGTGGGGGAGCTGCGGTTCGCCGTCCGGGCGGAGGGGGCGCGCAGCGTCGGCGACCTGCTCGACCGGCGGACCCGGATCGGGCTGGTGCCGGCCGACCGCGCGGCGGCCGAACCGGTCGCGGAACGGGTGCTCGCCGAGGAGAGCTGATCTCACGATGTGGGAAGGGTGTTCCACATCGTGGACACCGCGGAGCATGATCCGCTCGTGGACACCTACACGCACGGGCACGCGGAACCGGTGCTGCAGTCGCACCGCTGGCGCACGGCGGAGAACTCGGCCGGTTACCTCCTGCCGCACCTGCGCCCGGGGCTCGACCTGCTCGACGTGGGCTGCGGGCCGGGCACGATCACCGTCGACCTCGCCGCCCGCGTGGCCCCCGGCCGGGTGCTCGGCGTCGACGCCGCCGAGGCGCCGCTGGTCGAGGCCCGGGAGGCGGCCGCGCGGGCCGGCGTCGCCGTCGAGTTCGCCGTCGGCGACGGCTACGCCCTCGACCTCCCCGACGACTCCTTCGACGTCGTGCACGCCCACCAGGTGCTGCAGCACCTGACCGACCCGGTCGCCGCGCTGCGGGAGATGGCCCGGGTGTGCCGGCCCGGCGGGCTGGTCGCCGTGCGCGACGTCGACTACGCGACCTTCGTCTGGTTCCCGCTCGACGCCGGCCTGGACCGCTGGCTGGAGGTCTACTACGGAGTCGCCCGCGCCAACGCCGCCGAGCCCGACGCCGGCCGCCGGCTGCTGTCCTGGGCGCACGCGGCGGGCCTGCGCGACGTCGTCGCCACGACGTCGTCCTGGTGCTACTCCTCCCCGGCCGAGCGGGAGTGGTGGGGCCCGTCCTGGGCCGGCCGGGCGACCGCGTCGTCGTTCGCCGAGCAGGCGCTGGCCTACGGGCTGGCGACCGAGGCGGAGCTCCGCGAGATCGCCGACGCCTGGCTGCGCTGGGCCGCGGCCGACGACGGGTGGCTGTCGATGACGCACGGGGAGCTGCTGGTCCGCGTGCCCGACTGAGGCATAGGAGGCTATGCACACGGATCGGGCTCCGGAACGTGCGCATAGCCTCCTGTGCCGAGGGGGCTCAGCCGCCCTGGCGGGCGGCGTTGGCTTGGACGGCGGTGCTCACCCACTGCGCCAGCCCGGGCGCCACCTGCTCGTACGTGGCGGTGAACCGCTCGTCCTCGACGTACATGCGGCCGAGGCCCGCGTGCATCTCCGGCGGGCAGTCGTAGAAGTTGCGGGTGATCTGCTGCCGGTGCTCCTCGGCCAGGTCCATCGCCTCCGGGGCGTCCGGCGCGACGCCGGTGCGCAGCGCGTCGGCCATCCGCCGCATCAGGTCCTCGCCCTCGGCCTTGATCCGGAGCCAGTCGTCCTTGCCGTAGGCGGCGGTCCGCCGCTTGGACTGCGCGTAGGCGTCCGTGTCGCCCCAGCGCTCCTCGACCTCGGCCTCGTACTGCGCCGGGTCGTGCTCGCCGAACACCTCGAACCGCTCCTCGGGGGTCAGGGAGATCCCCATGTTCCTCGCCTCCATCTCCTTCTCGACGGCCGCGACCATCGCCTGCGTCCGGTCCAGCCGGTCCCGCAGCAGCCGGTGCTGCCGGCGCAGGTGCTCGGCGGGGTCGGTGGACGGGTCGTCCAGCAGGGCCGCGACCTCCTCGAGGGGGAAGCCGAGCTCGCGGTAGAGCAGCACCTGGTGCAGCCGGTCCAGGTCGGCCGGCGCGTACCGGCGGTACCCGGCCGCCGTCCGCCCGGACGGCGACAGCAGCCCGATCCGGTCGTAGTGGTGCAGCGTGCGCACCGTGACCCCGGCCAGGGCGGCCACCTCTCCCACGTTCACGGCTCCTCCTCTCTGACGGGGACCACTCCACAGCCTGACGTCGCGTCAGGGTCAAGCGCGATCTCCGGACGGCGACGACCCGGCCCCGGTGTGAGGATCGGCGGCATGCCCGCCCCCGTGCCGCCCGACGACCCGTTCCCCCGCTCGCGCGTGCGGGTGCGCGACCTGGAGATGGCGTACGTGGACGTCGGGGAGGGGGATCCGATCGTCTTCCTGCACGGCAACCCGACGTCGTCCTACCTCTGGCGCAACGTCGTCCCGCACGTGCAGCACCTGGGCCGCTGCCTCGCGCCGGACCTGGTGGGCATGGGGGAGTCCGATCCGCTGCCCGTCCCCGGCCCGGGCACCTACTCCCTCGCCACCCACGCCGCGTACCTGGAGGAGTTCCTCGCCGCGGTCGGCGCGACCGAGCGGGTCACCCTCGTGCTGCACGACTGGGGCTCGGCGCTGGGCTTCGACTGGGCCGAGCGGCACCGCGCGGCCGTGCGGGGCATCGCCTTCATGGAGGCCCTGGTCACGCCGCTGACCTGGGCGGACTGGCCGAGGGAGGGGCGCGGCATCTTCCGCACCATGCGCAGCCGGGACGGCGAGGCGGCGGTGCTGGAGAAGAACGCGTTCGTCGAGCGGATCCTGCCGGCGTCGGTGGCCCGCGGGCTGAGCCCGGAGGCGCACGAGCGCTACCGGGCCCCCTTCCGCACCCCCGGGAGCCGCTGGCCGACCCTGGAGTGGCCGCGCCAGCTGCCCATCGAGAACGTGCCGCCGCTGGTGCACGACGTCGTCGCCCGGTACTCCACCTGGCTGCGCACCAGCGAGGTGCCCAAGCTGTTCGTCGACGCCGACCCCGGCTTCCTGCTCACCGGCCGGTCCCGCGCCCTGGTGCGGAAGTGGCCGGCGCTGACCGAGGTGCGGGTGCCGGGGCACCACTTCGTGCCCGAGGACGCGCCGGACGAGATCGGCCGGGCGCTGGCCGACTGGATCCCGACGCTGCGCTGACCGGTCTCAGGCCGGCGCCGGCACCGAGTCCACTGTCGGCACGACGCCCGGCGTGCCCGGGAGGGTGGCGTTGTGGAAGCCGGCCAGCCGGCCGCCCCAGCGCCGCATCGCGCCGCGGTGCGGCTCGCTGCGCACGAAGGCGCGCACCGCGGCGTCGTCGTCCCACCAGGAGACGGTGGTGAAGGTGCGGGCCAGCGGCTGGGCGCGCAGGTGCAGCGAGCGGGCGCCCGGGCTGGCGGCGGTCTGCCGGCGGATGGCCAGCGAGGTGGCGAGGAACGCCGGCACGTCGCGCAGCCGGCGCAGTCGCAGCCGGGTCACGAGCACGACCCCGGGGCCCTCTCCAAGCTGGTCGGCGGTCCATGGCAGGTCGGGGATGATCGGCACGGCAGCCTCCTTTACAGGTGTAAAGCCAGGCTAGGCCGGACGCTTAACGGCTGTAAAGTGACATCTGTGACGACTCCGCTCCGCGCCCGCCTGGTCGCCGCCGCGGGCGCGGTGCTGGAGCGGTCCGGCACCGCCGACGCGGTGAGCCTGCGGGCAGTCGCCCGCGAGGCGGGGGTGTCGGCGCCGGCGGTCTACGGCCACTTCGCCGACCTGGACGCGCTGCTCGACGCCGTCGTCGACGAGGGCTTCGCCCAGCTGCGGGCGGCGGTGGCCGCCGCGACCGCCGGCCGGGAGGACCCGGTCGACCGGCTGCTGGCCGGCTGCCGCGCCTACGTCACCGAGGGGCTGGCCGCCCCGGCGCGGTACCGCACGATGTTCGGTCCGCGGCGCACCCTCGGCGCGGCCGCGTTCGGCGTCCTGGTCGACGGGGTCGCCGCCTGCGCGGCGGCCGGCCGCTCGGCCAGCCGGGACCCGGCCGCCGACGCCGCCCTGCTGTGGACGGCGCTGCACGGCGTGGTCACGCTGCAGGCCGCGGCCGGCGACCTGCCCTGGCCGGCGCTGGACGAGCGGGTCGCCACCCTGGTGCGCCGGCTGGCGCTGGTGGACGGTGGGGTCAGCGGCGCGAGCGCTTGACCGCGTACATCGCCGTGTCGGCCCGCCGCAGCAGCGAGTCCGCGGAGTCGCCGGGCCGGGAGAGGGCGAAGCCGCAGCTCGCGCCCACCCCGGTGGCCGAGGCCTCGATCGCCGCGCCGATCCGGTCGATCAGCCGGCGCGCGTCCTCCGCCGTCCCCATGCCGGGGCAGAGGACGACGAACTCGTCGCCGCCGATCCGGGCCACGGTGTCCTCCGGGCGCACCACCGAGCGCAGGGCCGCCGCGGTGCCGAGCAGCGCGGCGTCGCCGGCGTCGTGCCCGAGGGAGTCGTTGACCGCCTTGAAGCCGTCGAGGTCGCAGTAGACGACGGCCGAGGGGGTGTGCGCCCGGGCCTGCGCCGCCAGCGCCTGGCCCAGGCGGTCGAGCAGCAGCGCGCGGTTGGGCAGCCCGGTGAGCGGGTCGTGCAGCGCGGCCTCCCGCAGCCGGCGCTCGAGGTCGCGCTGGGCGGTGATGTCGGTGATGGTGGCGACCGCGCCGATCACGCCGCCGTGCTCGTCGCGGATCGGCTCGGCCGAGGCGAGGCTCACCCGGCGCGGGCCGTCCGGGTGGCCGGCCACCAGCTCGAGGTCCCGGACCTCCTCGCCCCGCAGCACCCGCGCGAGCGGGCCGTCCTCGTGCGTCATGGGGGTGGTGCCGTCGGCGTGGTAGAGGTGCTCGATCAGCCGGTCCCGGTCGAGGCGCTCCTCGCCCCAGCGCTCGCCGGACCACCGGCTCGCCACCCGGTTCGCGCGCGTCGGCATGCCGGTGAGGTCGGAGACGACGACGCCCACCGACAGGGCGTCGAAGAGCGCGCTGTCCAGTGCGCGGGCGCGGGCGAGATCGGCGCTGACCTGCTCGGCCCGGGCGCAGGAGCGCTCCGCGGCGGCCCGCGCGCGGTCGGCGTCGGCGGTGAGCTCGGCGGCCTGCTGCACGGCGCGGTCGCGCTGGATCAGGCCCAGCGCGACGTCGGCCAGGTCGGCGAGGTGGGCCACCTGCTCGGGCCGGAGGTCGAGGGGCTCCTCGTCCCAGACGCACACCGTGCCGATGGCCAGGCCGCCGTCCGCGCGCATCGGCGCGCTGCCGTAGAAGCGCAGCCGGCCGATGCGGCCGTCGACGAAGGGATTGCCGGCGTAGTCGGGATCGGTCCGCAGGTCGCGGGACCAGAAGACGCCGGGACGGCGCGAGGTGCGCGCGCACAGCGACTCGACCCGTGCATGGCATCCGCGCTCGGCGCCGACAGCGGCGATCGTCACCTGCTGCTCGGTGTCGAGGAGGTTCAGTGCGGCGTGCCGGGCGCCGGTGACGGCGACGGCGAGCCGCAGGACGGCGCGCAGCTCGGCCTGCACCGGCCGGTCCAGCACCCCGAGCTCGCGCAGCAGCGCGCCCTGCCGCTCGGCCAGCGCGCGGTCGTCGGTGTCCGGCCGGTACGCGATGGTCGTCGGCACGCTGATCCTCCTCGCGGGTCCCGGCGGGACCCTCGTCGGGGACAACGGCCGGCCGCGGCGTGGGCTGGAGCCCCGTCCACCCGGTCGGGTGAGAGCGGTCAGCGCGCCCGGGCGCGCGTCCGCCGCCGGCGGGCCTTCACGCGGTACATGGCGGCGTCGGCCCGGCGCAGCACCTCGTCGGGCCCGTCGCCGGGCGCGCACAGGGCGACCCCGACGCTGATGCCGACCCGGTGCTCGGTGCCGGTGGAGGTGCGCAGGGGGACGTCGAAGGCGCGGGTGACGCGGTCGGCGATGTCGGTGGCCGCGCCCTCGTCGAGCACGCCGGGGCACAGCAGCACGAACTCGTCCCCGCCCACGCGGGCCACGGTGTCGCCGGGGCGGACGGCGGCGCGCAGCCGGGCCACCGCATCGACGAGGACGTCGTCGCCGGCGGCGTGCCCGGCGGTGTCGTTGACCGGCTTGAACCCGTCGAGGTCGCAGTAGAGGACGGCCAGCGGCTCCTCGCTGCGGCCGGTGGCGGTCAGCAGCTGGTCCAGGCGGTCCAGCAGCAGCGTCCGGTTGGGCACCCCGGTCAGGGGATCGTGCAGGGCGGCGGCGCGCAGGGCGTCCTCGAGTGCCCGCTGCCCGGTGACGTCGGCCATGGCGACGACCGCGCCGAGCAGCCGGCCGTCCGCGTCGTGCACCGGCCCGCCGGAGACCGACACCAGGCGCACGTCGCCCTCGGGGGAGCGGATGCCCATCTCGGCGTCGGTGATCCGGCCCTCGCGGAAGACCCGCATGAGCGGCACCTGGTCGACGTCGATCGGCGTGCCCTCGCCGTCGGTGAGCGCGAACCGGGACGGCGCGTCGGGCAGGGGGACGTCGGGGTTGGTGTCCAGGCCGTGCCATTCACGGCTCACCCGGTTGAACAGGTTGACCCGGGCCTCGGCGTCGGCGGCGACCACGCCCACCGGCAGGGCGTCGAGCAGGGCGGCGGTGAACGCGGTGCTGCGGGCCAGGCGCTCGTGCGCGGCGGCGGTCTCCAGCCGGGCGACCTCGCTGGCCGCGGCCAGGTCGGCGAGCTCGGCGGCCTGCCGGCGGCGCTGCAGCAGCGCGACGATGACGGTGGCGAGGTCGACCAGCCGGGCCGCCTGCGCGTCGTCCAGCCGGCGGGGCCGGGCGTCGAAGACGCACAGCGCCCCGATCGGGGTGCCGTCCACGACGATCGGGGCGCTCGCGTAGCCGCGGGCCCGGGCCAGCCGGCCGTCGACCCAGGGGTTGCCGGCCAGACCCGGGTCGGCGGCGAGGTCGGGCACGGTGGTCACCGGGCGGGAGGCGGCGGCGAAGGCCGCGCAGAGGGAGTCCGCGCGCAGCGAGGTGGTGCCGCGGAAGCCGTGCGGCGACAGCTGGCGCTGCAGCGCGCCGTCGAAGAGGTTGACGCAGGCCGACGACGTGCCGGCCACCGTGGCGGCGACCCGGACCACGCCCTCGAGCTCGGAGTCGCTGGTCATCCCGAAGACGCCCAGCGACTGCAGCAGCCCCGTCTCCGCGCACGGCAGCGCTGCTGGTGCGGTCGTACCCGTCATCCCCGTCGACGTCCTCTCCCTGCGGATGACGAGCGTGTCACCCATGCTCCGGTACGACAACGATCCGGAACCGGTTGAGGACGTTGGTCCCGGTCTCCCTCCGAGGGGTGGGCGGCCTCAGCCGGTCAGGGTGCGCACGGTCTCGACGACGGCGAGGACGGCGAACACCAGGAACAGCACCGCGGCGACCCGGCGGATGAGCGCGACCGGCAGGCGGTCGGCCAGCTTCTTGCCGAGGAACACCGCCAGGCCGGAGACGACGAGCAGGGCCGCCCAGGCGCCGATGAACACCGAGACCGGGGCGTCGTAGCGGGCGGCCAGACCTGCGGTGGCCAGCTGCGAGAGGTCGCCCCACTCCGCGGCGAACAGCACGCCGAAGGAGATCGCCGCCGCGCGCAGGAACGAGGTGCGCTCCCGGGTGTCGGCCGCCTCGTCCTCCTCCACGCCGCTGCTCGCGCTGCGCCACAGGACGACCGCGCCGACCAGGAACAGCGCCGCCACCACCCCGCTGACCAGCGCCTCGGGCAGCAGCGAGAGCAGCGAGCCGGCGGTCACGGCGATGGCGACCTGCAGGCCGAACGCCGTCCCGACGCCGACGAACACCGGCAGGGGCGCGAAGCGGGTGGCCAGCACGAGGCTGGCGAACAGCGTCTTGTCCGGCAGCTCCACCGGCAGGACGAGGACGAACGCGGTCGCGATGACCGACAGGACCAGCACAGGATCTCTCTTCCGCTCGGCACGGCCGGGCGGGTGCGGGCAGCCTCCGACCGGCAGCACGCACGACTGCTCAGTCGAAGGTCTCGCCCACCCACGTCGGTGCGTGGGCCCGCTGACCGGGCACCCCGTGGTGGCGGCGCCAGCATGTCGACCAGCGGTCGGGGGGCTACTCCCCTTCTCGGGGAGCCAGCGTAGTCCAGCCGGCGCCCGGAACCGGTGTGCGACCGGTCACCGGCGGCGCTACGGTGCCGCCGTGCCCTTCCGTTGACGCACCGCCGCCCCTGTCACCGAGCCCCTGCCGCCGGCCGCCCGCTCGCTGGCCCGGCTCGCGGTGGGCTGGACGGTGCTGGCCGGCCTCTCGCCGGTGTATCCCCTGTACGCCCTGCTGTTCGCCGAGACGGGGCTGACCGGCGGGCAGGTGTCGGCGCTGTTCGCGCTGTGGTCGGGCACCGCGCTGCTCGCCGAGGTGCCGGCCGGTGCGCTGGCCGACCGCTGGTCCCGGCGGGGCGTGCTCGTCGTCGCGGGCGTGCTCGAGGCCGGCTGCTTCGCGATCTGGACGGTCGCGCCCTCCGGGCCGGCCTTCGCCGCCGGGTTCGTGCTGTGGGGCGTCGCCGGCGCGCTGGTCTCCGGCACGGTGGAGGCCCTGGTCGTCGACGGGCTGGCCGCCTGCGGAGCGGCGGGCGCCTTCGCCCGCGTCAACGGCGCGATGACCGCGGCCGAGCTGCTGGTGCAGGTGCCGACGGCGGTCGCGGCGACGCTGCTGTTCACCGCCGGCGGCCACCCGCTCGTCGGCTGGGTCAGCGTGGCGGTCTGCCTGGCCTACGCCGCCCTGGCCCTGCGGTTCCCCGAGCCGCCCCGCGAGCGGGCCGGCTCCGACGTCCTGGCGGTGCTGCGCGCCGGCGTCCGGACGGCGCTGCGCCGCCCGGCCCTGCGGCTGGTGGTGCTGGCCGTGGCGGTGCTCGGCGGCCTCGACGCCGTGGAGGAGTACTTCCCGGTGCTCGCGGGGGAGTGGGGCGTGTCCACGGCCGCGGTGCCGCTCGCCGTCCTCGCCGTGGCGCTGGCCGGCGCGCTCGGCGCCTGGCTGGGCGGGCGCGCCGACCGGCTGCCGTCGTCCCGGCTGCTGGGGCTGCTGGGCGCCGCCGCGCTGGCGCTCGGCATCGCCGCGCTGTGGGCGCGCCCGGCGGCGCTCGGGCTGGTGGCGCTCGGGTACGGCCTCTACCTGGCGGTGCTCGTGGTCGCCGAGGCCCGGCTGCAGGAGCGGATCCCCGGCCCGAACCGGGCGACGGTCACCTCGGTGGCCGGGCTGGGCGTCGAGCTGGCGTCGCTGGCGGTCTTCGCGGCCTGGGCCGCCGGCGGGCTGGCGGGCGCCGCCGTCCTCGTGCTGGCGACGCTGCCGCTGGTCGGCCGGGCGCTGGGCCCCGACCGGCGCTAGCGGCGCGCGGCCCGCCGGGCGACCCGCGCGGCGAAGACGCCGGCCGCGGAGCCGTTGTCGATGTTGCTCACCACGACGCCGGGGGTGGCCGAGTTCAGCATCGTCAGCAGTGCGCCGAAGCCGCCGAAGGAGCCCGGCTGCCCGGTCGAGGTGGGCACCGCCACGATCGGGACGTCGGTGAGCGAGCCGACCACCGCGGCCAGCGAGGCGTCGAGGCCGGCGACGACCACCAGGCAGTCGACGTCCTCGAGCAGCGCGGGGTCGGCCAGCAGCGGGTGCAGCCGGCTGCCGCCGACCTCGTCGATGCGGACCACCTCGGTGCCGGTCACCCGGGCGACGAAGGCGGCCTCCGCGGCCACCGGCAGGTCGCCGCTGCTGGCGCAGAGGACACCGATCCGGCCCAGCGGCTCGGGCAGCGGGCCGACCGCCGCCGACATCGCCGCGGCGTCCATCGTCGTGTAGGCGTCGTGCTCGCCGGCCAGCGCGACGAGCGTCTCCGCGGCCGCCCGCACCACGACCGCCGGGCGGTCGGGGAACCGCGCCCGGGCCTCGCGCACCAGCGCGAGCACCTGCTCGGTGCTGCGCCCGGTGCCCCAGATGACCTCGGGCTCGGCCGGGCCCCGGAACGGCGCGGCCGGAGGCGGCTCGGGGGCCGGCTCCGGGCGGGCCGCGGCCGGCTGCGGCGCCAGCGGCGGCTCGGCCGGGCTGCCGGGGCCCAGCGGAACGTGCGGCGGGGTCTCGAGCAGGAGCGGGGCGAAGCCGCCGGTCCCGGTGGGATCGGCCGGCGGGGGAGGCGGCACGGCCGCGACGCTAGCCGCTGCGTCCGGTGCCTCCGGGACGTCGGCGGCCGTCGTGTCGCCCTCGGCCCGCGCACCGGGCGCCGGGCCGAAGAGCGCGTCCAGGGGGCTGCCGCCGGCCCGGGTCTGGGTGACCGCCGACAGCCGGACGACCCGGTCGCGGCCGCTGCGCTTGGCGTCGTACAGCACGCCGTCGGCGGCGGCGAACAGGGTGCGCCGGTCGTCGCCGCGGGTGGCCGAGGCGATGCCCACGCTGATGGTGACCGGCACGGTCAGCCCGATGGCCGACCAGTCGTGCGCGGCCACCGCGCGGCGGATCCGCTCCAGGGCGCGCTCGGCCTGCTCGGCGGTGGTGTCGGGCAGCAGGACGACGAACTCGTCGCCGGCCCAGCGGCACACCTCGTCGGTGTCGCGGCAGCCGTCCAGCAGCAGCTCGGCCACCGTGCGCAGCACCGCGTCCCCGCCGGGGTGGCCGATCGCGTCGTTGATCGACTTGAAGTGGTCGACGTCGACGACGGCCAGCGCGGGCACGTCGCCGGCCGACAGGAGCCCGTCCAGGCGGGCCTCGGCGTAGCGCCGGTTGGGCAGGTGGGTGAGGGGGTCCTCGTAGGCCTGGCGGCGCAGCTGACCGGCGGCGCGCTCGGTCTCCAGCAGGCTCTTGCGCCGGCCGAACAGCTCCACCCAGCGGGTGCGCCGCTCGTCGACCCGGTCCAGCTCGTCGGCGAGGTAGGCCTGCAGGTAGGGCAGCGCCCGGCCGGCGTCGTCCAGCTCGGCGTGCAGCGTGCACAGCTCGCGCAGGGCGGCGCGGCGCAGCCGGGGCAGGCCGTGCTCGGTCGCCAGCGCGAGCGCGCGGGCCAGCTGCTCGTCGGCGCCGCGGCCGTCGCCCTGCCGGCGCAGCGCCCGGCCCAGGGCCAGCAGCGCGGCGGCCAGCAGCGCGCGGTCGCCCGTGGCGCTGGTGATCCGGACGGCGGCGCGCAGCGGGCCGGTGGCGGCGGCGAGCTCGCCGAGGCCGACCAGCGCCCAGCCGTGCACGACCTGGGCGGCCACGACGGCGTCCGCGGCCTCCGGCGGCAGCTGGGCGAGGGCGTCCTCGGCCAGCCGGCGGGCCTCGGCGAAGTGCGGAGCGGCCGACTCGGGCACGCCGTCGTCCAGCAGGCCCTCGCCGAGCTCGGCGCAGAGCTCGCCGAGCCGGGTGGCGGCGCGGGCCACCAGCACGTCGGGATCGCCGTCGCCGGGGTCGAGCGCGCCCTCGGTGGCGCTGGCGGCCAGCGCGGTCTCGTGCGCCCGGCGCTGGTAGTCCAGCGCCAGCGGCATCAGCTCGAGGTCGGCGAGCACGCCGGCCAGCGTGGCCAGGGTGTCGACCAGCAGGGCGCCGGGCGGCAGCGCGGGGTCCAGCAGGCTGGCCGCCTCGACCGCCTCGTCCATGGCGGCGTCGATCCGGCGGGAGAGCAGCTCGATGCGGGCGTGCCGGGCCAGGCCGGCGGCGCGCTGGAGGTCGTCGTCGGTGGCGTCGAAGGCGGCCTTGGCGGAGCGCACCAGCGCGATCGCCAGGGCCGCGCGCGAGGCCTGCTCGGCGTGCGGATCGGCGCCGGGGGAGGCCGGCGCGCCGGCGCCGTCGATGAGCCCGGCGACGCCGGCGTGCAGGTCCAGCGGGGCGTCGTGCCCGGGCTCGACGGGGTCGCCGACCACGGTGAACCCGGCCGCGCGCAGCCGCCGGACGAGCAGCTCGGCGCGGAGGGTGTCGGCCCACGCCCGGCCCAGGGACGGGGCGTCGGGCACGTCGGGGCCGGCGACCGCGGCGTAGGGCGAGGCGTCGGTGTCGACGTCGGCGAGGAGCTCCTCGGCGTCGTCGAGGCGCCAGTTGGACAGGGCCGCGGTCACCCGGTGGTGCAGCGTCCCCGGTGGCACGAGCGCACTGTGCACGGCGTCCCCGCCGGTGTCACGCACCGGCCGGGGGGCGCGCCGACCCGTTCCGGCCCGGTCGTCCGTTTCGTCACAGGCGTCCCACGCGGCGGTCACGGGGTCTCCCCGCTCGGGAGGGACCGGGCGCGCACCCGGTTGCGACCGCCGCGCTTGGCGGAGAACAGGTGCAGGTCGGCGGTGTCGAACAGCGAGCGCCAGGCGGTGGGGCCGGTGTCGTCGTCCGCGCGCGCCGGGGCGGTGGCCACGCCGATGCTGACCGTGATCGGCATCGGCAGGTCGCCCCAGTCGGCCTCCGCGACGGCGGCGCGCAGCCGCTCCATGGCCACCAGCGCCTGGCTCTCGGTCGCCGTCGGCAGGACGACGACGAACTCGTCGCCGGCCCAGCGGTACACCTCGTCGCCGGTGCGGCAGTGCTCGCGCAGCAGGTCGGCGACCCGGCGCAGCACCTCGTCGCCGTGCGAGTGGGAGGTGTCGTCGTTGACCTCCTTGAACCGGTCGACGTCGACCACCGCCAGCGACACCGGCTCCTCGCCCAGCCGGATGCTGCCCAGCCGGCGCTCGGCGCTGCGCCGGTTGCCGAGCCCGGTGAGGGGGTCCTCCAGGGCATAGGTGCGCAGCACGGCGGCCTGCCGCTCGGCCTCGCGCAGCCGGCTGCGGCGGACGAACATCTCCGCCCACAGCTCCCGGCCGCGGGCGTGCGCCCGGCCGGTGTCGGCGCGGTAGGCGTCCAGCCAGTGCAGCGCCTCGGCCGGCCGGCCGGCGGCCGCGGTGCTCTGGCCGAGCTCCAGCAGGCACTGCCGGTAGCGGCGGCGGTCGCCGCTGGCGGCGAACGCGCCGGCGGCGTCGACCAGCAGGTCGGTGGCCTCGTCGCCGTGCCCGCCGCCGCTGCGCTCGCGGGCCAGGCGGGTGAGCAGCCGGGCCAGCACCAGGTCGGCGTAGCCGCGCAGCCAGGTGCCGCCGTCGCGGTGCACGCGGCGGTGCGCCCGCCGCATGGGGCCCAGCGCCTCGGCCACCTCGCCGGCGCAGGCCATGGCCCAGGACTGGACGACGTCGAGCAGGTCCTGGTCGGCCGGGTCGGGCTCCCAGCCCAGCGCGCGGGCCTCGGTGGCGCAGCGCAGCGCCACCTCGGCCAGGGCACGCGAGCGCTCCTCGAGGCCGCGGCGGCAGACCGTCTGGGCCAGCTCGACGTGCTGCTGGGCGGCCAGCCGGAGCAGCTGCCACTGGTCGGGGAGGTGCGGCAGCGCGGCGGCGACGCGGTGCCCCTGCAACGCCTGCGCGGCGGCGAGCTCCTCGAGGTCGAGGGCGGCCAGGGTGAGCGACAGCCACAGGTGGGCCTGGTGCAGCGGGCGGCACGGCTCGCCGGCGGCCGGGCCCTCGGCCAGCAGGCTGGCGTCGACGGCGAGCAGCATCGCGGCGTCGACGTGGTCGGCGGTGACCTCGACGTGGGCGAGGTGGGCGAGGGTGAGGGCGGTCATCGCCGAGGGCGGGCACTCCCGCAGGGCCTCGCGCGCCGCGGCCACGGCGTCGGCGGCGGCTCCGGGCTCGGTGTCGACCAGCGCGCGGCGGGCGTCGAGCGCGTGCCGCCAGGCGATCCACTGCGGCTCGGTGCTGGCCGCCAGCGCGCCGGCGGCGGCGTCGTGCTCGACGACGAACGCGGTGGGGTCCTCCCGGTCGCTGGCCGCGAGCAGACGCCAGAGCGCAGCGTCGAGATCACCCTGAGTCACACGGGTGGCGCCGGGGGTCACGCGTCCCTCCACTCGGCTGTCTTCCCCGGCCGTCCTGGCCGGGCGTGGGGCGACTCCCCCGGGACAGCCGCCGCTCCGACGGGCCGTCCCAGCCGCACTACCCTCGTCCGGTGCCCGGAATGCCTCAGCCCACGACACCGACGCGGTTCGCCTACCTGGGGCCCGAGGGTACCTTCGCCGAGGCCGCCCTCCGCGGGGCCGTCCCACTGGAGGGCGCGGTCGCGCAGCCGGAGCCGACCGTGGCGGCCGTCCTCGCCGCCGTCCGCGCCGGGAACGCCGACGCCGGGCTGGTGCCGTTCGAGAACTCGATCGAGGGCTCGGTGCCTCCCACGATGGACGGGCTGGCCGATGGCGCGCCGCTGCTGATCACCCGCGAGGTGTTCCGGACCGTCGCCTTCACCCTGGCCGCCCGACCGGGCACCGCGCTGGCCGACGTCCGCACCGTGGCCAGCCACCCGCACGCCCTGGCGCAGACCGCCCGGTGGCTGGCCGACCGGCTGCCCGGTGTCCCGACGGTGCCGACCGGGTCGACCGCCGCCGCGGCGCGGGCGGTGGCCGAGGGGGAGTACGACGCCGCGGTGTGCGCCTCGATCGCCGCGCAGCGCTACGGCCTGGCCGCGCTGGCCGACGACGTCGCCGACCACGAGGGCGCGGTGACCCGGTTCGTGCTGGTCACCCCGCCCGGGCCGCTGCCCGCGCCGACCGGCAACGACAAGACCTCGCTGGTGGTGGTGGTCGGCGACCGCACCGGCGCGCTGCTCTCGCTGCTCGGCGAGTTCGCCGTGCGCGGCATCAGCCTGACCCGCATCGAGTCGCGGCCCACCCGGGAGCGGCTGGGGGCCTACTCCTTCTCCCTGGACTGCGAGGGGCACGTCGCCGACGCCCGGGTGGGGGAGGCGCTGGCCGCGCTGCACCGGGTCTGCGACGACGTCCGCTTCCTCGGGTCCTATCCGCGGGCCGACGGGCGGCAGAACCGGCCGGTGCCCGAGGAGGCGGCGGACGCCGCGTTCACCGAGGCCGGCGGCTGGCTGGACCGGGTCCGCGGCGGGCACCCCGCCTAGCCCTGGCGGGACCCGACCGGCTCGGCCCGGCGCTCGTCGCCGGGCTCGGTCGCACCCCGCGCGAGCCGGCCCGGCCACCACGAGCGGTCGCCGATCAGCCGGACGGCGGCCGGCACCATCAGCGTGCGGACGACGAAGGTGTCCAGCAGCACGCCGAAGCCGACCAGGAAGCCCAGCTGGGTGAGGATCACCAGCGGCAGCACGGTCAGCGCGCCGAAGGTCGCGGCCAGCACGAGCCCCGCGCTGGTGATGACCCCGCCGGTGACCGCGAGGGCGCGCAGCACCCCCGAGCGGGTGCCGTGCCGCGCGGACTCCTCGCGGGCCCGGGTCATGAGGAAGATGTTGTAGTCGATCCCCAGGGCGACGAGGAACACGAAGCCGATCAGCAGCACCTGCGGATCGCTGCCCGGGAACCCGAAGAGGTGCTCGAACACCAGGCCGCTGACCCCGACGGTGGCGAGCACGCTCAGCGCGACGGTGGCGATCAGCACCAGCGGGGCGACCAGCGCCCGCAGCAGCAGGGCCAGCACGACGGTGATCACCAGCAGCACCAGCGGCACGATGACCTGGAGGTCGCGGGTGGCGGTGTCCTGGGTGTCGAGGTCCTGCGCGGTGGAACCGCCGACCAGCGCGTCCGGGTCGACGTCGCGCACCGCCGTCCGCAGGTCGGCGACGTCCTGCTGGGCCGCGGCGCTGTCGGGGGCGTCGTCCAGGGTGGCGTCGAGACGGACCAGTCCGTCCACCTCGACCGGCTGGGCCTGCGGGTCGGGCGGGCCGGCCGGCGTGCCGGTGTAGGGCGCGACCGACGCCACGCCGTCCACCTGCCCGGCGGCCTCGGCGACCTCCTGCCAGCCGTCGGCGGGCGTGATGATCACGGCGGGGCTGCCGCCGCCGGCGTCGAAGTGCCGCTCCAGGGCCTCCTGGCCGCTGGCCGACGGGGAGCCGCCGCGCACCGATTCCGACAGTGCGATGCCCTCGGCGTCGAAGCTCGGTACGAACGCGGCGAGCACGACGAGCAGGGCGGCACTGCCGAGCAGTGCCCGGCCGGGGCGGCGGCCGACGACGCCGGCGATCCGCTCCCAGCCCCTGCCGTGCGGGTGCTCGCTGCCGTACCGCGGCCGGAACGGCCAGAAGGCGGCGCGCCCCAGGAGCACGAGGACGGCGGGCAGGAAGGTCAGGGCGGCGACGACCGCCAGCGCGATGCCGACCGCGGAGATCGGGCCGAGGCCGCGGTTGCTGCCGAGGTCGGAGAAGAGCAGGCACAGGACGCCGAGGACGACGGTCGCGCCGCTGGCCACGATCGGCTCCCACGACTGGGCGAGCGCGACCCGCATGGCGGCGGCCGGCGACTGCTCGCGCCGCAGCTCCTCGCGGTAGCGGGCGACGAGCAGCAGCCCGTAGTCGGTGGCGGCGCCGACGACGAGGATCGAGGCGATGCCCTGGCTCTGCCCGTTGACCTCGATCCAGCCCCGGCCGGCCAGCAGGTAGGCCACGGCGAGGGCGGCGACCAGCGCGAGGCCGGCGGTGCCGATGACGACGAGTGGCAGCAGCGGGCTGCGGTAGACGACCAGCAGGATCACGAGGACGACGCCGAAGGCGGCGAGCAGCAGCAGGCCGTCGATGCCGGAGAAGCCGTTGGCGAAGTCGGCGAACAGGCCGCCGGGGCCGGTGACGTAGGCCTGGGTGCCCTCGACCTCGGGCAACGCGCGCAGCTCGTCGACGACGTCCTGGAGGGCGTCGCCGAGGTCGGGGCTGAACGGCAGGACGGCCTGGACCGCGGCGCCGTCCTCGCTGGTGATCGCTGGCGAGGCGTCGCCGTTGAGCGCGCCGGCCTCGTCGGCGGCGGCGACGGCGTCGTCGACGCGGGTGCCGATCTCGGTGACGGTGGCCTGGTCGAGGGCGTCGTCCTCGCTCTCCCAGAGCAGGATCACCGGGAGCGAGCGCTCGGTGTCGAACCCGCGCTGGAGCTCGCTGACCCGGGTGGACTCCGCGCTGTCGGGCAGGAAGGCCGCGCTGTCGTTGGTCTGGACGTCGCCGAGCCTGCCGCTGAACGAGCCGAGGGGCGCGGACAGGGCCAGCCAGGCGAGGACGACGAGCGCCGGGAGGAGCCAGCGCCACACGGAGGTCCTGCGCGACATCAGCGGTTCCCTCGATCGGCGAAAATCTCGACGATCGAGACGTTAGGACGGTGTCAGACTCCTGGCAAACGGGGAGGGGTGGGTCGTGACGGACGCTGCTGAGGCGCGGCGGGAGATCGCGCTCGCGCTGCGCCGGCTCACCGTGGAGCTGGACGCGGTCGGCCAGCGGTTCGCGGAGGCGCACCAGCTCAACCGCACCGACGTGCGGGCGCTGGTGGCGATCATGGACGCCGCCCGGCGAGGTGAGGCGCTGACCGCTGGGGCGCTCGGTGCGGCCGTGGAGCTGCGCTCGGCGTCGGTCACCGCGCTGCTGGACCGGCTGGAGCGGGTCGGGCACGTGCAGCGGGTGCGGGATCCGCATGACCGGCGGCGGGTGTCGCTGGCGATGTCGGACGCCGCGCGCGAGGCCGGCTCGGCGCACTTCGGCGGGCTCGCGCGCGACATGGTCGCAGCCATGGAGGGCTACAGCGACGAGGAGATCGCGCTGGTCCAGCGGTTCCTCGACGACATGATCGACGTCGCCGCGCGGCACGCGCGGGAGGAGGGCTGACCTCCCGGAGTCAGAGGTAGAGGCCGGTGTTGGAGTCCTCGACCCGCTGTGCGGCCACGGCGTGCACGTCGCGCTCCCGGAGGATGACCAGTTCCTCGCCGTGCACCTCGACCTCGTGCTGGTCCTCGGGGGAGAAGAGCACCTGGTCGCCGACCTTGACGTGGCGGACGCTGCCGCCGATGCCGCGGGCCTCGCCCCACACCAGGCGCTTGGCCACCTGCGCGGTCGCGGGGATCAGGATGCCGCCGGTCGAACGCCGCTCGCCGTCCTCGCGTCGCAGGGACACAAGCACGCGGTCGTGCAGCATCTTGATCGGCAGTCCGCCGGCCCGTTCCTCGGCCACGTGATCACGGTACGCGGGCGGGTCGCGGGGCCCTCCGACGGGCGGTGACGTCGCCGCTGCCGGGCCCATCCGTGGACGGCCAGCGCTGCGCTCACCCTCGCTCGCGAGCACGCCTGTTCGCCACCTCGAGCGGCGACCTGTGGCGGTGTCGGACCCCGGCGAAGCAGCGGCAGGTCGTCACTCGACGTGCACCTCACCGCCCAGCTTGCCGAACTCATCGCCGCCGCGGCCGGCCCTCAGCCCCAGCCCAGCTCGTGCAGCCGCTCCTCGCTGATCCCGAAGTGGTGCGCGATCTCGTGGACGACGGTGACCATGACCTCCTCGACCACGTCGTCCTCGGTCTCGCAGATGTCGCAGATCGCCAGGCGGTAGATCATGATCCGGTCCGGCAGCGAGCCGCCGTAGTCCCAGCCGCGTTCGGTGAGCGCGAACCCCTCGTAGAGCCCCAGCAGCTCGGGCTCCTCGGCGTTGCGGTCCTCGACCAGGACGACGACGTTGTCCAGCAGCGCCATGAGCTCGGCCGGCACCTCGTCGAGGGCGTCGGCGACGAGCTCCTCGAACTGCTGGGGCGGGAGCGCCTTCACCAGCTGGTCGGCAGCGGCCGGCCCTCCTCGTAACCGGCCGCGCTCTGCACCCCCAGGACGGCGCGCTCGTGCAGCTGGTCGACGGTGCGGGCCCCGGCGTAGGTGCAGGCCGACCGCACGCCCGCGACGATGCCGTCGACGAGGTCCTCCACGCCCGGGCGCTCCGGGTCGAGGTACATCCGCGAGGAGCTGATGCCCTCCTCGAACAGCCCGGCACGCGCCCGCTCGAACGCCCCCTGGGACGACGTCCGGGCCTTGACCGCCCGCGCCGAGGCCATGCCGAACGACTCCTTGTAGAGCCGGCTGCCGTCGTTCTGCATGTCCCCGGCGCTCTCGTACGTGCCCGCGAACCACGACCCGACCATCACGTTGGCCGCGCCGGCGGCCAGGGCGAGGGCTATGTCCCGCGGGTGCCGCACGCCACCGTCGGCCCAGATGTGCTTGCCCAGCGCCCGGGCGGCGGCGGCGCACTCCTCGACCGCGGAGAACTGCGGCCGGCCGACGCCGGTCATCATCCGGGTGGTGCACATGGCGCCCGGTCCGACGCCGACCTTGACGACGTCGGCCCCGGCCTCGATGAGGTCCTTGGTGCCGTCGGCGGTGACGACGTTGCCGGCCACCACCGGCGTGGCACCGGCCACCGAGCGCACCGTCCGCACCGCCTCCACGGCCTTCTCCTGGTGGCCGTGCGCGGTGTCGACGACGAGCACGTCGACACCGTGCGAGAGCAGCGCCTCGGCCTTGCCGCGCACGTCGCCGTTGATGCCGACCGCCGCGCTGGTGAGCAGCTGGCCGTTCGCGTTGACCGCGGGCTGGTAGAGCGCCGACCGCAGCGCGCCCTTGCGGGTGATCACGCCGACCAGGCGGTCGCCCTCCACCACGGGGGCGGCGTTGACCCGCGCCTCGGAGAGCACGTCGAAGATCTTGGGCAGGTCGGTGCCGGCCGGGATGGTCAGCGGGTCCCGCGACATGACCTGGGCGAGTTGGGTGAACCGGTCCACGCCCTGGCAGGCGCCGTCGGTGACCACGCCGACCGGCACGCCGTCCTCGACCACCACGACGATGCCGTGCGCGCGCTTGGTGAGCAGCGACAGCGCCTCGGCGACCGTCGAGGTCGGGCCGAGGGTGATCGCGGTGTCGTAGACCGGGTGCCGGCCGCGCACCCAGGTGAGCACCTCGCCGACGACGTCGACCGGGATGTCCTGCGGCAACACCGCCAGGCCGCCGCGGCGGGCGATGGTCTCGGCCATCCGGCGACCGGAGATCGCCGTCATGTTGGCGACGACGACCGGGATCGTCGTGCCCACCCGGTCGGGGGTGGTGAGGTCCACCTCGAGGCGCGACCCCACCGTCGAGTGGTTGGGCACCATGAACACGTCGGCGTAGGTGAGGTCGTACGCCGGCCGGCTGCCGTCGAGGAAACGCATGCCCCCAGTGTCCCGCAGTCGGCGCATGCGCCGGGGCACAGCCTCACGTGCCCGCGGTCGGCGGGCCCTTCCCGCGCGGCTCCGTACGATCGACGGGTGATCGACCTGCGACTGGTGCGCGAGCACCCCGACGTCGTCCGTGCCAGCCAGCGCGCCCGGGGGGCCGACGAGTCCGCCGTCGACGCCCTCCTGGCCGCCGACGCCGCCCGCCGCGAGGCGGTGAAGCGGGCCGACGACCTGCGCGCCGAGCAGAAGAGCGCCTCGCAGGCGGTGAAGAAGGCCTCCGCCGAGGAGCGTCCCGCCGTGCTGGAGCGGGCGCGCGCCCTGGCCGCCGAGGTCAAGGAGGCCGAGGAGGCCCAGCGGGCGGCCGACGCCGCGCTGCGCGAGGCGCACCTGCGGATCGCGAACGTCGTCCACGACGACGTCCCGCCCGGCGGCGAGGACGACGCGGTGACCCTGCGCACCGTCGGCGAGGTGCCGGAGTACGACTTCCCGGTCCGCGACCACCTCGAGATCGGCGAGGCGCTCGGCGCGATCGACATGGAACGCGGCGCCAAGGTCTCCGGCGCGCGCTTCTACTTCCTCACCGGCCCCGGCGCGCTCCTGGAGTTCGCGCTGGCCCAGCTGGCCATCACCCGCGCGGTCGCCGCCGGCTTCACGCCGGTGATCGCCCCGGCGCTGGTGCGCCCCGAGGCGATGGAGGGCACCGGCTTCCTCGGCGAGCACGACGAGGAGGTGTACCGGGTCGAGCGCGACGACCTGTACCTCGTCGGCACCTCCGAGGTGGCGCTGGCCGGCATGCACTCCAGCGAGGTGCTCGACCTCGCGGCCGGCCCGCGCCGGTACGCCGGCTGGTCGTCCTGCTTCCGCCGCGAGGCCGGCTCCTACGGCAAGGACACCCGCGGCATCATCCGCGTGCACTGGTTCGACAAGGTCGAGATGTTCAGCTTCTGCCGGCCTGAGGAGGCCGCCGAGGAGCACCGCCGGCTGCTGGCCTGGGAGGAGGAGTTCCTCCAGGCCCTCGAGCTGCCCTACCGGGTGGTCGACATCGCCGCCGGCGACCTGGGCACCAGCGCCGCCCGCAAGTACGACATCGAGGCGTGGTTCCCCAGCCAGGGCACCTACCGCGAGCTGACCAGCACGTCGGACTGCACCACGTTCCAGGCCCGCCGGCTGGCGATCCGCTACCGCGACGCCGACGGCAAGCCGCAGGTCGCGGCTACCCTCAACGGCACGCTCTGCGCGATCGCCCGCACGATCGCCTGCCTGCTGGAGGTGCACCAGCGCGCCGACGGCTCGGTGCACGTGCCGGCCGCGCTGCGCCCCTGGCTGGGTGGGCACGAGGTGCTCACCCCCGGCATGTCGCTGGCCGCGCCGGTGCCGGTGCCCACCCCGTGACCGGGGAGGCCCCCGGCGTCCTCCGGCCGCACGGGGTGCTGCCCGGCGCCGAGGAGGTGGTCGACCTGGGCGACCTCGGCACCTGGCGCCCGCGGCTGGTCGCCACCGATCTCGACGGCACGCTCCTGGACGCCGACGGCGAGGTCTCCCCGCGCACCCGTGCCGCGCTGGAGGCCTGCTGGGCCGCCGGCATCCCGGTGGTCGGCGTGACCGGGCGCGGCCCCCGGCTGCTCGACAGCGTGCGCGCCGCGCTGGCCGGGCGGGGGATCGCGGTGCTCGCGCAGGGCGGCTACGTCGTCGACCTCGAGCGCGACGAGGTGCTGCGCGCCGTCGGCCTGCCCCGCGACCAGGCCACCCGGGTCATCGAGCGGATCGAGGAGGTCGCGGGCGAGCTGATCGTCGCCGTGGAGGACGCCGCCGAGCAGGCCGAGGCCCGCGGGCCGCTGCGGGTGCAGCACGGCTTCGAGTGGCCCTATCCCGAGCCCGCCCACCTGCTGCCGCGGCACCAGGTGCTGCCCGCCGGCGCGGTGCTCAAGGTCTTCCTGCGTTCCTCGTCGCTGGGGCAGGACGAGCTGCTGGCCCGCGCCCGCCGCGTCGTGGACCCGGCCGAGGCCGAGGTGACGCACGCCGGCCTGGGCTTCATCGAGGTGCTCCCGCCCGGCGTCACCAAGGCCACCGGCCTGGCCGTGGCGCTGGCGCACCACGGCGTCGACATGGGCGAGGTGCTCGTCTTCGGCGACATGCCCAACGACCTGCCCATGATCACCGCGGTCACCGAGGCCGGCGGCCGCTCGGTCGCCGTCGCCAACGCCCATCCCGCCGTCCGGGCCGCCGCCTCCGGCCGCACCAGCGGCCACGCGGCGGACGGCGTCGCGCGCTACCTCGAGGCGGTGCTGGCCGGTGGGTGACTGGCGGCCGCGGCTGATCGCCAGCGACATGGACGGCACGCTGCTGCGCTCCGACGACACGGTCAGCGCGGCCACCGTCGACGAGCTGGAGCGCTGGCGGGCCGACGGCGTCCCGGTCGTGCTGGCCACCGGCCGGCCGCCGCGCTGGATGCACCGGATCCGGCAGGTGCTGCGGCACGGCACCGCGGTCTGCTGCAACGGCGCGGTGCTGCTCGACCTGGAGAGCTTCGAGATCCTCGACGAGGAGGCCCTCGCGCCCGAGGTGCTCCAGGACCTCACCGGCCGGCTGCGGGAGCACCAGCCCGGTACCTGGTTCGCCGTCGAGTACGGCTTCGAGTTCCGGCACGAGCCGGTGTACCAGCCCCGCTGGGACATCGACGCGCCCGGCGTCGCCGAGGCGACGCTCGAGGAGATGGTCGCCGCGCCGGTGGCCAAGCTGCTCGCCCGGCACGAGAGCCTGCCGCGCGACGAGTTCGTCGCCCTGGTGGAGGACGTCGTCGGCGGCCGGGCCACGGTCACCTGCTCCTCGGCCTCGGCGCTGGCCGAGATCTCCGCGCCCGGCGTCACCAAGGCCAGCGGGCTGGCCCGCGTCGCCGCCCGGCACGGCGTCGGGCCCGAGGACGTCGTCGTCTTCGGCGACATGCCCAACGACATCGCCGCCTTCGACTGGGTGCGCGAGGCCGGCGGCCGCGCGGTGGCGATGGCGCACGCGCACCCCGACCTGCTCGCCGCGGCGACCGACGTCACCGGTGGCAACGACGACGACGGGGTGGCCGCCTTCCTCGCCGCGCTCTGAGCCGCGTCCGGCTCAAGATCGGGTCCGGCCCGTCCGAAGAGTGGATCGACCACAGCGATCCGATCCACGGAGGACGGCGGACATGGATGTTCGGCAGCACGGAGCAGTCGAGACCGGTGGGCCGGTCGACCCCGGCGGCCGCGACCCGGGGACCGGGCTCGGTCTGCGGCCCCGGCTGTTCGGCGCCATCTGCGTCGTCGCGGTCACCACGCTGGGTGTGGGCGGGTTCGGCATCGCCCGCATGTCCACGCTGAACGACAAGGCCGAGCAGGTCTACAGCCAGGGCGCCGAGCCGCTGGACGCCCTGCGCGCGCTGCAGGTGGACTGGTGGCAGCTGTCGGCGTACAACGCCCGCGCGGCCATCCCGACCCTCCCGCCGGCCACGATCGCCGAGGCGCAGCAGAGCGTGGCGGCCACCGCGGAGAAGCTCGCCGAGGACACCGCCGCGGTGGCCGAGCTGGACCTGGCGCCCGAGGCGGCCGCTGCCTTCGCCGACTTCCAGGCCGCCGTCGAGGCGTACCTGACCGCGCTGGAGCAGCTGAAGGCCGTGGCGCTCACGGCTCCGCCGGCGGTCGTCGGCCCGCTGCTGCAGACCATGGACACGAACGAGGTGCTGATCGAGGAGGCGCTGACGACCGCGACCGAGTCGGCCGCGGCACACGCCGTCGCCACCACCCAGGAGGCGCAGGACGCCTACACGTCCGCCCGGACCTGGACCGTCGCGATCATCGTGCTGGGCCTGGCGCTCGGCCTGGGGCTGGCCACCGCGGTCGCCCGTGGCGTCATGCGGCCGGTGGCGCGGATCCGCGAGGTGCTGGCGCAGGTGGCCGGTGGTGACCTGCGGGTGCGTGCCGGCGAGACCGGCGGCGGCGAGCTGGGCGAGGTCGCCCGCTCCCTCGACCACACCCTGGACTCCCTCGGGTCGGTGCTGCACCTGGTCGGCGACTCCGCGCACCGCCTGGCCGACGCCTCGGAGAAGCTGAACGGCGCCGCGGAGGGCATCGCGCAGAACGCCCGCACCGCCGCCGGCCAGGCCGACGTGGTCGTCTCCTCGGCCGGTGAGGTGGCCGCGAGCGTGGACACGGTGGCGACGGGTTCGGCGCAGATGGAGACGGCCATCCGCGAGATCGCGCAGAACGCGACGGCTGCGGCGCGGGTGGCCGGTCAGGCGGTCTCGGTCGCGGAGAACACCACCCGCACGGTCGGGAAGCTGGGCGACTCCTCGGAGGAGATAGCCACGGTGGTGAAGCTGATCAACGGGATCGCCGAGCAGACGAACCTGCTGGCGCTGAACGCCACGATCGAGGCGGCCCGGGCCGGTGAGGCGGGCAAGGGGTTCGCGGTGGTGGCCAGCGAGGTCAAGGAGCTGGCGCAGGAGACCGCCCGCGCCACCGAGGACATCTCGCGGCGGGTGGAGGCGATCCAGGCCGACACCGCCGGTGCGGTGGAGGCGATCGGCCGGATCAGTGCGGTGATCGGGGAGATCAACGACTTCCAGGCCACGATCGCCGCGGCGGTGGAGGAGCAGACCGCCACGACCAACGAGATGAACCGGAACGTGGCCGAGGCCGCGGGTGGGTCGCGGGACATCGCCTCGGCGATCAGCGGTCTGGCGGCGGGCACGCAGGAGACCAACTCGCGGGTGGAGGACGCCCAGCGGGCGGCGGCGGAGCTGGCCCGGATGAGCGGCGAGCTGCAGGAGGCGGTCAGCCGGTTCACCGTCTGACCCCGCACACGCACGACGGCGGGTGGCCCCGGGATCCGGGGCCACCCGCCGTCGTCGTCCTGCGGCCGGTCAGGTGAGCATGTTGTAGGCGATCACCATGTTGATGATCGCCATCACGACGGCGGCGATGCCCAGCACCAGCCCGGCCGTCGCCTGGCCGGTGGCGTTGCCGTTGCGGCGGGCCACCGCACCGAGCGCGATGGCGATCACGCCGAGCGCCAGGCCGATGATCGCGAAGAGCCAGGCGAACACGGCACCGACGATGCCGGTCACGAGTGCCGCGACGGCGAGCCCGTTGGTGCCGGTCCGGGTGGCCGGGGCGGTCGAGTGCTCTGTGGTCACTGTTCCTCCAGGGGTCAGCACCGGTACTCCGGTGTCCGGGCCTGGAGGTGACCGGGGGAACGCTCCGTACTCGGAACCGGGTCCGCGGTCACCCGATCGGGCGACCGCCGTAACCCGTCAGAGGTACTGGCCTCCGCCGGGGCGGAAGTCCGCCTGCGCCGGGCCGGCCTGGCCACCGGGCAGCGCGCGCCGGCGCATCTCCTCCAGCTGCGCGCGGGCGGCCATCTGCTGGGCGAACAGGGCCGTCTGGATGCCGTGGAACACGCCCTCCAGCCAGCCGACCAGCTGGGCCTGGGCGATCCGCAGCTCGGCGTCCGAGGGCGTCTCGCCCTCGGTGAACGGCAGCGTGATGCGGGCCAGCTCCTCCCGCAGCTCGGGGGCCAGGCCCTGCTCGAGCTCGCGGATCGACGAGGCGTGGATGTCCCGCAGCCGGTTGCGGCTGGCGTCGTCGAGAGGAGCGGCGCGCACCTCCTCCAGCAGCTGCTTGATCATCGTGCCGATCCGCATGACCTTGGCCGGCTGCTCGACCATGTCGCCGACGCCTCCCGCGCCGTCGCCGTCCGCCTCGCCCTGGGCGAGGGGCATCGCGCCGACCGGCCGTCCGTCCGGTCCGACGACGACGACCTGCTGGGGGCCTGCACTGCCGTTGCCGGGTGTGGTCATGCCCCCATCCTGCCCCCTCCCCGCCCGTGGGGCCGGGGGTGGCCAGGGCGCCGGTACCGGGCTCCGGCCCGCCCCAGGCGCAGCGTCTAGGGTCGCGCGCATGGGTCCGGGGGAGCGGAAGCTGGACGTCGCGCGCGTCCGCGGCCAGTTCCCCGGGCTGTCCGACGGGCTGGTGCACGCCGACGGGCCGGCCGGCACGCTGCTGCCGGAGAACGTGGTGCACGCGGTCACCCAGGCCATGCGGGTGCCGGTCGCCAACCGGGGTGGCGTCTTCCCGGCGTCGGCCCGCGCCGAGGCGCTGGTCGCCGGGGCCCGCGCCGCCGTCGCCGACCTCGTCGGCGGCACCTCGTCGGGCGTCGTCCTCGGGGCGAACGCGACCACGCTGACCTACCGGTTCGCCCGCGCGCTGGCCCGCACCTGGCGCCCCGGCGACGAGATCGTCGTCAGCCGGCTCGACCACGACGCCAACATCCGGCCCTGGGTGCAGGTGGCCGAGGAGGCCGGCGTGCTGGTCCGGTGGGCCGAGGTGGACATCGAGACCGGCGAGCTGCCCGACTGGCAGTACGACGAGCTGCTCACCCCGCGCACCCGGCTGGTCGCGGTCACCGCGGCCAGCAACGCCATCGGCACCCGCCCGGACGTCGCCTCGATCGCCGCCCGCGCGCACGGCGTCGGCGCGCTGGTCTACGTCGACGCCGTCCACGCCGCTCCGCACGGGCTCGTGGACATGCGCACGCTGGGCGCGGACTTCGTCGCCGTCTCGGCCTACAAGTGGTGCGGCCCGCACGTGGGCGCGGTGGTGGCCGACCCGGCGCTGCTCGAGGGTCTGTCGCCGGAGAAGCTCGTGCCCGCGGCGGACCGCGTGCCCGACCGGTTCGAGACGGGGACGCCGCCGTTCGAGCTGTTCGCCGGCGTCACCGCGGCGGTCGACCACCTCGCCGGCCTGTGCGGGGAGGCCTCGGGCAGCCGCCGGGAGCGGCTGCGCGCCTCGATGGCGGCGGTCGCCCACTACGAGGGCGAGCTGTTCGGCTGGCTGGACCAGGCGCTGCGGGCGATGCGGCACGTGCAGGTGCTGGGCTCGGCGGGGGACACCACCCCGACGCTGTCGTTCACCGTGCACGGCCTGCGGCCGCGGCAGGTGACGGCGGCGCTGGCCCGCCGCGGCATCTGCGCCTGGGACGGCGACTTCTACGCCCGCGAGCTGTTCGACGCGATCGGGGTGAACGAGTCCGGCGGCGCGGTGCGCCTCGGCCTGATGCACTACAACACCGCCGAGGAGGTCGGCTACCTCATCGACTCGGTGGCCGAGCTGCGCCCGCGCTGACCCGGCGGCTCAGCCGGCAGCCGGCCAGGCGGCGTGGTCGTAGGACTCCTTGACGAACGACAGGTGCGTCCAGCACGCCAGGGAGTGGACGCCGGGCAGCGCCCGGATCCGCTCCAGCACCTCCAGCAACCGCCCCTGGGTCTCGCCGATCGCGGTACCGACGACGTCGGAACGGCCGATGGCGCCGGCGAGGTACTGCACCTCGGGCATCTCGCGCAGCTCGGCCAGCCGGTCCTCGAGCGGGCTGGTCGACCGCAGGCCGAAACCGGAGAAGTGCGCCATGCCCAGCGAGCTGGGGTGGCTGCGCGCCCCGACGCTGACCACGCCGGCGTCCAGAAGGCGCAGGACCCGGCTGCGGGCGGCGCCGGTGGACAGCCCGACGGACTGGCCGAGGGAGGCGAACGACGCCCGGCCGTCGGCCTGGAGCAGCCCCAGAAGCTGCCGGTCGACGTCGTCGAGGGAGACCGCCGACAGTGGCCGGGCGGGGTGGTAGGCGTCCTTGACGATCTGGGTGTAGACGGCGGTGTCGACCGCCCGCACCCCCGGGAGGCAGCCGATCCGGTGCACCTGCGCGGCGAGGCTCGCCTGGTCGGCGCAGCGCAGCTCGACCGCCAGGTCGAACGGCCCGGTCACCACGCTGACGAACGGTGCCTCGGGCAGCTGCTCCAGCGCCGCGGCGACGGGCAGCACCGGGCCGTCGACGGTGATCCCGAGGTGGGCGTAGGCGTGCAGGCCGAACACCGACGGGTGGACGACGCCGGTCACCCGGACCGCTCCGCTCTCGGTCAGCCGCAGCAGACGCGTGCGGACCGCGGGGCGGGAGACGCCCAGCTGCAGCGCCAGGGCCTCGTAGGTGGCCCGCCCGTCGACCTGCAGCGCGCGCACCAGCGCGCGGTCGAGCGCGTCGAGTTCGCTGGGCGAAGGGACGTCGAGCGGGCGTCGGGGCCCGGCGGCCGGCGGCGACATGAGCGGACCCTACCGTGTTTCCCGCTCGTTACTTTCTGTTGTCATTTCGCCGTTCTGGCTCCTCTTTCGAAAGCGACGACATAGCTTCCTTCCGGAAGTGCTGCTCGCAGGCGTCTCCCGCTGATGGTGGGAGCGGAACATCTGGAGGGTCCATGACCGAACTCGAGCTCTCCCGCCGCCGGCTGCTCGGCCGCATGGGCCTGCTGGCGGGCGGGGCGTTGTTCGGCCCGGCGCTGCTCTCGGCGTGCGGTTCTTCCTCCGGTGGCGGCAACGGTGGTTCGCCGGCCGCCCCGTCGGGTGTCGACGCCGACTGGCCCGAGATCACGTCGACGTCGGTCGTGCTGGCCGGCTTCGGTGGCGAGACCTACGAGATCCGCCAGGAGATCATGTTCGACCAGTTCACCGAGCTCTCGGGGGCGGCGGTGACGCAGGCGAGCTGGGACTACGGCAAGTACCTCGAGGAGGTCGCCGCCGCGTCGCCCGAGTGGGACATGATCGACTTCGACGGCTACTCGGTCGCCGCCCTCGTCCAGGGCGGGACGCCCCCGGCGCGGCTGGCCGACTGGGTCCGGCGCTGCGACCTGGTCGACCCGGAGTTCCAGGACTACGCCGCGGGCAGCTACGCCTACAGCGTCGTCCTCGGGTGGTCGACCCAGCTCGAGGAGACGCCGTCGTCCTGGGCCGACTTCTTCGACACCGAGCGCTTCCCCGGCAAGCGGGCGTTCCCCAAGTCCATCTACGCCGGCACGGTGGAGATCGCGCTGCTGGCCGACGGCGTGGCCAAGGAGGACATGTACCCGCTCGACTTCGACCGGGCCTTCGCCAAGCTCGACACGATCAAGGACGACCTGGTCTTCTACGACTCCTACGCGCAGGGCCAGCAGTACATGGCCCAGGGCAGCACGGTCATGATCGCGACGGCCAACAGCCGGATGCAGCTGCTCAAGGACGACGGCCAGCCGGTGGACTACACGTTCACCGACGCGGTCCTCTACCCGTGGGGCGGCTTCCCGATCACCCAGAACGCCGCCCACATGGACGCCGCCAACGCCCTGGTCGACTACATGTCGGTGCCCGAGGTACAGGCCGAGCTCGCGAGGCGGACCTACCTCGGCCCGACGCAGAGCGCGGCGTTCGACAGCCTGTCCAGCGAGGAGCAGGCCCTGCTGCCGAGCGCTCCGGGCAACGTCACCAAGCAGCTCGTGGTCGACACCGCCACCGTGGCCTCCCAGGACGTGGAGTACGTCGAGCGCTTCTTCGCCTGGGTCGGGGAGTGACCGCCGCCCCGAGCGGCGCCGGGATCGCGCAGCCGGCGTCCGCGCCGCTGCGGTCGTCGATCTCCGGGAGCGGGGCCCGGTGGCTGGCCCTCCCCCCGTTGCTGCTGCTCGGGGTGGGCATGGCCCTGCCGACGCTGGCCGTGCTGTGGCTGGCCGTGACGGGCGACGACGGGGTCGGCGGGCTGTTCACCCCGCTGTCCTCGGCGACGTTCCGGGACGCCGTCGGGCGCACGCTGTGGCTGTCGGCGCTGTGCACGGTCGTGACCCTCGTCGTCGGCGTGGTCTACGCACTGGCCATCGCCCTGGCGCCGCGCTGGCTGTCCCGGGTGCTGGTCGGGATCCTGTTCCTGACCTTCTGGATCTCGCTGCTGGTGCGCACCTACGGCTGGGTGCTCACCCTCCAGCCGGCGGGCGCGCTGGACACCGTGGCGCAGCGGTTGGGACTCGACGAGGGGCTCGACCTCTTCCAGACCATGCCCGGGCTGCTGCTGGCGATGGTGCACATCATGCTGCCCTACGTCGTGCTGCCGGTCTCGGCGGCGCTGTCGGGCATCGATCCCTCGACCGTGCGGGCGGCCCGGTCGCTGGGCGCCGGTGACGCGCTCGTGCTGCGCCGCATCGTGCTGCCCGCGCTGGGCTCGGGCGGTGCGGCCGGGGCGGTCATCGTCTTCGTCCTCTGCCTGGGCTTCTACGTGACCCCGGCCTTCCTCGGCGGTCCCCAGGACCAGCTGGTCAGCACGGTCGTCGGCACCCAGTTCGGCCGGCTGCAGGACCTCTCCGGCGCCGCGGCGATGGGCGTGCTGCTGCTGGTCGTCGTCCTCGCGCTGTACGCGGTGGCCGACCGCTTCTTCCGCATCTCCGACAAGTGGGGCGGGGTCTGATGGACGAGCTGCGCCTGGCGCTGCCGCGGTCGCGGTGGCTGCTGACCGGTCTGGGCGTCGTCGTGGCGCTGTTCCTCCTGGCACCGCTGCTGGTCATCCTGCCGATGTCCCTGTCGGACAGCCGGTTCCTCACCTTCCCGCCGCGGGAGTTCAGCACCCGGTGGTTCACCGAGGTGTGGAGCGATCCGGGCTGGCAGGCCGCGGCCGGCGTCTCGCTGCGGACCGCCCTGGTCGCCACGCTGCTCGCCGTGGTCGCCGGCACCGCGGCCGCCCTCGCCCTGCGCCGCCGCGCCCGGCCGGGGCGGCTGGCGCAGGCGGCGCTGCTGTCGCCCATGGTCATCCCGCAGCTGGTCCTGGCCCTCGGCCTCTACGTCGGCGTCCGGGAGGTCGGTGGCTCGGCGGGGCTGGGCACGCTCGTGGTCGGCCAGGCGGTGCTGGCGGTGCCGCTGGTGTACGTGACGGTGGCGGCCGGGCTGCGCGCGGTGGACCCGGCGCTGTCCCGCGCCGCCGAGAGCCTGGGTCACCCGTGGTGGTCGACGGTGCTGCGGGTGGAGCTGCCGCTGGTGGCCCGCAGCGTCATCGGCGCCGCGCTGCTGGCCTTCGGACTGTGCTTCGACGAGTCGGTCCTGAGCTACTACCTGGCCCCGGCCGGGGATCCGACGCTGCCCAGCCACCTCTGGAGTTCGGCGAGCCAGAGCGTCTCCCCGGAGATCGCCGCGGTGAGCGCGCTGGTCATGGGCTTCGCCGTCGTGCTGATCGGGCTGCTGGTCCTCGTGCTGGGCACCCGCAGGAAGGGGGAGAGGTCATGAGCACGTCGCTGACGATCGCCGGGCTGGCGGTCGACCTGGGCGGGCGGCGGATCCTGGACGGCGTCGACCTCGCCGTTCCCGCCGGCTCGTTCGTGAGCCTGCTGGGACCGAGCGGGAGCGGGAAGACCACGACGCTCAACGTCCTCGCCGGCTTCCTGCCGGCCTCCGCCGGGGAGGTGCTCGCCGACGGCGAGCGCCTGGACCGGCTGCCGCCCCGGCGGCGCAACGTCGGCTTCGTCTTCCAGGACTACGCGCTGTTCCCGCACATGAGCGTCGCGGCCAACGTCGAGTTCCCGCTGCGGGCGCGCCGGGTGCCGGCGAAGCGGCGCGCGGACCTGGTCGCCGAGGCGCTGCGGTTGGTGCACCTGCCCGACGCGGGTCCGCGGGCGGTGCGCTCGCTGTCGGGTGGGCAGCGGCAGCGGATCGCGCTCGCCCGCGCGCTGGTGTTCGGGCCGGGGCTGCTGCTGCTCGACGAACCGCTGGCCGCCCTGGACAAGCAGCTGCGGGAGACCATGCAGCTCGAGCTCAAGCGCATCCAGCGGGAGACCGGGACGACGACCGTCGCGGTCACCCACGACCAGGTGGAGGCGCTGTCGATGTCGGACCTGGTGGCCGTGATGGACGCCGGCCGGATCGAGCAGGTGGGCACGCCGGAGGAGGTCTACCGGCGTCCGGCCACGGAGTTCGTGGCCCGCTTCCTCGGCGAGGCCGACCTCTTCCCCGTCGTCGGCGGTGCCGTTCCCGCACTCGGCCGCGACGCCGGTGGGCAGGTCGCCGACGGGCTGGCCGTGATCCGCCCCGAGGACCTCGCTCTCGCCGCGACCGGACCGGGCCCGGAGGTCGTCGTCCGGACGGTCACGTACCAGGGGACTCGGCTGCGCGTGGAGCTGGACCTGGCCGGGGTCGCCGCGCCGGTGGTGGTCACGCTCCCGGCGGGGGAGGGCGCGGTCCGGCCCGCGCCCGGGGACCGGTTGCACCTGGTCGTGCCCCCGGGACCGCTGCACGTGCTGCCGGCGGCGCCGGCCGTCACCGGGCTGGAGGTGGCGGCGTGAGCGCCCTTCCCGACCCGGTGGGGCCGGTGGACTCCAGCCGCGTGCCCCGGTTCGCCGGGATCGCCACCTTCGCCCGGCTGCCCCGGCGCGAGGACGTCACGCGCTACGACACCGCGGTGGTGGGCGTCCCCTTCGACAGCGGGGTCAGCTACCGCCCGGGCGCCCGGTTCGGCCCGGCGCACGTGCGGGAGAGCTCGCGGCTGCTGCGGCCGTACAACCCGGCGCAGGACGTCGAGCCGTTCGCGCACGCCCAGGTGGTCGACGCCGGGGACATCTCGGCCAACCCGCTGTCGATCGACGAGGCGGTCGGCCAGGTCGAGCGCGGCGCCGACGAGCTGCTGGGCGAGGGGACCAGGCTGCTCACCATCGGCGGGGACCACACGATCGCCCTGCCGTTGCTGCGTGCGGTCGCCCGGCGGCACGGACCGGTCGCGGTCCTGCACTTCGACGCGCACCTGGACACGTGGGACACCTACTTCGGGGCCGAGTACTCGCACGGCACGCCGTTCCGGCGGGCTTCCGAGGAGGGCCTGATCGACCGGGAGGGCAGCCTGCACGTCGGCATCCGCGGGCCGCTGTACGCGCCGTCGGACCTCACCGACGACGCCGCGCTCGGCTTCACGGCCATCACCGCCGACCACGTCCAGATCGACGGCCTGGCCGCGACGATCGAGCGGATGCTGGCCCGGCTCGGGGACCGGCCCGTGTACGTGAGCATCGACATCGACGTGCTGGATCCGGCACACGCGCCAGGTACGGGCACGCCGGAGGCCGGCGGGCTGACCAGCCGGGAGCTGCTGGCGATGCTGCGGGCGCTGCGGGGCAGGCAGGTCGTCTCGGCCGACGTCGTCGAGGTGGCCCCGGCCTACGACCACGCCCAGCTGACCGGTGTGGCTGCCTCGCACGTCGCCTACGAGCTGCTGTCGGTGATGGCCCCTGCGCGCTGACCGCGGCCGGGTGGTGGTGCTCGACCCGCTCGCCGACCCCGCCGAGGTGGCCGCTGTCCTCGCGGATGCGGGGCTGCCGCTGCCGGTGACCGCGGCGACCGCCGTTCCCGCAGGCGCCGACGTCCTCGCCGTGCTCGCCGGTCCGGAGACCCCCGTGCCGGCCGCCGCGCTGGCCGGGCTGCCGGCCCTGCGGGTGCTCGCCGCGACCTCGACCGGGTGCGACCACCTGCCGCTCGCCGAGGCCGCCGCCCGCGGGATCTGGGTGACGCGGGTGCGCGAGTACTGCACGGAGGAGGTCGCCGAGCACACCCTCGCGCTGGTGCTCGCCCTGCTGCGGTCCGTGCCGGCGTTGGACGCCAGCGTGCGGGCCGGCCGCTGGGACGTGTCCGCCGCGCCCCCGCGCCGGGTGGCGGGCTCGGTGCTGGGCCTGTTCGGGTCCGGTCCGATCGCGCGGGCCGTGGCCGTCCGTGCCCGCGCGCTGGGCATGGCGGTCGTGGTGGCGGCCCGCAGCGAGCCCCGGGAGCTCGTGGCCCTCGGCGTCCGACGGGTGCCGCCCGCCGAGCTCCTGGCCACGGCCGACGTGGTCAGCCTGCACGTGCCGCTGACCCCGGACACCGAGGGGATGGTGGACGCCGCGGCGCTCGCGGCCATGCGGCCGGGCTCCGCGCTGGTCAACGTCTCGCGCGGTGCGGTGGTCGACTCGGCCGCACTGGCCGCGGCACTGCGCTCGGGCCACCTCTCCGGCGCGGCCGTCGACGTGCTCCCGGTGGAGCCGCCCGCACCCGGCGAGCCGCTGCTCTCGGCACCGAACCTGCTGGTCACCCCGCACGCGGCCTGGTACTCGGCGGAGGCCGCCCGGCGCCCGGCCCGGCTCGCCGGCGCCGCGGTGGCCGCGGTGCTCGGCGGCCGGGAACCCGACGGCGCCGTCGTGCGGCCGGGTCAGTCCTGAGCGGGCGCCGCAGCCGCGAACAGCTCCCGCGCCCAGTCCGCGAGCAGCAGGGCGTCGGCCCACCGGTCGCTGATCTCGGCGCCGTCCGGCCCGGTGATGGCGTAGGGCGTGGTGCCGAGCTCGCAGACGAACGACAGCTCGGCGTCCGCGGTGTTGCGGGCCCGCCACGCGGCGAAGCCCTGCGCCCACCACCCGCGGAAGCGAGCCACGGCCCCCGCGTGCTGCGGGAACCGCGGGCCGACCTGCACCTGCCCCCGGGTGGCGATCCGGCCCTGGAAGGAGGTGCCGCGCTCCAGCACCCGGTCCAGGAGCGGATCGATGCGCGGGTCCGGGCCGTCGGGCAGCTCGTTGCCGACGACGTAGTGCGACAGGTCGACCGCCAGCGGCAGCTCGGGCACCGCGTCCAGCAGGGCGACCGTGGCGTGCAGGTCGTTGGTCAGCGTGAACCGGTGCGTCTCGAGCTCCACCGGCATGCCGGCGGCCGACGACTCCGCCAGCCAGCCGCGCACGGTGGCGGCGGCCTCCGCCACCCCCGCAGGGAAGACCTGGCCGCACAGGACCATGGAGCGGGCACCGACGTCGGCGGCGTAGGCGAGGGCCTCGGCCAGCGGGCGCTGCTCGCTGACGAAGGCGAAGACCTGCACCCGCAGGCCGGCGTCCTCGGCCAGAGGGCGCAGGTCGGCGGCCGCGGGTGCCTGGCGGGCGCCGAGGTCGACGGCCAGGCCGTCGAAGCCGGCGTCGGCGATCGCCGCCACGCGCTCCGGCAGCGTCCACTGCGGGCCCCCGAGCGGCAGGTCCTCCATCGCCCAGAGGGACTGGGACACCACCAGCCGCTGACCGGTCGTCGTCACGTCTTCCTCCCCGGGGCCGTCATGCGCTAGCGTCAACCTATCAGCCGATAGGCACGCTCGACGACGAGCCGGCCCGGTGTCCGTGACCACTCCGCCCGAGGTGCTGCCATGACCGTCGCTCCGGAACGCCCCCTGACCGAGACCTCCACCCGCATCCACCCCGGTCCGCTGACCGACCGCTCGGTGGGCCGGTCGATCCTGCCCGCGGCCGCCTACACCGACCCGGAGTACTTCGCCCGCGAGCGCGAGGCCGTCTTCGCCGGCGGCTGGAGCTGGGCCGGCTTCACGCACTGGGCGGCCGAGCCCGGCGCCGTGCACCCGATCGAGGTCGCCGGGCGGCCGCTGCTGCTCAGCCGGGACCGCTCCGGCGAGCTGCACGTGTTCCACAACGCCTGCCGGCACCGCGGCATGCTCCTCGTCGAGGAGCCGACCGTCACTCGCCGGATCCGCTGCCCGTACCACGCGTGGAACTACGGGCACGACGGCGCGCTGTGCTCCGCACCCTTCTGGAACCGCGACGGCGGCCAGGCCGCCGGCGGCCCGGAGGAAGAGGTCCGCGCCCAGCTCGGGCTCCTGCCCGTGCGGCACACCGAGTGGGCCGGCATGGTCTTCGTGGCCTTCCGCGACGACGTCGAGCCGCTGGAGACGCTCCTCGAGCCGTTGCTGCAGCGCTGGGCCCCGATCGACCTGACCCGCATCTCGCTGGCCGAGGAGCGCACCTACGAGGTGCCGGCGAACTGGAAGCTGGTGGTCGAGAACTTCCTCGACTTCTACCACCTGCCCTTCGTCCACCCGCAGGTCGGACCGGCCGCCGCCGCGCTCGACATCGACGACGTCGTGCTGGCCGAGCGGGTGATGGGCGGCAGCTACCCCCGGGGTGCCGCCGGCAAGGCGAAGAAGACGGAGAAGTCCCTGCCGCTGCTCGGTGAGGTGCCCGAGCACCTGCACGCCGCGCAGGACATCTTCTGCGTCTTCCCGAACGCCCTGGTGTTCCTGGAGGCCGACTGGTTCCAGGTCATCGCGTTCTCCCCGGAGGCCCCCGACCGCACCGTCGAGCACATGGCCGTGTTCGTCGACTCCTCGGCGGCCGGCCCGGAGTACGCCCCGGAGCGCGAGGCGCTGTGCTCGGTGCTGTTCGAGGTCAACGACCAGGACATGCCGATCCTCGCCCGCCTGCAGTCCGCGCGGCGCTCCCCGGCCGCCGACCGGAACCACCTGGTGCCCTCGTGGGACCAGGTGACGGCGGTCTTCCAGCGGCTGGTCGCCGACACCCTCCGCTGATCCGGCGCCCCGGGGACCGCGACCCGCGGTTCCCGGGGCGCCGGCGTCAGTCGGCGAAGTCGGGGTAGCGCCGCTCCACCAGCCGCAGCAGGGCGGCCCACGCGAGATCCAGGCCGACGTCGTCGGTCAGGTCGTCGCCGGTCGGCTCCCCGTTGAGCTGCCGGCCGGCGTGGGCGACCACGTGGTCGGGCGGCAGGACCAGCGGGCCGGCGGCCTGGGCGGTGACCTGGATCTGGCACGCGCGCTCCAGGTAGAACATGCGCAGGAACGCCTGCGCGGGCGTCGCCCCCACGGTCAGCAGCCCGTGGTTGCGCAGCACCATCACCGGATGGCTCCCGAGGTCGGCCACCAGCCGGGCCTGCTCGGCCTCGTTGAGGGCGACGCCCTCGTAGTCGTGGTAGCCGACGCGGCCGGTGAACTCCATCGACATCTGGTTGACCGGCAGCAGCCCGTCGGCGAGCGCGGCCACCGCGCAGCCGGCCCGGGTGTGGGTGTGCAGCACGCACTGCGCGTCCTCGCGGGCGGCGTGGATCGCGCTGTGGATCACGAAACCGGCGGGGTTCACCGGGTACGGCGTCGGCTCGACCGGCGCGCCGTCCAGCCCGATCTTCACCAGCGACGAGGCGGTGACCTCCTCGAACAGCAGCCCGTAGGGGTTGATCAGGAAGTGGTGGTCCGGGCCGGGCAGCCGCACCGAGATGTGCGTGAAGACCAGATCGGTCATCCCGAAGTGGTCGACCAGCCGGTAGACCGCGGCCAGCTCCCGGCGCAGCCGGGCCTCCTCGGCCGCGGGCCCGGGTGCCGCGGCGGTCCGGTCGGGCGAGGGCGCGGTGGTGGTCACGGGAAGGCCTCTCGACGAGTGCGTGGGCGCCGCTGCCCGGGACGGTGCCAGCCTATCGGCCGACAGGCAGGTCAGGGGAGGTCGCGGAGCAGGACGGCGCTCTCCTCCGCCACCGCGGGGTACCGGGAGGGGTCGACGAGCAGCCCCCGGACCACCAGCCGGACGGTCTCGGCCGCCCGGTGCTCGGGGTCGGCGGCCCCGGCACCGGACATGGTCTCCTCGGCGTGCAGCCGGATGTGCGTGAGCGTGATGCCGGTCAGCAGCTCCCGGACGGTCGCGGTGTCGACCGGCTCGACCTCGCCGGCGGCGACCGCCTCGGCGAGCAGCCGCCGGATGCTCCCGTGCAGGAGCTCGGCGAGACCCCGGACGTCGGCGAGGGCGGGGTCGTCGAGGAGGTCCTCCTGGTGGAGGCCCTGCAGCACGAACTGCGACCGGTAGACGTAGCGGAGGTCCCACAGCAGGTAGGCGTGCAGCCGGGCGGTGGGTGAGCCCGGCGAGGCCACCAGCCGGGCCGCGACGGCGCTGGTGGGCCCGTAGCTGTGGCGCAGCAGCGCGCCCAGGATCGCCGCCTTCGAGCCGAAGTGGTGGAACAGGGACGGCTGGCGCACCCCCACGCCTGCCGCGATGTCCCGGGTCGACGTCCCGTGGTACCCCTGGCGCGCGAAGAGCTCCCCCGCGACGGCGAGGATGCGTTCGGCCATCGGGGGTCCGGCGGTCACGAGTCGCTCAGCAGCAGCACCTTGCCGACGTGCTCGCTGGCCTCCACCACGCGGTGGGCCTCCGCGGCCCGCGACATCGGCAGCCGCCGGTCGACGATCGGCCGCACCACCCCGCGCTCGACGTCCGGCCACACGTCGTGCCGGACCGCCGCGACGATCTCGGCCTTGCCGCCGGGGCCGTCGGTGGGCCGGGACCGCAGCGTGGTGGCGTGCACCGAGGCGCGCTTGGCCATGAGCCGGCCGAGGTCGAGCTCGGCCTTCGTGCCGCCCTGCATGCCGATGCACACCAGCCGGCCCCCGGTGGCGAGGGCGGCGACGTTGCGCGCCAGGTACTTGGCGCCCATGTTGTCCAGGACGACGTCGACCCCCGCGCCGCCGGTCTCCTCGCGCACCCGCTCGACGAAGTCCTCGTCGCGGTAGTTGATCGCCACGTCGGCCCCGAGCTCGCGGCAGGTGGCCAGCTTGGCCGCGGAGCCGGCGGTCGTGAACACCCGTGCGCCGGCGCGCGCGGCCAGCTGGATGGCCATGGTGCCGATGCCGCTGGCGCCGCCGTGCACGAGGAAGGACTCGCCGCGGCGCAACTGGGCGCGCATGAAGACGTTCGACCACACCGTGCACACCACCTCGGGCAGCGCGGCGGCCGTGGCCAGCTCCACGCCGGCGGGGCGGGGCAGCAGCTGCCCGGCCGGCACGGCGACCCGCTCGGCGTAGCCGCCGCCGGCCAGCAGCGCGCACACCTCGTCACCCACCGACCAGCCGGTCACGTCCGCGCCGACCTCGCTGATCACCCCGCTGCACTCCAGGCCGAGGATCTCGCTCGCGCCCGGCGGCGGCGGGTAGTGGCCGGCCCGCTGCAGCAGGTCGGCCCGGTTGACGGCGGTGGCGACGACGTCGACCACCACCTCGCCGGGACCGGCCACGGGATCGGGCGCCTCCCCCCAGCCGAGCACCTCGGGGCCACCGGATCCGTCGAGGGTCACCGCGCGCATGCCCCGACCTTAGGAGGCCCCCTTCGCAGGGCCCGCCCAGCATCCCGCCGGCGAAGTGAGCGGCAAGTGGCCGGTAAGTGCTGCGGCCGAGGCTGCCGCCATGACGACGCAGACCCCTCCGCTCCCGTTCCCCGTGACCCCCCGCCGCCCCGGCGACCCCGAGGCCGACCTGACGATGTTCGGGCTGATCCACCGCGCCCTGCGGGCCGGCGCCCGCGACGTCGCCGTCGCCGCCACCGCGATCGGCGCCGGCGCCCCCTGCCCGCCGTCCCGGCGGCGCGCGGTGGTCGAGTACGCGACCGAGGTGCTCCACGAGATCGAGGTGCACCACAGCCGGGAGGACGACGTCCTCTGGCCGGTCATCGCCGCCTCCGCCGGGCCGGTCGTGGACCTCGAGCCCCTCACCGACGACCACACCGTGCTGCACGGCGTCCTCGCCCGCGCCGAGGACGCGCTCGCCGTCTTCACCCGCGACGGCTCCGCCGCCTCGGCCGCCGTCCTCGGCCGGGTGATGACGCAGGTCGCCGACCTCCTGGACGAGCACATCACCGAGGAGGAGGCCGAGGTCTTCCCCGTCATCCGCACGCACGTCTCCGCGGGTGACTTCGCCACCTGCGAGGCCCGGTTCCGCAAGGGCAGCAGCCTGGGACACATGCTCTTCGTCCTGCCCTGGGTCGCCGCGCAGTGCTCCGCGGAGGAGCGGGCGGCGTTGCTGGAGGTGGCCGGCCCGCCCCTGCGCCTGCTGCTCAAGGTGGCCGAGCCGCGCTGGCAGCGCCGCCGCGCGCTGCTCGTCGGCGCCTGAGGGGAGTCAGTCGAGGGCGGTCCGGGCGGCGGCGATCCAGTACGGGTTGCCGGTCCGCCCGGCGACCTCGACGGCCCGGTGCCGGTGGGCCTCGGCGGCGGCGCGGTCGCCCCGGGCGGCGGCCAGCCGGGCCAGCAGGGTGGCGGTCGGTCCCAGGGCGACCGTCGCCGTCCAGGCCGCGCAGACGGCGTCCTCGTGCGGGAGCAGCCCGGCGTAGGCCTCGTCGATCCGTGCGCGGTCGCCGAGACCGAGCCCGAGCAGCGCCCGGTGCCCGAGGTACATCGGCGTGAACCAGTCCGGGGCGATCGCGTTGCGGGTGGCGGCCAGCCGGCGTGCCTCCTCCTCGTGGCCCTCCAGCAGCAGGGCGAGGCAGTACATCTCGTGCAGCTCGACGGGCGCGACCGCGTGGATCGCCCGCGTGGCCGCCACCAGCCCCTCGTGCCGCCCCGCCGCCACCCGCAGGCAGAACACGCTCATCCACCACAGCCCGTGCGCCTGGTCGGCCCAGAAGCCGCTCGAGCCCACCGCGGCGTCGGCCGCGCCGTAGGCCTCCTCGGCCGCCGGCAGGTCGCCGGCGACGGCGTGCCGCAGCCCGCGGTACCAGAGCGCGATCGCGTGCAGCAGCTGCAGCCCGTAGGTGGCGGCCAGCCGCTCGGCCTCGGCGGCGTGCTCGTCGGCGGTCGCCAGGTCCAGGACGCCGCAGCTGTGCTGCAGCAGCACCAGCCGGGCGGTCGCCTCGTACACGCCGAACTGCTCGCGGCGGGCGAGGTCGAGCAGCTCCCGGCCCAGCGCCAGGCGCTCGTCCAGGCCGCCGTGCCGGTAGGTGTTGAGGTACCGGGCGTTGAGCGCGGAGGCCAGCACGAGCGGGTCGCCGGTCTCCCGCGCCAGGGCCACCGCCTCCAGGCTCGCCCGGTACCCCCGGTCGTCGTCGGGATGCCCGGCCAGCTCGAAGGCGAGGACGCCCAGCAGCCGCGACCGCAGGTCCGGCCGGTGGGGCAGCGCCGCGGCGGTCGCCTCCACGGCCTCGATCAGCGCGGCGTCGGGGGCGGTGGCCCGCGGTGCCCACAGCGACGGGACGTCGCAGGCGACCAGCAGCTCCGCGGCCAGTTCCGGGGCGGCGGCGCGGGCCGCGGCCAGCCCGCGGGTGCGCAGCGCCCAGCCGGAGGGCATGTCGCCCGAGAGCGTGGCTGCACGCGCCGCCCGGGCGAGCAGCCGCAGTCCGGCCACGGAGTCCTCCGGCGCGGCGAGGGTCGCGGCCGCCTCCGCCCGCTGCCACCAGCCCGCGGCCTCGACGAAGGAGAACCGCCGCTCGGCCAGCTCGGCCGCGGCGGCCGCCCATCGCGCGGTCGCCGCCGCGTGCGCCGGGCCGGCCGCCTCCGAGTGGTGGGCCAGTGCCGTGACGTCGTGCGGGCGCAGCTCCTCCAGCGCCTGCGCGACCCGCCCGTGCAGCCGGGTGGCCCGCAGCGAGGAGAGGTCGTCGTAGAGGGTGTCGCGGACGAGGGCGTGCACGAAGCGCAGCCGCCCGGGCCCCGGCTCCACCAGCAGCCCGCTGACCAGTGCGGACTCCAGTGCGTCGACCACCGCCTCGTCGTCCCCCCGCTGGACCTGGGCGGCGGTGAGCAGCACCTCGACGTCCACGTCACGCCCCATCACCGCGGCCACCCGCAGCAGGCTGGCGGTCTGCGCCGGCAGGGCCGCCAGCCGGGAGCGGACGACGTCGCGCACGCCACCGGGCACCGCCCGCACGTCGGCGCCGGTGGAGACCAGCCGCGCCAGCTCCCGGACGAGGAACGGGTTGCCGCCGGTGCGCTCGGCGATGGCCGCCCGCACGGCGGCGTCGACGGGCGTGGGGACGACCTCGTCGACCAGCCGGCCCACCGCGTCGTCGTCCAGGCCCGTCAGCGCCAGGCGGGTGGGGGAGCGGCGGGCGAGCGCGGCCAGCACCTCGTCCAGGCGCGGCAACGGCTCGGGCCGGGTGGCGACGACGACCAGCGCGGGCGCGCCGGCCAGCGCGGCGACGACGTCGAGCAGCAGGCCGGCGGTCTCGCCGTCGGCCCGGTGCAGGTCGTCGAGGACGACGAGCAGCGGCGCGCGGCGGGCCAGCCCGCCCAGCCAGTCACCGACCGCCCGGTGCAGCCGGAAGCGGCCGGCCGCGGCGTCCCCGCCGGTCGTGGCGGCGTCCTCGTCCAGCAGCGGCGCCAGCCGCTCGGGCTCCGGCGGCGGCGCGCTGCGGGCCAGCCGGCCCAGCGCCTCGGCCCAGGGCCAGCCCGCGGGTGCCCCGGCCGTCTCGGGGCAGCGGGCCAGCACCGTCCGCCAGCCGGCGCCGGCCAGCTCGGCCGCGAGCCCCTCGACCAGCGCGGACTTGCCGCTGCCGGCCTCGCCGGTGACGACGGCGACCGCGCCGTGCCCCGCGGCGGCGCGCGCCGCCGCCTCCCGCAGCGCGGCCAGCTCGGTGTCGCGGCCGACCAGCCCCGGCCGGGGAGCAGGCGCCGGCTCGGGGGCGGGCGCGGCCGGCGGCGCCACCCGGACCGGTGCGGCGGCGGGCATCAGGTGCGGCGCCTGCGCCAGGACGTCGTCGGCCAGCGCGCGCAGCGCCGGGCCGGGCTCGACGCCGAGCTCCTCGGCCAGCAGCGTGCGCACCCGGCGCAGCGCCGCCAGCGCGTCGGCCTGCCGGCCGGCGCGGTAGAGACCGAGCGCCAGCAGCCGCCAGCCCTCCTCGCGCAGCGGGTGCTCGGCCACGTGCGCCTGCAGCCGGGCCAGCGGATCCGGCCCGCCGGCGGCTGCGAGCGACGCCGCGGCCCACCGCTCCACCGCGGTCAGCCGCAGCTCCTCCAGGCGGGCGGCCTCCGGCTGGGCCCACGGCTCGTCGGCGTACTCGGCATACGCCGGACCGCGCCACAGCTCCAGTGCGGCGGCGTACCGGTCCCGCGCCGCGGCGGGCTCGGCCTCGAGCAGCCGGTCGCCCTCGCCGAGCAGCCGCCCGGCGTGTAGGGCGTCCACGTCGTCCCCCGCCGGGCGCAGGGCGTAGCCGGGCGGCACGGTGACCAGCAGGCGGGCGGGGGTGCGCGGCGGCCGGTCGGGCTCCAGCGCCCGGCGCAGGTGGCTGACGTGGGCCTGCAGCGCGGCCAGCGCGCGCGGCGGGGTCTCGGCGTGCCAGAGGTCGGCGACCAGCAGGTCGGCCGGGACGACGCCCCCGCGGGCGACCAGCAGCCGGGCCACCACCGAGCGCTGCCGGTGCCCGCCGAGGTCGACGGCGTCGTCACTGCCGGCGCGGCGTGCCCAGACGCCGCCCAGCACCCCGAACTCGACACCGGCAGCCATGGCGGGCGCGAGGGTAGGCCACGCCGGCGACGCTCGGCCAGCGTCCCGCCCGGTGCGGCACCAGTGCGGTGCAAGCCCCGTACCAGCGGTGGTGGCGAGCCTGTGCCCATGACCTCCACGACGACTGCCGCCCGTCCCGCCCACCGCAGCCCGGCCCTGACCCTGCCGGCTGCCCGCCCGCCGGTGACCACGACGGTCGCCGACGCCTGCCCGGTCGAGCTGCGGGCGCTGCGCGGCGAGGTGCGCACGCTGGCCGACGCGGTCACCGGCATCGTCTTCGACGCACCCTGCTGCCCGGCGCGCCAGCAGGCGGTGGAGGCCTTCGCCCAGGGCGTGCTGGCCGCCGTCCGCGGCAGCGCCGACCGGCACGACGACGTCCCGGTGCACACCGCCGCGGTCCGCGCCGCCGAGGCGCTGCCGCTGTTCGGCGCCGACGTCTCCGCCGGCGCCCCCCATCTGGCGCGGGCGCTGGCCGACCTCGCCGACCTGCTCGACGCGCGCGCCGCGGTGGCCGGAACCGGGCACGAGCACGGGCACCGAGTGTCGCTGGTCGACTGCGAGCGGCGGTTCCGGTCCGCCGCCGGGTCCGCGCTCTTCGGCGTCCCGTGGTTCCTGGACGCGGCCTCGCCGGCCGAGCGGGTGCTGCTCATCGGCACCGCGCCCCGCCGGCTGCGGTGGCTGCTGCGGCTCGGGGAGGACCGGTGGCTGCGCCTGCGCGACGCCGTCCGCGGCTGATGGAGGCCGGGAGCGCAGGAAAGCTGCACTCCCGGCCTCCGTCTCAGCGGTTCTTGAGGTCCTTGCGCAGGATCTTCCCGGCCGCCGACTTCGGCACCTGCTCGATGAACTCGACGAACCGGATCTTCTTGTGCGGCGCCACCCGCTCGGCCATGAACGCCATGACCGCATCCTCGGTGATCTCCGAGCCCGGCGAGCGGACGACGAAGGCCTTGGGCAGCTCCTCGCCGCTCTCCTTGTCCGGCACGCCGATCACCGCGGCGTCGGCGATCTCCGGGTGGCCCAGGAGCACGGCCTCGAGCTCGGCCGGGGCCACCTGGTAGCCCTTGTACTTGATCAGCTCCTTGACGCGGTCGACCACGGTGAAGCGGCCCTCGTCGTCGACGACGGCGACGTCACCGGTGTGCAGCCAGCCGTCGGCGTCCAGGGTGTTGCGGGTGGCCTCCTCGTTGTTGAGGTAGCCCTTCATCACCTGCGGCCCGCGCACCCACAGCTCACCGCGCTCGCCGGCCGCGGCGTCCTCCCCGGTCCCGGGGTCGATCAGCCGGCACTCGGTGTTGGGCACCGCGTAGCCGACCGAGCCCTTCGGCACCGGGCTCTGCGCGCCCGGCGGCTCGGCGCCCTCGTCGGGGGTGGTGTGCGAGACCGGCGACAGCTCGGTCATCCCGTAGCCCTGCGCGACCGTGACGCCGCTGTCGGCGCCCTTGCGCAGCCGCTGCTGCGCGGCCTGGGCCAGCTGCTCGTCGAGCGGGGCGGCGCCGGAGAGGATCGAGGTCAGCGAGGACAGGTCGTACTGGTCGACCAGCGGGTGCTTGGCCAGGGCCAGCAGGATCGGCGGAGCGACGAAGGCCCGGGTGATCTTGTGGTCCTGGATGGTGCGGAGGAAGTCCTCCAGGTCGAACCGCGGGAGGGTGACCACGGCGCCGCCCCAGGCCAGGCCCTGGTTCATCAGCACGGTCAGGCCGTAGATGTGGAAGAACGGCAGGACGGCGATGATCCGCTCGTCCTCGCCCAGCCGGATCAGCGGCCGGCACTGCGCGACGTTGGCCACGAGGTTGCGGTGCGTGAGCATCACGCCCTTGGGCAGGCCGGTCGTGCCGCTGGAGTAGGGCAGCGTGACCAGGTCCTCGGCCGGGTCAATGTCGACCTGCACCGACGGGGCGTCGCTGGTCAGCAGGTCCAGCAGCGAGGCGTGCCCCTCGGCGCCGTCCATGACGATGACCTCGTCGACCGGCGTCTCCTGCACGGCGGCCAGCGCGCGGTCGAGGAACGGCGAGACGGTGATCAGCACCTTCGCGCCGGAGTCCTTCAGCTGGAAGGCGATCTCGTGCGGCGTGTACAGCGAGTTGATCGGCGACATGACGCAGCCGGCGGCCGCGATGCCGTGGAACACGACCGGGAACCACGGGGTGTTCGGGCAGAAGACGGCGACGACGTCGCCCTTGACCAGGCCGCGCGCGGCCAGGGCGGCGGCCACCCGGTCGACGTAACCGGCCAGCTGGCCGTGCGTGATCGTGTCGCCCTTCAGGCCGTCGATCAGCGCGGGGGCGTCGGGCCGGTCCCTCCCGGCCGAGAGGACGAACTGCGGTACGGAGACGTTCGGGATCTCGACGTCGGGATAGCGGCTGGCCAGAGCCACGGTGCTCCTCCTCGGGGCTGGTGTGGCGCCAGTCTCACATTCCGCGAGACGCACGTCACCAGAGGGTCGCCCGGCGGCTCACCGCGGCCAGAGCACCGACTGGGTGCACCGGAACAGCGCGAGGGCCTTGTCGGTCGCGGCGTCGCGGACGACGGCGTCCCACACCTGGGTGCTGCGGCCGGCGTGCGCGTTGGTCGCGACCGCGGTCAGCCGGCCCTCACGCAGCGTGCCGAGGAAGTTGGACTTGAGCTCGATCGTGGTGAACCCGACCGACCCCTCGGGCAGCAGCGCGCGGGTGGCCAGGCCGCAGGAGGTGTCGGCCAGGCCGACGACGGTCGCGGCGTGCAGGTAGCCGTTGGGCGCCAGGAGCTCGGGACGGACGTCGAGCGCGGCCTCGAGGCGACCCGGCTCGTGCGCGGTGATCGTGAGGCCGAGCAGACCCGGCAGCGTGCCCGGGAGCAGGGCGTTCAGCTCGTCGGCGGTGTGGAAACCCGTGGCGGCCATGCGGGGGACGCTAGCGAGGGCCCCGGCGGGGCGCGTGGGCCGGCACATGATCAGGGTCCCTGATCCCGTGAGGTCCTCCCCGACGGTGCGCGGCCGGGGAGGACGCCGTACGACCAGGGACCCTGATCGTGTGGAGCAGCGGCTCAGGCGAGGCCGCGGACCGTCCGCGCCGGCGGCCGGGTGCCCTGGATCGAGGCCACCATGTCCAGCGTCTGCCGCGTGGGCGCGACGTCGTGCGCGCGGAACACCCGGGCGCCGAGCCACGCGCTCACCGCGGTGGCCGCGAGGGTGCCGGTGAGCCGCTCCTCGAGCGGCACGTCGAGGGTCTCGCCGACGAAGTCCTTGTTCGACAGCGCCACCAGCACCGGCCAGCCGGTGCCGACCAGCTCGCCGAGCCGGCGGGTGGCCTCCAGCGAGTGCCGGGTGTTCTTGCCGAAGTCGTGGCCGGGGTCGACCAGCACCCGCTCGGGGTCGACGCCGACCGCGACCGCGGCCTCGGCGAGGGCCGTGGTCCTCCGGACGACGTCGGCGACCACGTCGTCGTAGGTCACCCGGTGCGGCCGGGTGCGCGGCGGCAGCCCGCCGGCATGCGTGCAGACGATGCCCGCGCCGGCCTCGGCCGCGACCGCCGCGAGCTCGGGGTCCACGCCGCCCCAGGCGTCGTTCACGACGTCGGCGCCGGCGGCCAGCACCTCGCGCGCGACCTCGGCCCGCCAGGTGTCGATCGAGATGGGCAGCGTGGGGTGCGCCGCCCGGATCGCGGCGACCAGGTCGACGGTGCGGCGGATCTCCTCCGCGGCGTCGACCTCCTCGCCGGGCGCGGCCTTGACGCCGCCGACGTCCACCATGTCGGCGCCCTCGGCCACCACCCGGTCCACCCGCTCGACGGCCCGGTCCAGCTCGTAGGTGGCGCCGCGGTCGTAGAACGAGTCCGGCGTCCGGTTGACGATGGCCATGACCACGAACCGCCCGTCGGGCACGTCGAGGGCCCCCAGTCGCAGCACCCCGGACCTCCCCGTCGCACCCGCCGTCGCCCGTGTGGTGGAGTCAGCCAACCAGACAGACTCCGCCGGATCGGAAGGGGACCGTGCCATGGCGAAGACGACCGTCGACGGCATCGAGGGTGTGCAGGGGCTGGTCGGCCAGCAGCTGGGCTCCAGCGAGTGGGTGGAGATCACCCAGGAGCAGGTGAACCAGTTCGCCGAGGCCACCGGTGACCACCAGTGGATCCACGTCGACGTCGAGCGCGCCAGGGCCGAGAGCCCGTTCGGCGGGCCGATCGCGCACGGCTACCTGACGCTGTCGCTGATCCCCGCGCTGCTGCCGCAGATCGTCGACATCACCGGCTTCCGCATGGGCGTCAACTACGGCACCGAGAAGGTGCGCTTCCCGGCTCCGGTGCCCGTGGGCTCCCGCGTGCGCGCCACGGCGACGCTCGAGTCGGCGACCCCCTTCGACGGCGGCATCACGCTGAACATGGGCGTGACGATCGAGGTCGAGGGCGGCAGCAAGCCGGCGATGGTGGCGACCGTCGTCTACCGCCGCTACCTGTGAGGCATAGGAGGCTTTACGCACGTCTCGGGCCGGAGAACGTGGGTGAAGCCTCCTATGCCCGGCTCCTTCAATCGGCGATCGCCTGGTTCACCAGCTGCCGCAGGTGGTTGCGGATCGGCAGCGTGCTCGACGGCAGCAGCTGCGTGTAGAAGGTGACGGTCACGTCCTCCACCGGGTCGACGTAGAACGCCGTGGACGCCGCCCCGCCCCAGCTGTAGTCGCCGACGCTGGCCACCACGCCGTAGCGGGCGGGGTCGATGACCATCGAGAAACCGAGCCCGAAGCCGACGCCGCGCAGCGGGGTCTCGGCGAACAGCGGCCGGCCGAAGGTCTCGAGGTCCTGGTCGCCCGGCAGGTGGTTGCGCACCATGTGCGCCAGCGTGCGCGGGCCGAGCAGCCGGCCGCCGTCGTAGGAGCCGCCGCGGCGGAGCATCTCGACGAACCGCAGGTAGTCACCGGCGGTCGAGACCAGCCCTCCGCCGCCGGAGAGGAACGCCGGCTTGGCGTGCGCAGCGGCGCCCATGGTGTCGAGCGGGGCGTAGCCGGTGGGGGCGCCGCCCGGCCGGCCGGGGACGGCGGCGTAGAGGCGGGCCAGCGAGTCGACGTCGTCGTCCGGGCGCAGGCCGAAGGAGGTGTCGGTCATGCCCAGCGGCGCGAAGACCCGCTGCTCGAAGAACACGTCGAGCGGCTGCCCGGAGACGACCTCGACGAGGCGGCCGAGGACGTCGGTGGAGACGCCGTAGTTCCACTCGCTGCCCGGCTGGAAGACCAGCGGGATCGCCGCCCACTGCCGGCAGACCTCGGCGGAGTCGGCGCCCGGGGGAGTGCCCCACTCGTGACCGGCGGCGCGGTACATGGCGTCGACGGGGTGGGCGTGGTGGAAGCCGTACGTGAGCCCGGCGGTGTGGGTAAGCAGGTGCCACACCCGGATGGGCTCCATGAGCGGCGCGGTGACCGGCTTCTGCGCCGACCCGGCGACGTAGACGCGGGTCTCGGCGAACTCCGGGAGCCAGCGGCTGATCGGGTCGGTGAGCTGGAAGGCCCCCTCCTCGTACAGCATCATCGCCGCCACCGAGGTCACCGGCTTGGTCATCGAGAAGATCCGCCAGCGGGTGTCCTCCTCGACCGGGCGGCCGTTCTCGACGTCCCGGGAGCCGTACCGGCCGACGTGCACCAGCCGGCCGTGCCGCGCGACGGTCACCAGGAAGCCGGGCAGCTGCCCGTCGTCCACCCAGCGGGCCAGTCGCCGGTCGAGCCGGGCCAGCCGGGCCGGGTCGAGGCCGACCTCGGCCGGGTCGGTGTGCAGCGCGAGTGCCGTCACGCGGAGCTCCGTCCGTTCCCGCGCCGGCCGCTCGGCCGGCGTCCGCCCCGCATCCTGGCCCACGTCGCTGTGGGCCGCGTCACGCGGGGCCGACGCCGGCCCGGCGGCACGCGCGGATCAGACCGGCACGTTGCTGGCGGCCTTCTTCAGGTTCGAGCCGGCGGTCACCTTGACGGTGTTGGCGGCGGGGATCTCGATCGACTCGCCAGTCTGCGGGTTGCGGCCGGTCCGCGCGGAGCGCTGCGTGCGCTCGACGGTCAGCAGGCCGGAGACGGCGACCTTCTCGCCGCGGGTGATGGCGTCGACGAGCTCCTCCTGGAGGCCGGCGAGCACGGAGTCGACGGTGCTGGCGGGCACGTCGGCGCGCTTGGCGATGGCGGAGACGAGTTCGGCCTTGTTCACGGGGATCCTCTCGGGTGGTCGGCTGGGCCCGGTCTCGGCACCAGCCGGCGGCGGCCCGCCCGGTTCGCCGGACGGGGGCACGCCCTCGGGCGCGGTGCGCCGGTCGGGCGGGTCCGGAGGGCCGGACCGTGGGGCACGCTGCCATGCCGACCTGCGGCTGCGCCAGGGAGGGGGGTGGACGGGTCCCTCACGTCACACCGGTCCCGCGCCCGGACGGCGGGGCCCGCGGACCCCACCTAGCGTGGGCGGCATGGCGCAGCTCCCCGGGACCGACCTCGTCGTCAGCGACCTCTGCCTCGGCGGCAACGTGTTCGGCTGGACGGCCGACGAGCCGACCTCCGGTGCGCTGCTCGACCGCTTCGTCGACGCCGTGCCGGGCGCGCTGGCCCCGATGGTCGACACCGCGGAGATGTACGGCGAGGGGCGCTCGGAGCAGATCCTCGGGGCGTGGATGGCCGCCCGCGGCCTGCGCGACCGGATGGTGGTGGCCACCAAGGCCTCGCCCGGGCGCAAGGAGCACCCGCTGTCGGCGCCGGAGATCCGCGCCGCGGCCGAACGGTCGCTGCGCAACCTGCAGACCGACCGGATCGACCTCTACTACGCCCACTACGACGACGGGACGACGCCGCTCGAGGAGACGCTGCAGGCCTTCGACGAGCTGGTGCAGGCGGGCAAGGTCCGGTACGCGGCCGCCTCGAACTACTCGGCCGAGCGGCTCACCGAGGCGCTGGAGACCGCCGGGCGGCTCGGCGTCCGGGGGTACGTGGCGCTGCAGCAGCACTACAACCTGGTGGAGCGGCCGGCCTACGAGGGCGAGCTGCGCGACGTCGTCACCGGGGCCGGGCTCGGCACGTTCCCGTACTTCGGGCTGGCCAGGGGCTTCCTCACCGGCAAGTACCGCAGCGGCGAGCGGGTGGACTCCCCGCGGGCGAAGGGCGCGGCGCAGTACGTGGGGGAGCAGGGCGACCGCGTCCTCGACGCGCTGGAGCAGGTGGCGGCGGCGCACGGCGTGCGGCCGGCGGCCGTGGCACTGCGCTGGCTGGCCGACCAGCCGACGGTGACCGCGCCGATCGCCAGCGGCCGTTCGGTGGAGCAGCTCGCCGAGCTGCTGCCGATGCAGGACCTCGTCCTGACCGACGACGAGCGCGCACTGCTGGACGCCGCGTCGTCGTGACGAGGAGGCCCGGCGCGAGCCGGGCCACGGGCTCAGACGGTGCGGATCTGCGGGACGACCGCGGCGTCGGAGCTCGAGCCGGGCTCGGGCGCGCCGTGCGCCTCGACGGCGTGCCGGCGGGTCTGGGCCAGGATGCCGGCCTCGTCCGCGGCGGTGAACGTCGCGTCGCAGCCGGGGATGATGTCGCCGCAGGCGAAGGTCTTCACTGATCTCTCCTCGGGGTGGGGGGCCGGCGCGCCCGGGCGGGCGGTCGGGGTCTGGGTCAGCGGCGGACGCCGGCCGCGGCGAGGTCCTCGACCCGCAGCAGGCCGAGGACGGCGCCGGTGGGGTCGGTCACGAGGACCGGGTCGAACCGCTGCGCCGGTGGGCGGGTCAGCGCACGGGAGAGCGTGGCGGCGACCTCGGCGTCCGGCGGCACGCGCAGCGAGACCGGCGCGGTGTAGACCTCGGCGGTGCGCGGATCGGCCAGCCGCAGTGCCAGCGGCTCGCCGCGCGGGCCGACGAACGCGACCGGCGGCACGCCCGGCGTGGGCTCGCCGGCCGCGACCTGGCGCAGCGGCCGCACCAGGCTCGCCACCGTCTCGCTCAGCCGGGCGCGGGCGGCGTGCGCGCGCACCAGCCGGACGGTCTCCGGCGGCAGGTCGGCGAACCCGGGGGACGGCCGGCCCAGCAGCCAGCCCTGGGCCAGCGGCACCCCGAGCCGGGTGAAGGCGGCCAGCTCACCGGGGGTCTCGATGCCCTCGGCGAGCAGCCAGGCGTCGATCCGGCCGGCGAACTCGCCGACCATCTCCGCCAGCGCCATGCGCACCGGGTCGGTGTCGACGTCGGTGACCAGCGCGCGGTCCAGCTTGACCAGTTGCGGCCGGATGGTGGCCAGCTGCTGGAGGCCGGAGTAGCCCGAGCCGGCGTCGTCCAGGGCGATGAGCGCGCCGCGGGCGCGCAGCGCCTCGGTGTGCCGGCGCAGCTCGTCGGTGTCGGGGACGGCGGCGTGCTCGGTCAGCTCGACGACCAGCCGGCCCAGGTGGGGACGGGTGGCGAAGGCCTCCTGCACCGGCGCGGTGCCGAGCAGGTGCGGGCTGATGTTGACGGTCAGGAAGGTGTTGTCCGGCAGTCCGGGCAGGGCGGCCAGCGCCTTGTGCACCGCCAGCGCCTCCAGCTCCGGGGCGACCCCGGCGTCGGCGGCGGCGGCGAACCACACCTCCGGTCCGGCGGTGCCCGGGAAGCGGGAGAGCGCCTCGTAGCCGGCCACCCGGGCGGCGGCGAGGTCCACGATCGGCTGGAACACGAGCGTGAGGTCGTCGGGATCGGCCAGCAGCGGACGGCAGTCCGGCAGGTGGGTGAGGCGGGTCGCCGACATGGTGTCCCCAACGGCGCGCCGGCCGCCGCCCTTGACCTGGGAGAACCCGCCTCCACCCCTCAGGGGGAGCACGACCCGTTGCGCGAACCGAGCAGTTCCGCTGCAGCGTCGTGACAGCATGGGGCGACTCAGCCACCGGGGCCGGGCGTCGTAGCGAGGAGGGGTCGTGGCCGTCCCCGCCGTGCCGGTGCCCGGCGAGCCGGACGGGCTGGGCGACGCGCACCGCATCGCCGCCGCCCGTCGGCTGCTGCTGGAAGTGCCCGGGCCGGCCGCCTTCGACCGGCTCTCCGGGCTGGCGGCGCGGCTGCTCGGCGTCGGCCACGCCAAGGTCACCCTCTTCACCGACCAGGACACCGTCGTGGGCGGGCACGGCCTGCCGCCGGGCGTCGTCGGCGGACCGGCGCTGCTCACCGGGGCCCTCTCGGCGATCGTCGTGGCCCGGGGCCGGGCGCTGGTGCTCCCCGACGCGCGCGCCGACGAGCGCACCGCCGGGCTGCCGGCCGTCACCAGCGGGCAGGTGACGGCCTACCTGGGCGCGCCGCTGGTCTCCGCCTCCGGGCTGGTGGTCGGGGCGCTGGCGGCCTACGACGAGCGGTCGCGCGACTGGACCGACGACGACGCCGCGCTGCTGGAGCAGCTGGCCGCCTCCGTCGTCGCCGAGCTCGAGCTGTCCGCGACCCGGTCGGCCGTCGGTGCCTCCCGGGCCCGGCTGGAGGTGGCCCTCGAGGCCGGCTCGATCGGCATCTGGGAGCAGGACCTGCGCACCGGGGCGGTCGTCTGGGACGACCGGTGCGCCGCGGTCTTCGGCCTGGACGGCGGGATCGAGATGCCCGACCTGGACGTCGTCCTGACCCGGCACGTGCATCCCGACGATCACGAGCTGATCCGCCGGGCGATGGCCGAGGCCGTCGACCGGACGGGCCGCTACGCCGTCGAGTGCCGCATCCTGCACCTGGACGGCACGGTGCGCTGGGTGGTGGCCCGCGGCCGGGTGCTCCGCGACGGCCGGGGCGAGCCGGTCCGCGTCCTCGGCACGCTGCTGGACGTCTCCGACGCCCGCGAGCAGGCCGGACGGCGGATGGCGGCCGTGCAGCGGGCCGCGGCGATCGCCGAGGTCGCCGCCCGGCTGGCCAACGCCACCGGCTCCGTCGAGCTGGCCGAGGTGGCGCTGAGCGGGGCAGGGGTGCTCGGGGCGGCGTCCAGCGGGCTGGCGCTGCTGACGCCCGACGGGAGCGAGCTGCGGGTGCACCTGACCCGGCGGCTGGCCGAGGCCGTCGCCCACGAGGCCCCCGAGGTCGAGCTCCCCGCGGAGGGGGTCCCCGTCCCGCTCGACGACACCCTGCCCACCCAGTACGTCGCCCGGCACGGCGAGCGGCTGCTGTTCGCCACGGCGGAGGAGGCGGCCGCGCGCTTCCCGGCGATGGCCGAGGTGGCCCCGCTGCTCGGGATCCGGGCGCTGGCGGCCCTGCCCCTGCGGGTCGAGGGCCGGCTGCTGGGCTCCTACGTCGTCCTCTGGGACACCGACCACGCCTTCACCGAGAGCGACGTCGAGGTGCTCGAGGCGCTGACCGCGCAGATCGCCCTCAGCGTCTCCCGGGTGCAGGCCGACGCCGAGCGCGCCGGCGCGGTCACCGCCATGGCCCGGGCCAACCAGCGGCTGCAGCTGCTGGCCGAGGTCGGCCGGGTGCTGTCGGGCAGCCTCGACATCACCCAGCAGATCAACCAGCTGGCCCGGCTCGTCGTCCCCGACCTCGCCGACTGGTGCTGGCTGGTGGTCACCGACGAGCAGGGCCGGCTGCACGAGCTGGCCTCGGCGCACCACGATCCCGCGCGCCGGAAGGTGCTGGCGGAGTACGTGCACGCGATGGTCGCCGTCATGACCGACGAGGCCAGCGCCAAGGTGGTCACCCGCACCGGCCGTCCGCTGGTGCTCCCCGACATCGACGAGGCCGTGATCCGGCGGGCGATCCCCGATCCGGCTACCCGCGACGTGCTGGCCCACCTGGACCTCGCCTCGGGGGCGATCGTCCCGCTGGTCGCCCGCGGGCAGACCCTGGGCGCGCTCGGCCTGTTCAACGGCGCGGCCCGTGGCCGGCACACCGAGGCGGAGGTGGCGACCGCGGTCGAGGTCGGCCGGCGGGCCGGCCTCGCGGTGCACCACGCCCGGCTCTACGAGCAGCAGCGCGACCTCGCCGACGCCCTGCAGCACAGCATGCTCACCGCGCCGCCGGAGCCCGACCACTGCCAGATCGTGGTGCGCTACGTGCCGGCCGCCGCGGGAGCCGAGATCGGCGGCGACTGGTACGACGCCTTCCTCGAGGCCGGCGGCGCCACGGTGCTGGCCATCGGCGACGTCGTCGGCCACGACCGGCACGCCGCGGCGTCGATGGGGCAGGTGCGCGGCCTGCTGCGGGGCATCAGCTACTCCAGCGGGGCACCCCCGGCGCAGGTGCTCAGCCAGCTGGACCGCGCGATCGCCGGACTGGCCCTGGACACCATGGCCACGGCGCTGGTGGCGCGGCTCGAGCAGGACCACACCGACCTGCGGCTGGACCGCGCCCGGCTCCGGTGGTCCAGCGCGGGGCACCCGCCGCCGGTGGTGATCGGCCCGGACGGCGACGTGCGGGTGCTCCCGGCGCTCCCGGCCGACCTGCTGCTCGGCGTCGACGCGGGGGTGCGCCGCACCGACCACGTCGAGGACCTCGCCGTCGGCAGCACCGTGCTGCTCTACACCGACGGCCTCGTGGAGCGCCGCGACCGCGACCTCGACGCCGGCACGGACGCGCTGCTCACCGTGCTGCGCGACTGCGCCGGCCTGCCGCTGCAGGAGCTGTGCGACCAGGTGCTCGCCCGGCTCTTCCTGCCCGACGCCGAGGACGACGTCGCGCTGCTCGCCGTCCGGCTGCACCCGCAGGACCGGCTGCGGCCGCCGGAGGCCGGTGCCCAGCACGTGCCGCCGGGCATCGCGCCCGCCCCGGCAGTGCAGCCGGAGGCGGGCGCGGACCTGCCGGGCCGGTGACCGGTCAGGCGGGGGTCACCTCGTAGGTGTGCCCGGCCGCGCGCAGCCGCTCGACCAGCACGTCGCCCAGCGCGGTGGCCGGGGTGAGCGAGCCGGCCCGGTCGGGCAGCCGGTCGGTGTCGAGCGCCAGCGCCAGCGCGCTCTCGCCCAGCATCACCGCGGTCGCCTTGTAGCCGGGATCGCCCTGGCCGGCGGCGGTGGTGCGGTAGCGGCGGCCGTCCTCGGTGGTGGCGTCGACCGACATCCGGAACCAGCCCCGCTCGCGGGCGGCCTCGCCCGGGCCGGTGCCCGGGGCCGGCAGCACCCGGTCGAGCAGGCCGCGGGTCGGGCCGAAGCTCATCGCGCCCATCAGCGCGGCCAGGCCGCCGGTCATGGCCATCGCCGTGGCCGCGCCCACCGGGCCGCGGCCGGTGCCCATCGCCTCGCCGTAGCGCAGCCCGCGCCCGTAGGCCCAGTCCTGCAGGGCGTTGCTGCGCCGCACGATCCGGGTGTTGTAGGAGGCCATGACGAACGGCGCGGTCCACCGGCCGTCGCGGGAGCGGGCCGGGGGAGCGGCGTCCGGGGGCTGGCGGGTGTCGGGCTCGGCGGCGCGGTCGGGGCTGAGCGCGAACGGGTCGCCGACGACGCGGCGCAGCGACCGGTCCTGCCCGACCGCCTCCAGCTGGGCGCGCATCGAGTCGATGGTGCCGCCGCTGAAGCCGCCGCGGGCGGTGGCGACGGTGCGCACCTCGGTCAGCCCGCCAGCGCCGTCGGCCCGGGCCTGCTGGGCGGTGAGGTACACCGCGAGGTCCGACGGGATGGAGTCGTAGCCGCAGGCGTGCACGATGCGGGCGCCGTTCTCGCGGGCCAGGGCGTCGTAGCGGTCGATCGCCTCACGGACGAAGAGCACCTCGCCGGTGAGGTCGGCGTAGTGGGTGCCGGCACGGGCGCAGGCCTCGACCACCGGTAGCCCGTAGCGGGCGTAGGGCCCGACGGTGGTGACGAGCACCCGGGTGGAGGCGGCCAGCTCGGCGAGCGCACCGGCGTCCCGGGTGTCGGCGGTGAGCACCGGCCAGTCCCGCCCGGCCGGCGGCAGCTGCTGCCGGACGGCCTCCACCCGCTCGCGGTTGCGTCCGGCGAGGGCGATCCGGATGCCCAGCGGGGTGGCCTCGGCGAGGTAGGCGGCCAGCAGGGTGCCGACGAAGCCGCTGGCCCCGTAGAGGACGACGTCGTGGTCGCGGGAGCGGTCGGTCATCGGCCCATCCTCGTGGGTGACCGCCGGTCCCGCCCGCGCGCGGATCAGCGCCGGCGGATCCGCAGGCGGTACCGACGCGAGCGGCGCGGCTGCTCCCGCCGGGCGAGCAGTCGGGAGCGCGCCCGGCCGGGCAGGTCGACGGCGACCGGCGCCTCCCAGCCGCGCCAGACCGACAGCACCCGCAGGGCGGCGACGAGCACGATGACCACCGCGGCGACCGGGAGCGGGGGCAGCCCGAGCGGCCCGGCCAGCACGGTGAGGGCGGTGGCGCCGATCAGCGCGGCCACGGCGTTGTACGGCCCCGGCTGCACGATGTCGGCGCGCTGGGCCAGCAGGACGTCGCGGATGACGGCGCCGCCGACGGCGGTGAGCGTGCCGATGAAGACGACCGACGCGCTGGGCAGCCCGGCGAGCTGGGCCTTCTGCGCGCCGATGACGGTGAAGAAGCCGAGCGTGACGGCGTCGAGGACGACGAGCAGCCCCGTGAGCCGGGACAGCCAGCCGGAGAAGTAGAAGGTCACCGCGGCGGCGATGGCCACGGTGGGCAGGTAGGCCTCGTTGGTCAGCGCGACCGGCGGCCCCTGGGCCAGCAGGACGTCGCGGATCAGCCCGCCGCCCAGGCCGCCGCTGACCGCCAGCAGCAGCACCCCGGAGATGGCGAACCCCTCCCTCGCGGCGAGCAGGCCGCCGGTGAGGGCGCCGACGACGATGGCGGCCAGGTCGACGGCGGCCGGCACGCGCAACGTGTCGGCCGCCGCCGCAGCGAGGGTGCTCACGGGAGGATCCTCCCGGTCCCGCTCCGGTGGCCCCGTCCCGAGGCTCGCGAGGGGTGGGGGGCAGGAGGGTCCTCCTACTGGCCGGGCGGGACGTCCACCGAGGTCGCCGTGTCGCCGGGGGCCTGCGCGCCGGTCCGCGCGCGCAGCTCCGCGTCGCGGGCGGCCATGGCCTCCTGGCGGCCGGCCTCCTCCTCGAGGATCGCGGCGTTCTTCCACGCGTGCGGGATGGCGAACCCGTCGACCAGCGTGGCCATGTGCGGCCGCAGGTCCTTGAGAAGCTGGTTGACCGTGCTGGTCAGCAGCTTGGACCGGGCCGGGGTGAGCTGGCCGTGCTCGAGGAACCAGCCCTTGTCCGCCTCGATCGTGCTCAGCGCGTACAGGTCGCAGACGCTGGCCAGCAGCGCCTTGGCGTCGGGGTCGGTGGCCCGGTCGATGCCGGCGACGAACGCCTCCAGGACAACGCGGTCGATGTGCGTCTGCGCGGTGCGCAGCACGTGGTCCTGCACGTCGTTGAACATGTCGAAGGGCTCCATGCCCTCGGTCGACGCGTTCTTGCGCAGCCGCTTGATGGCGCCCTCGAGGGTGTGCTTCTCGCGGAACTCGAACATCTTCAGCTGCCAGCCGCGGTCGAGCATCGGCGCCTCGTCGTCCCGGCCGGGGACGGCGTCGATCAGCCGCGCGATCAGCCCGCGGGCCGCCGTCCGCTCCAGCACCGTCTCGCGGACCATGTCGGCGATGAAGGCGACCTTGTGCCAGCCCTCCAGCGAGCCGAAGGCGTCGCGGTACCCGGTGAGCAGGCCCTTGGCGACCAGCTGCAGCAGGACGGTGTTGTCGCCCTCGAACGTCGAGAAGACGTCGGTGTCGGCCTTGAGCGAGGGCAGCCGGTTCTCCTGCAGGTAGCCGGCGCCACCGCAGGCCTCGCGGCACATCTGGATGGTGCGGGTGGCGTGCCAGGTGTTGGCCACCTTGAGCCCGGCGGCCCGGCTCTCCAGCTCCCGCTGCGCGGCCTCGTCGATCTCCTGGCCGTGCTCGTGCACCGCCGTCTGGACGTCGTGCATGGTGCTGACGAGCTCCTCCTGCGCGAAGTGCAGCGCGTAGGAGGTGGCCAGTGCCGGCAGCAGCTTGCGCTGGTGCACCAGGTAGTCGTTGATGACGATCTCCCGGTCGCGGCCGGGCGCGGCGAACTGGCGGCGGACGTCGCCGTAGCGGACGGCGATGTCGAGGGCCATCTTGGTGGCCGACCCGGCCGAGCCCCCGACGCTCACCCGCCCGCGGACCAGCGTGCCCAGCATGGTGAAGAAGCGGCGGGTCTCGTTCTCGATCGAGCTGGTGTAGGTGCCGTCGGCGGCGACCTGGCCGTAGCGGTCCAGCAGCATGTCGCGCGGAACCCGCACGTGGTCGAAGGTCAGCCGGCCGTTGTCGACGCCGAGCAGCCCGGCCTTGGGGCCGTCGTCGCCGATGGTGACGCCCGGGCAGGGGTTGCCCTGCTCGTCGCGGATCGGCACCAGCCAGGCGTGCACCCCGTGGTTCTCGCCCCGGGTGACCAGCTGCGCGAAGACGACGGCCATGCGGCCGTCCTTGGCGGCGTTGCCGATGTAGTCCTTGCGGGCGGCCTGGTGCGGGGTGTGCAGGTCGAACGTCTGCGTCTCGGGGTCATAGGTGCACGTCGTCCGCAGCTGCTGGACGTCGGAGCCGTGCCCGGTCTCGGTCATGGCGAAGCAGCCGGGCAGGTCGAAGTTCATGATGTCGCGCAGGTAGGCGTCGTGGTGCCGCTTGGTGCCGAGCAACTGCACGGCCCCGCCGAACAGCCCCCACTGGACGCCGGCCTTGACCATCAGCGACAGGTCGCCGAACGCGAGCATCTCGATCGAGGTGACCGAGCCGCCGGCGTCGGCCTCGCCGCCGTACTCCTTGGGGAAGCCCAGACCCACCCGCCCGGTGGCGGCCAGCTTGGCGGCCAGCCGGGTGATCCGCTCGCGCGCCTCCTGCATCGTCTCGCCGTACACCGGCGCGTACTCCGGGTCGCCGAGCTGCTCGCGGGCGTCGCGGCGCACGTGGGCCCAGCGCCCGTCGAGCACCTCCTGGAGCCGCGCCGGGTCGACGGTGCGGGGCAGGCTGGTCGTCACTGTTCCTCCTCGGTCGGACGTGCGTTCGTGCTGGCCAGGACGCCGGAGAGGCCGGCCCAGGCGAGTTCGGTGAGGTGTTCGGCGAGGTGCTGCCGCAGCATGGGGCGGTCGGTGCGCAGCCACCAGTCGGCGGCCGAGCGGACCAGCCCGACGAGGCCGTGGCCCCAGGGCGCGGCGGCGGCCGGGTCGCGCCCGGCCTGCTCGAGGGCGGTCGCCACCAGCGCGGCCGCCTGCTCCCCGACGAGGTCGGAGAGGGTGCTCACCGGATCGGCGTCGACCGGCCGGTCGAGCAGCGGGTGGGCGACGACGAACCGGTACAGCTCCGGATCCGCCTCGAGGAACGCCAGGTAGGTCTCGACGAGGGCGGTGACCATCTGGCGGGGCTCGCTGTTGCTCGCCATGGCGGTCTGCAGCGCCTCGCCCAGCTGCGCGGCGACCCGCGTGCAGACGGCGACGTACAGCTCGCTGCGGTCGGCGAAGTGCCGGTAGACGACGGTCTTGCTGGTGCCGGCCTCCGCGGCGATCTCCTCCATGCCGACGCCGGCGCCGTGCTTGCCGACCGCGCGGACGGTCGCCTCCACCAGCTCCGCCCGGCGGGCGCGGCGGTGCTCGTCCCACCGGGAGTCGCGGCGGTCGCGGGCCGGCTCCGCGCCGCTGGCCACGCGCTCGGACCCGCGGCGCTCGCCGCTGGCCACCACGCGCTTCGACTCGCGGCGCTCGCCGCTGGCCACGCGCTTCGACTCGCGGCGCTCGCCGCTGGCCACCACGCGCTCCGACTCGCGGCGCTCGCCGCCGTGGGCGACCTTGTCCTGCGACGCACGCCGCACCGCCTCGGCTTTCATGTGACAGACGGTACCTGATACTCTGGGTACCGGCCACTCCACCTGACCCTCGGAGGTCCTCATGGCTACGACTCGTCCCACCGGTCGCCCCGCCGCTCGCAGGGCCGCGATCGTCGGCGGCAACCGGATCCCCTTCGCCCGGTCCAACACCGCCTACGCCCAGGCGTCGAACCAGGACATGCTGACCGCGACGATCGACGGGCTGGTGGCCCGCTTCGGCCTGCAGGGCCAGCAGGTCGGGGAGGTCGTCGCCGGCGCCGTCCTCAAGCACGCGCGCGACTTCAACCTCACCCGCGAGGCGGTGCTGGGCTCGAAGCTCTCGCCGGCCACCCCCGCCTACGACGTCCAGCAGGCCTGCGGCACCGGCCTGGAGGCCGCCGTCCTGGTCGCCAACAAGATCGCCCTCGGCCAGATCGAGTCCGGCATCGCCGGCGGCGTGGACACCACCTCCGACGCCCCGCTGGCCGTCGGTGACGATTTGCGCCGGGTGCTCATCTCGCTGAACAACGCCAAGACCGTGGGCGAGCGGCTCAAGGCCCTCGGGCGGATCCGGCCGGGCATGATCGCCCCCGAGATCCCCCGCAACGCCGAGCCGCGCACCGGCCTGGCGATGGGCGACCACGCGGCGATCACCGCCAAGGAGTGGGAGATCGGCCGCGAGGAGCAGGACGAGCTCGCCGTCCGCTCGCACCGCAACATGGCCGCCGCCTACGAGCGCGGCTTCTTCGACGACCTGGTGACGCCGTACCTGGGCCTCACCCGCGACAACAACCTCCGGCCGGACTCCTCGGTGGAGAAGCTCGCCAAGCTCAAGCCGGTCTTCGGCAAGGGCGACCCCGCGGCCACGATGACGGCGGGCAACTCGACGCCGCTCACCGACGGCGCCTCGACCGTGCTGCTGGCCTCCGACGAGTGGGCGGCCGAGAAGGGCCTGCCGGTGCTCGCCCACCTGGTCGACGCGCAGACCGCGGCGGTCGACTACGTGCACGGCGGAGAGGGCCTGCTGATGGCGCCGGTCTACGCGGTGCCGGTCCTCCTGGCGCGCAACGGCCTCACGCTGCAGGACTTCGACTTCTACGAGATCCACGAGGCCTTCGCCTCCACGGTGCTCGCCACGATGAAGGCCTGGGAGGACCCGGCCTACTGCAAGGAGAAGCTCGGCCTCGACGCCCCGCTCGGCTCGATCGACCGGTCGAAGCTCAACGTGTACGGCTCGTCGCTGGCGGCCGGGCACCCGTTCGCCGCGACCGGCGGCCGGATCGTCGCCTCGCTGGCGAAGATGCTGCACGAGGCCGGCCCGGGCAAGCGCGGCCTGATCTCCATCTGCGCGGCCGGCGGCCAGGGCGTCGTCGCGATCCTCGAGTCCTGATCCGCCGCCTTTCGCGCGCGAAAGGCGCCCCTTCTCGTCCTTCCTCGCCTCTCGTGCGCGAGAGGCACATCCGTGAGGAGAACCTGTGAGCGACTGGTACCGCGACTTCGCCAACTCCGGCGTCGGCGCCACCCTCACCAAGCGGCTCGGCCTGCCCCGGCCGGCCGTGCTGCGCCGCTACGAGCCCGGGCAGCCGCTGCTGCCGGGGCCGGCGGTCATCGGCTCGGCGGGTGAGGGCCGGCTGCGCGACACGGTGACCGCCGTCCTCAAGGACGCCGGGGTCACCGTGCTCAGCCCGGTCGTGGCCGACGGCAGCACCGACGGGGAGAAGCCCGCCGCGGTCGTGCTCGACGCCACCGGCGTCACGACCCCGGGCCAGCTGGCCGCGGCGCACGACTTCCTGGCCCCGGCGATCAAGCGGCTGCGCCCCTCCGGGCGGGTGCTGCTGCTCGCCGACCCGCCGGCCGCCGCCGACGGCCCGGCGCAGGCCGCCGCGCGCCAGGCGCTGGACGGGCTGGTCCGGTCGATCGGCAAGGAGCTGCTGAACGGGTCGACGGCGAACCTGCTGTACGTGCCCGAGGGCGCCGAGGCCGGTCTCGCCTCGCCCCTGCGCTTCTTCCTCTCCGGCCGCTCGGCCTACGTCGACGGGCAGGTGGTCACGCTCTCGGCCGCCGACGTGCCGGCCGGCGAGGACGAGCAGCGGCCCCTGGCGGGCGAGGTCGCCGTCGTCACCGGGGCCGCGCGCGGCATCGGCGCGGCGATCGCCCGGGTCATGGCGCGGGACGGCGCGCACGTCGTCGCCGTCGACATCCCGGCCGCCGGGCAGCAGCTGGCCGAGGTCGCCAACGAGATCGGCGGGACGGCGTTCCAGCTCGACATCACCGCCGCCGACGCGCCCGCCCGCCTGGTCGAGCACCTGCGCGAGCGGCACGGCGGGGTCGACGTCGTCGTGCACAACGCCGGCATCACCCGCGACAAGCTGCTGGTCAACATGGACGCCGCCCGCTGGAACTCGGTCATGGCGGTGAACCTGCAGGCCCAGCTCGACATCACGCAGGCGCTGCTGGACGCCGACGGCGTGCTGCGCCCCGACGCGCGGATCGTCTGCGTGAGCTCCCAGTCGGGCATCGCCGGCAACCGCGGACAGACCAACTACGCGGCCAGCAAGGCCGGGATCATCGGCATGGTGCGTGCCTGGGCGCCGGAGTTCGCCGCCCGCGGCGCCACGATCAACGCCGTCGCGCCCGGGTTCATCGTCACCGAGATGACCGCGAAGATGCCGTTCGGCACCCGTGAGGTCGGATCGCGGATCAACTCGCTGCAGCAGGGCGGGCTGCCCGTCGACGTCGCCGAGACCATCGCCTGGCTGTCCCAGCCGGGCAGCGCCGGGGTCAACGGCCAGGTCGTGCGGGTGTGCGGCCAGTCGATGCTGGGGGCGTGATGGCTCCCCCCGCCACGACCCCGACCGTCCTGGAGTCGGCGCCCTCCATGGGGGCGCTGTTCGCCCGGGCCGCGCTCACCACGTGGGGCCGCGGCGGCGACCTGCCCGCCACCCGGCTGGCCCGCCGCGGCGTGCCGCTGGATGCGGGGGAGGTCGCCGCCTACGCGCGGGTCTGCCGCTTTCCGTTCGGCGACACGCTGCCGGCCACGTACCTGCACGTGCTGGCGTTCCCGCTGCAGGTCGCGCTGATGAGCGACCGGGCGTTCCCGCTGGCCCTGCCGGGCCTGGTGCACGTCCGCAACCGCATCGACGTGCTGCGGCCGGTCCGCCTCGACGAGCAGGTCGACCTCGAGGTGTGGGCCGAGCGGTTCGCCCGGCATCCACGCGGCGCGACCGTCGACCTCTGCGCGTCGGTCACCGCCGGTGGCGCCGAGGTCTGGCGCGGCCGCTCCACGTACCTGGCCCGCGGAGCGCGGACCCCCGAGGGGGCGCCGGAGGCCGACGTCGAGGTGGCCGTCGGCGACCTGCCGCCGGGCACCATCCGCTGGCGGGTGCCCGACGACGCCGGGCGCCGCTACGCCAAGGTCTCCGGCGACGTGAACCCGATCCACCTGTCCGGGCTGACCGCCAAGGCGTTCGGCTTCAAGCGGGCGATCGCGCACGGCATGTGGGTGAAGGCACGGGCGCTGGCGGCGCTGTCCGGGCGGCTGCCCGAGGCGCTGACGGTCGACGTCGCGTTCCGCAAGCCGCTGTTCCTGCCCTCGACGGTCGCGCTGGCCACCGCCCCCGCCGGCGGCGGCTGGGACCTCGCCGTCCGCAACGCCGGCAGCGGCACCGAGCACCTGCTGGGCGCCGTCCGCCCGCGCTGACCCGAGCGGCCCGGAGGCCGGCTCCCCGCGTGCGGAGCCGGCCTCTCGCCGTCCCGGGTACCGGAATGCGATCGGACTGAACGGTTCCGCACAACGCGGGTGTCCCGCTCTGGGCGGAATCGGGCGCCGCTGCCACCTGCGCGGACGCACCGCAGATAACGATCCGGTCACGGCACGCCCCACCCGTCCGGCTCCGCGCGGCGTGCCGGGAGGGCTCCGTCCGCCGTGGTCCCGTGCTGCCCGTCCGGCTCTCCCCGGACCAGCGAGCCCGGCGCGATCCGGGCCCTCTCCGAGGAGTTGGCGTGTTCCAGGCACCATCCCGTCGTGCCCTCGGCCTCGCGGCCGTCGGCGCGATCGCCATGTCCACAGCGGTGCTGAGCGTGAGCGGCGTCGCCTCCGCGCTCCCGGCCGAGCCCCAGGCCTTCGGCTTCACCACCGACGCCGACCGCGCGACCGAGAACGACCTCCAGCTGATCGGCGGCTCCGGCTTCACCGTGCCGGCGGGCTACTGCTCCGTCGACTGGTTCGTCCTCGGCGGCAACGGCGGCTACAGCCAGTGGCCGGCCGAGTCGTCCGGTGCCTCCGGCGGCATCCTGGAGGGGCGCACCCCCGTCACCGCCGGGCAGACCTACCACCTGAGCGGCGGCACCGCCGGTGAGCCCGGCACCGAGACCGAGGGCGGCGCCGGCGGCACCAGCACCGCGACCCCGCCGGTGCCCGGCCAGCCCGGCGTCCCGATCGAGGAAGAGGAGCCCGACCCGCTCCCGCCGGCCCTCGCCGGTGCGACCACCGTCGTCGGTGGTGGCGGCGGCGGTGGCGCCGGCTCGGTCGTCAGCGGTCCGGACGGCTTCCTCCTCAAGGCCTTCGGCGGCGACGGCGGCGGCGGCGAGGCCGGCGGCGCCGGTGCGGTCGTCGGCACCACCCCGGGCCAGAACGTCGTGAACGCCCCCGGCTGGGAGGTGGTCACCAACGGCGTCAACGACTACGGCAGCGACCGCGACGGCATCATCGAGGGCTACGTCGAGCCCTGCGCGGTGCTGCACCCGCCGCTGGCCCCGACCGGCGTCACGGTCGTGGACGGCGTCGGCGAGGTCGAGGTCACCTTCGCCGAGGCGTGGGACGACGAGGTCGCCGCTGCCGACGAGTGGGAGTACCGCCTCAACGGCGGCGCGTGGACCACGGCCGACGTGGACACGAGCGCCTATCCGCTGACCTTCGTCGCCGACGGGCTGACCAACGGCACCGCCTACGACATCCAGGTGCGCGGCGTCAGCGACACCGACGGTCCCGGCGCCGCGAGCGCGGTCGTCACGGGCCGCCCCTACGCCCCGGCCAGTGCCCCGACCGGCGTGACCGTCACCCCGGGCGTCGCCTCGGTGAAGGTCGGCTGGGCGCCGGTCACCACCCCGGGCAGCTACGCCATCGACCACTACGCGGTGGACCTGATCTGGTCCGGCGGTGAGATGGGTGGCCGCGAGCAGGACGTGTGCGCCCCCGCGCTCGACGTCTTCAGCTGCGTCGTCGGCCTGGACACCCAGGCGGGCTACACCTACCAGGTCGTCGTGACCACGGTCGACGTGCACGGCCACGTGGGCGACGACTCCACCTGGTACCCGGTGGGCGCGCCGGCCGACCCGGCCGTCCCGTCGTCGGTGCCGGCCTCGAACGGCCCGCTGCAGCTGCCGGCCGGCCAGAGCAGCACCATCGCCGCGGGCTCGAAGATCGTCCTCAGCGGCGACGGCTACCTGCCCGGGTCGACGGTCACCCTGATCGCCTACTCGTCCCCGCAGGTGCTCGGCTACACCGTCGCCGACGCCAACGGCCACTTCGAGGTCGAGGTGACCGTGCCCGCGGGCCTGGCGTCCGGTTCGCACACGCTGGTCGCCTCGGGCGTCGACAGCGCCGGCAACACCCGCTTCGTGACCGTGCCGATCACCGTCACCGGTGGCGTCACGGGCTCCGGCGGGCTGGCCTACACCGGTGCCGACATCGCCGTGCCGGCCTTCGGCGGCCTCGCCGCCCTGGCCATCGGTGGCGGGCTCGTGCTCGCCGGCAAGCGCCGCCGCACCGCGGCCGAGTAATCCCCACCCGGCTCCACCACGGCGGCCGTCGTCCCCTCCGGGACGGCGGCCGCCGTGCCGTTCCCGGGCGGTCCTGGCGGGTCCGCACAGCCGGCCGGTCGACTCCTCGTGGATGTGCGCCCGCCACCGACCTGCGGGAACACGCTTATAGTCACGAAACGGTCACGGACCGTGGCATCTGCCCGGCGGAACGGCGTCGTACCGGCACGTCGTGGTCCTGTTCTGCCCGTCCGGCAGCGGACGCGCGTGCCCGGCGCCCCCCGGGCGGAGTACCGGGAGTCGGCGTGCACCTCGCTCCACCGTCCCGGCGAGCGCTCGGCCTGGCGGCCGCAGGCGTCCTCGCCCTGTCCAGCACGGTCCTCGCTCCCGGCGGCGTCGCCGCCGCCGAGACCGCGCCCGCCCCGCTCACCTACAGCACGGCGGAGGGCCAGGCAGACGTCGTCGTGCCCGCGGGCTACTGCTCCGCCGACTGGGTGGTCATCGGTGCCCGCGGCGGTGCCGGCAGCGGGGGCGAGGCCGGCGCCCCCGGTGGTGAGGTGCGGGCGACCACCCCGGTCACCGCGGGGCAGATCCTCACCCTCCGCATCGGCCTCGAGGGAGGCGACGCGAGCTCGGTGCCCGGTACCGGCGGCTCGAACGCCTACGACGGCTACCGCGGAGCCGACGGCGGGGACGACGGCGACGGCGGCCTCGGCGGCGGCGGTGGCGGCGCGTCGGTGGTCCGGGTAGTCGGCGGCCCCGACCTCCTCGTCGCCCACGGCGGCGGCGGTGGCGGCGCGACCGGCGGCACGGGCGGCGCCGCGGGCATCAACGTCACCGGGGGCGCGGGCGCGACCGTCGGCTTCGACGGCACGACCGACGCGCCGGGGGGCTCGGCCTTCACCGGGCCGTGGGGCCTCATCACCGCGACCGTGAAGCCGTGCACCGCGCCGGGGGCGCCGACGGTGGCCAACGTCTTCGTGGACGGCACGACGCTCACCGTGCGCTTCGCGCCGGCCGCGCAGACCGCGGGTCAGGCCCCGGCCACCGGCTACGAGCTCAGCCTCGACGGCGGAGCCACCTGGGCGGCGCTGTCCACCATCGACGCCGGTGGCGGCCGCCTCCAGGGCGTGCGCACCGCCTCCTACGGCACCCAGCGCGTCGCGGTCCGTGCGACCAGCGGCGTCGGCGCCGGCCCCGCCAGCCCGGTGGTGACGCAGGACGTGCTGCGCGTGCTCGGCACGCCGACGGCGGTCACCACGACCGTCGGCACCTCCTCGCTCGAGGTCGGCTGGGCGCACCCCGCCGACCGGACCGGCATCACCGGCTACGTCGTGGAGGCCACGCCCCAGGTCGGCGCCGACCACGAGGGTGCCTGGCCCGACGCCGTGCGCTGCCTCGCCGCCGCCGCCGACACCAGTTGCCTGCTGGGCGTGACCCCCGGGTTCGCCTACCGGGTGACCGTCGCCGCCTTCGGTGCCAACCGCACCTTCCACCAGCAGTTCCCGACCCCCGTCACCACCGCGGTGGTGCCGTCGCTGCAGGTGCCGGCGACGGTCCCCGCCGCCTCCGGCCCCCTGGACGCGGGGCCGGCGACGGCCGACCCGGTGCCCGCGGGCGCCGAGGTGACCCTCACCGGCTCGGGCTTCCTGCCCAACTCCACCGTGACCCTGGTCGTCTACTCGACGCCGACCGTCCTGGGCACGGTCACCACCGACGGCGCCGGCGCGTTCACCACCACGGTCACGCTGCCGGCCGGGCTGCCGGCCGGCGCGCACACGCTGGTCGCCTCCGGGGTGGACCCCGCGGGCAACCCGTACCACCTGACCAGCGGGGTGACCGTCACCGCCTCGGGCGGCGCTCCCACGGCGACGGCCACCTCGGCCACCGGGCCGGGGGTCTCCGGCGGTCTGGCCTCCACCGGTGCCGACATCGCCGTGCCGGCCATCGGCGGCCTCGCCGCCCTGGTCGTCGGTGGCGGGCTGGTGCTCGCCGGCCGGCGCCGCCGCCCGGCGGCCGAGTAGGCCCGGCCCCACCACGGCGGCCGCCGTCCCCCGCGCGGGGACGGCGGCCGTCGGCGTTCCGGGGCCCGTCCCGACAGGTCACGGAGAGGTCACGGCCGACTGTGACCCTTGACACGGGATAAGTAAGGACGGTGTCCTAACAAATGTGACGACCACGGACATCCCGCCAGGCCAGCGCCGGCTGCTCCGGCCCACGGCCAAGGTCCTGCCCGAGGACGCTCGCGCGCACAACCGCTCGATGGTGCTCCAGCACCTGTTCCACACCGGTCCCCGGTCGCGCGCGGAGCTGGCCCGCGTGACCGGGTTGACCCGGGTGACCGTCTCCGACCTCGTGGGCTCGCTGCTGGAGGAGGGGCTGGTCTCCGAGCTCGGTCTGCGCACCGAGGGCAAGGTCGGCAAGCCCGGCCGGCTCGTCGGGCTGCGGACCGACGCCTTCTGCGTCCTGGCCGTCGACCTCGCCGACGACGAGCGGATGCACGGCGCCGTCCTCGACCTGGCCGGCCGCGTGCAGGAGCGCCGCACGGCCACCGTCCGCGGGCTGACCGGCTCGGCCGCGTACGAGTCGCTGCTCGGGCTCTGCCGGGAGCTGGCCGACCTCGCCACCCTGCCCGTCCTCGGTGCCGGCGTCGGCTCGCCCGGCGTCATCGACCCCAGCGGCACGGTGGTCCAGGCGCCCAACCGCGGCTGGTACGACCTGCCGCTGGCCGCCGAGCTCGGTGCGGCCCTGCAGGTGCCGGTGCACGTGGCCAACGACGCCAACACCGCCGCGCTGGGGGAGTTCACCTACGGCGGCGCCTCCGGCAGCGGCCTGATGGTCCTCACCGTCGGCGGCGGTGTGGGTGCCGGCATCGTCGTCGACGGCGCGCTGGTGCAGGGCGGCCAGCACGCGGCCGGCGAGCTCGGCCACGTCACTGCCGTCGACGAGCGCGACGACCTCGACGGCGCTCCGCTCGGCCGCCCGCAGGACTGCGCCTGCGGCCGCCGCGGCTGCCTGGAGACCGTGCTCTCCGTGCCGGCCCTGCGCCGGCGCGTCGAGGGTCTGGCGCCCGACGCCGCGGCCGCCGCGCTGGCGGCGGTGGGCCGGCGGCTGGGCATCGTGCTGGCCCCGGTGGTCAGCGCCCTGAACCTCTCCGAGGTCGTGTTCAGCGGCCCCCGGGAGCTGTTGGACGGCCCTCTCCGGGAGGCGGCGCTCGCCGCGCTGCGGGAGCGGACCATGCCGGTCATCAGCGGCAACGTGCAGCTGCGGATGACCTCGCTCGGCGAGGACGGTGCCCTGGCCGGGGCCGCCGTGCTCGTGCTCTCCGGCCAGCTCGGGGTGTCGTGACCACCCCGAGCCGGCTCGGTGCACGTCGGAGAACCGATCCCCTGAGGCGGCGCTGCCCGGCACCGTCCGCGTCCATCGGAAGGAACCCCAACATGAGAAGCGTACGCACGGGTGGGCTGGCCGCCGCCCTGGTCGCGCTGTTCGCCGTGTCCGCGTGCGGCGGCGGCGCGGAGGCCGACAGCGACGAGGCCACCGAGGTCCGCCTCTGGCTGAACGGCACCGACACCCCGCAGGAGCTGCGGGACTACCTCGTGGAGACCTTCGAGGCCGACCACCCCGGCACCACCCTGGTGATCGAGGAGCAGGACTGGAACGGCCTGGTGCCGCGGCTGCAGACGTCGCTGGCCAGCGAGGACCAGACCCCGGACCTCGTGGAGATCGGCAACACGCAGAGCCCGACGTTCACCTACGCCGGCGCCTTCTCCGACATCAGCGATCTCTACGAGGAGCTGGGTGGCGACTCGCTGCTGCCGGGCTTCGTGGAGGCCGGCACGGTCGAGGACACCCTCTACGCGGTGCCCTACTACTCCGGTGCCCGCGCGGTCTTCTACCGCAAGGACCTCTTCCAGGCCGCCGGCGTCCAGGTGCCGACGACGCTCGACGAGTTCGGTGACGCGGCGGTCGCGCTGCAGCAGGCCAACCCGGCCGGGACGCCCAACTTCTCCGGCTTCTGGTTCCCCGGCCAGGACTGGTACAACGGCATCGCCTGGCTGTTCACCCGCGGCGGCGACATCGCCGTCCAGGACGGCGACCAGTGGACCGGCGCCCTCTCCAGCCCGGAGTCGCAGGCGGCGCTGACCGAGGTCCAGCAGCTGTTCGCCACGGCCACCAGCGCGCCGCGCGACGCCGACTCCAACGAGCCGTGGGTGCCGTTCAACAACGGCGAGGCGGCCATGTTCTCCGCCCCCACGTGGGCCCGCTGGAGCATCGACCTGCCCCAGTGCAACAAGGGCGTCGACCCCGACGACGACTCGCCGGAGGCCGAGGCCCTGCTGGCCGAGCAGCAGGCCTGCAACGAGGAGCTGACGGGCATCTTCCCGCTGCCCGGCGAGACCGCCGGGGAGCCGGCCACCGTGTTCGCCGGTGGGTCGAACATCGCCATCCCCGCGATGTCGCAGAACCAGGAGCTCGCCCGCGACCTGCTGCGGATCATCTTCAGCGAGGAGTACCAGACGATGCTCGCCGAGAACGGGCTGATCCCCGGCAACAGCGAGTACGCCGACAGCCTGGGGAACGACGTCTACGCGCAGGCCGCGCTGGCCGCCGCGGTCGACGCCCGGCTGACGCCCGCGGCCGAGCGCTGGGCCGACGTCGAGGGTGCCCGGATCATGGAGGACTTCTTCCAGCAGATCGCCAGCGGGGCCGACGTCGCCGAGGCGGCGGCCGAGGCCGACCGGCTCCTCGAGGAGACGCTCAACTGACCGCCCGACCGGAGCGGGGGCGCGCTGCCCCCGGGCTCGCGCACCCGCTCCGGTCCCGCTCCGCGGGAGTGTCCATGTCCGCACCACCGCTGCCGTCGGCGGCCGAGGCGCCGCCGGTCCCGGCCGGTCCGCCGGCCCGTTCCGGCGCCACCGATCCGGACCGCCGCCGGCGCCGCCCGCTGCGGTCCCGGCTGGGGCCCTACGCGCTCGTGGTCCCGGCGCTGGTCCCGGTCGTCGTCGGCCTCGGCTACCCGCTGGTCCGCCAGTTCGTCCTCTCCTTCCAGGAGTACGGGCTGGCCCAGCAGTTCGGCCGGCCGGCCGAGTGGGTGGGGCTGCGCAACTACACCGACCTGCTGGGCGACCCCTACGTGTGGGGCGTCATCGGCCGGTCGGTGGCCTTCTGCCTGGTCAACGCCGGGCTGACCATGGGCATCGGCGTCGGCCTGGCGGTGCTGATGACCAAGGTCGGCCGGGCCGCGCGGACCACGCTGCAGATCGCGATGCTGCTGGCCTGGGGCACCCCCGTGCTGGCCACGCTCACCGTCTGGCAGTGGCTGTTCGACTCCCAGTACGGCGTCGTCAACTGGCTCCTCGCCGAGCCGCTGGGGATGGCGGAGTGGCGCGGCCACTCCTGGCTGGTCGAGCCGGCGTCGTTCTACCTGCTCGCCACGGTGATCGTGGTCTGGATGAGCGTGCCGTTCGTCGTCTTCTCGGTGTACGCGGCGCTGCTCCAGGTGCCGGCCGAGTGCGTCGAGGCCGCCCAGATCGACGGCGCCAACGCCTGGCAGCGGTTCCGTCACCTGGCGCTGCCGCTGGTCAAGCCGGTGCTGTTCGTCGTCGGGCTGCTGCAGGTGATCTGGGACCTCAAGGTCTTCACCCAGATCTACGTGCTGCAGCGCGCCGGTGCCCCCACCCGCGACACCCACCTGCTCGGCACCTACATCTACTCGCTGTCGAGGGAGTTCTCCATGGCCGGCGCCATGGCCACGGTCATGCTGCTCCTCACGCTGGGCCTCACCGGGTTCTACATCCGCCGGATGCTGCGCGAGGAGGACGCGTGAGCGCCGCCGTCCCGCCCGCGACCGCGGTACCGGTCCCCGGCGGCAGCGCCGCCGCGGCCGGGGCCCGGCGGTCCCGTCCCCGGCGCACGCCGCCGCGGCGCCGGGTCGTCCGCTGGCTGCTGGGCACCCTCGCCGTCGTCGTCGCGGTGGTGTGGGCCTTCCCGATCTACTGGATGGTCAGCAGCGCCTTCCTGCCCACCAACCGGCTGCGCAGCCCGGAGCCGACCTTCTTCCCGGCCGACGGGACGCTGGCCAACTTCCGGGCGGTCTTCACCGACCCGTCGTTCTACGCGTCGTTCAAGGTCTCCCTGGCCGTCACCGGCCTCACCCTGGCCGTCGCGCTGCTGTTCGCGTTCCTCGCCGCGGTCGCGTTGAGCCGATTCCGTTTCCGGGGCCGGAAATCGTTCATCGTGACCATTCTCGTGGTGCAGATGATCCCCGCGGAGGGATTGTTCATCTCGCAGTACGCCATGCTCGACGAATGGGGCCTGGTGAATGCCGTCCTGGGCCTCACGGTCGTCTACGTCGCCGCCATTCTCCCGTTCACCGTCTGGATGCTGCGGGGATTCGTGAACGGCGTTCCGCTCGAACTCGAGGAGGCGGCGATGGTCGACGGGCTGTCCCGCACCCGGGCCTTCTTCCGGATCACCTTCCCGCTGCTGGCACCGGGCCTCGTCGCCTCCGGCGTCTACGGGTTCCTGCAGGCGTGGAACGAGTACACGCTGGCCCTGGTGGTCATGACCGACCCCGAGGAGCGCACCCTGCCGCTGTGGCTGCAGGGCCTCGTCGAGGCCAACCGGGCGACCGACTGGGGGGTGGTCATGGCCGGCGCCACGCTCATCGCCGTGCCGGTGATCGTCTTCTTCCTCCTGGTGCAGAAGCGCATGAGCGCCGGCCTGGTGGCCGGGGCGGTGAAGGGGTGAGCGGCGCACCGACCCCGGGGGCGGGCTGGTCGGCCGGCCTGGACATCGGCGGCACCAAGGTGCTCGGCGTCCTGCTGGACGGCGAGGGCACCGTCCGGGCGTCGGTCCGGGTGCCCACCCCGCGCGGCACCGACGCGGTCGTCGGCGCCGCGGCCCGGGTGGTCGAGGAGCTCTGCGCCGCCGGCGGCCCCGCGGTGGCCGAGCTGGCCGGCGTCGGCGTCGGGGTGCCCGGCCTGGTCGACCCGGTCACGGGCGCGGTGTCCCACGCGGTGAACCTCGACATCGACGAGCGGCCGGTGGAGCTGGCGCCGCTGCTCGCCGACCGCCTGGCCGGCGTGCCGGTCGCCGTGGAGAACGACCTGAACGTCGGCGCGGTCGGCGCCGCCCGGGTGCTCGGCCTGGACGGCGACCTGGCCCTCCTGGGTCTGGGCACGGGCGTGGCCGCCGGCCTGCTGCTCGGCGGCGAGCTGCGCCGCGGGCACGGGGGCGGGGCCGGCGAGATCGGGCACATCCCCTACGACCTCGCCGGGCCGCTGTGCCCGTGCGGCCAGCGCGGCTGCCTGGAGCTCTACGCCTCGGGCTCGGCGCTGGACGTCGCCTGGCCCACCGGCGGGCGCCGGCCGGCGGCCGCGGAGGTGTTCGCGCGGGCGGCCGCGGGCGACCCGGGGGCGGTGCGGGTGCGCGACGGCTTCGTCGCCGCGGTGGCCGCCGCCGTCCGGCTGCTGGTCCTCACCTGCGACGTCGAGCACGTGGTGCTCGGGGGCGGGGTGGCCGAGCTCGGTGGGTCGCTGCTGGACGCCGTCCGGGGCGAGCTGCGGCGCCAGGCGGCGGGCTCGCCCTTCCTCACCAGCCTGGCCATCGCCGACCGGGTGCAGGTCGTGCCCCGCGAGGTGCCGCTCGCGCCGATCGGGGCGGCGCTGACCGCCCGGGAGTGGGCCGCGGCGCTGGTGCCGTCGGTCCCCTCCTGAGGAGGCGGTGCGCCGTGGAGGTCGTCGTCCTCGCCGACGCCGACGAGGTGGCCCGCTTCGGTGCCGAGCGGGTGGCCGCGGTCGTCACCCGGCGGCCGGCCGCGGTGCTCGGCCTGGCCACCGGGTCCTCGCCGACCGGCATCTACGCCGAGCTGGCGCGGCGGGTGGCGGACGGGCGGCTGGACTGCTCCCGGGTCACCGGGTTCGCGCTGGACGAGTACGTCGGCATCCCCGCCGGTCATCCGCAGAGCTACGCGGCGGTGATCGCGGCGCAGGTGACCGGCCCGCTCGGGCTCGACCCCCGCCGGGTGCACGTGCCCGACGGCCGGGCCGACGACCTCGCGGCGGCCGGTCCGGCCTACGACCGGGCGATCGCCGCGGCCGGCGGCATCGACCTGCAGCTGCTGGGGATCGGCGCCAACGGCCACATCGGCTTCAACGAGCCGACGTCGTCGTTCGCCTCGCGCACCCGGATCAAGACCCTGGCGCCGCGCACCCGTGCGGACAACGCCCGCTTCTTCGACTCCCCCGACGAGGTGCCCACCCACTGCCTGACCCAGGGGCTCGGCACGATCCTCGAGGCCCGCGAGCTGCTGCTGGTCGCCCAGGGGGAGGCCAAGGCCGAGGCGGTCGCCGCCGCGGTGGAGGGCCCGCTGGCCGCCGTCTGCCCGGCGTCGGCGCTGCAGCTGCACCCCCGCGCCGGCGTCGTCGTCGACGAGGCCGCGGCGTCCCGGCTGCGGCTGGTCGACTACTACCGGCACACCCACGCCGGCAAGCCGGAGTGGCAGCGGCCCTAGCCGTGGAGGCGGCGGCCGTCCGCCCAGACCTGCGTGACGGACCAGTCCGCCCCGAGGACGACGGCGTCCGCGGCGTACCCCGGCGCCAGCCGGCCCAGCCGGTCGCCCAGCCCCAGGGCGGCGGCCGGCACGGCGGTGACCGCGGCCACCGCGGCGACCGGGTCGAGCCCGACGACCTCGACCGCCGTCCGGAGCGCGGCGTCGAGGGTGAGCGTCGAGCCCGCGACGGTGTCCGTGCCGGCCAGGCGGGCGACCCCGCCGGTCACGGTGACCGCCCGGTCGCCGAGCCGGTAGTCGCCGTCGCCGGCGCCGGCCGCGGCCATCGCGTCGGTGACCAGCGCGACCCGGCCCGGCGCCGCGCGCAGCAGGAGGCCCGCCGCCGCGGGGTGCACGTGCACGCCGTCGAGCACGAGCTCCAGGGTCACGCGCGGATCGGCGACCGCCGCGCCCACCGGCCCGGGTGCGCGGTGGTGCAGCCCGGGCATCGCGTTGAAGGCGTGCGTGAGCAGCCGCGCCCCGGCGTCGAAGGCCCGCACGGCGCCGGCGAGGTCGGCCTCGGTGTGGCCCACGGCCACGGTCACCCCGGCGGCGGCGAGGGACGCGATCGCGGCGGTCGCGCCGGGCAGCTCGGGAGCGACGGTGACCTGGCGCAGCGTGCCGGCCGCGGCGTCGAGCAGCCGCGCGACGTCGTCCGGGGCCGGGGCGCGCAGGGCGGCCGGGTCGTGCGCGCCGCACCGGGCCGCGGCCAGGAACGGGCCCTCCAGGTGCGCGCCGAGCACGAGGGGGTCGGCCGCGGTCAGCTCCGCGGCGGCGGCCAGCCGGGCCTCCAGCACCGCCACCGGCGCGCTGACCAGGCTGATCACCGACCGGGTGGTGCCGTGCGCGCGGTGCAGGTCGAGCGCGGTGAGGGCGGCCGCCGGCCCGTCGTCGACGGCGGCGCCCCCGCCGCCGTGCACGTGCAGGTCGAGGAAGCCCGGCGCCAGCCACGCGCCGGCGAGGTCGACCAGCTCGTCGGCCGGGGGGAGCGGGCCGGTGCCCGTGGCGGCGACGGTGGGCCCCTCGAAGAGCACCCACGCGCCGTCGACGACGCCGTCGGCGTCGACCTTCCGCGCGCCGGTGAGGAGCGTGCGCCGGGAGGTGGTCACCGGCCGCTCAGCGCCTCGGCGACCGCCTGCGTGCTCACCCGGGCCGCGCCGTGGGCGGCGATCGCCGGGCCGGTGGTGAGGTCGGTGTCGTCGGGCATGCCCAGGGCGGCCAGCACCGCGTCGGGCCGGCCGGCGGTGAGTTCCCGCAGCCAGGCGACCTGGTCGGGGTCGCGGTAGGCGTCGCGGACGGCGACCACCAGCGGCGCGCCCGCGGCCCGCCCGAGCACCTCCGGCACCGGCAGCTCCCCGGCCGCCCCGCTCACCGACCCGCGCAGCAGGCCCCGGTCGCGCAGCGGCCCGGCCACGCTCCACGGCGCGTCGCCGACGGCCATGTTGGCCGGCGCGCGCAGCTCCACGACCACCGCCGGCGCGGTCAGCGGGGAGACCTCGCGCAGCCGCAGCGCCGCGCGGGCCGCCGTGAGCCCCACGCCGTCGGCGACCGGCAGGTCTGCCGCCGTCCGGGCGTCCCGCCGCCGGGCGCGCAGCACGGCCACGCGCCCGGCCGCCTCCGCCAGGCGCTGCTCGGTCAGCTCGCCGGCGCGCAGCGCCCGCGCCACCTCGCGGTGCAGCGCGGCGCGGTGCTCCTCGCCGTCCTCGGCACCGAGCAGCAGCAGGTCGGCACCGGCGGCCAGGGAGAGGGCGCCGGCACCGGCGATGCCGTGGGCGGCCCGGACGCCGGCCATGTCGAGGGCGTCGGTGACGACGACGCCGGAGAAGCCCAGCTCCCCGCGGAGGACGTCGCCCAGCAGTCGGCGGCTCAGCGTGGCCGGCACGTCGTCGAACGCGGGGAAGACGACGTGGGAGGTCATGACCAGCTCGGCGCCGGCCCGTACGGCCGCCCCGAACGGCGGCAGCTCCCGCCGGCGGACGGTGCCGGCGTCGGCGTCGACGACCGGCAGGCCCAGGTGGGAGTCGACGGTGGTGGCCCCGTGGCCGGGGAAGTGCTTGGCGCAGGCCGCCACCCCGGCCGCCTGCAGCCCGCGCACGTACGCCGCTCCGTGTCGGGCGACCAGGTCGGGATCGGCCCCGAAGGAGCGCACGCCGATCACCGGGTTGCGGGGGTCGCTGTTGACGTCGACGGAGGGGGCAAGGTCGACGTCGACCCCGGCGCGGCGCAGGTCGGCCCCGATCGCGGCGGCCACCGCGGTGGTCAGCGCCTCGTCGTCGACCACGCCGAGGGCGAGGTTGCCCGGGTAGCTGCTGCCCACCAGGTACTCCAGGCGCGTGACGTCGCCGCCCTCCTCGTCGAGGGCCACCAGCGCGTCGGGCGCGACCGCGTGCACCGCGCCGGCGAGGGCCCGCACGCGGGCGGCACCGGTCTCCGGCGGCCCGTCGACCGGCACCAGGTTGGCCCCGTACAGGCAGACGCCGGCCATGCCCTCCTCGAGGGCCTGCCCGACCCACCGGGGCAGCCGCGCGCCGGCGAAGCCGGGCATCAGGCAGGCGTCCACCAGCCGTTCCACTGTGCCCATGGCCCTGCCGTCCGGGAGTCGGGGAATGGTGCGCCGGGAAATGGCGCGCTGCGGATCGTAGCGCCGTTCCGGGAAATCCGGGCCGGTTCCGCCGAGGCTGTTCCGGAGATCGGCGGAAAGCGGCCGGGGAGCCCTTTCCGGGGAGGGGGTGCGGCGCTAGATTGGGCGTCGCACCCGGGGTCCCTCCCGGCCATTCCGGTCCGCCGGGAAATGGTGGCGGTGCTCGGCCCACGACTGCCCGGAGGCGCCGCGATGGCGACCGTGACCTACGACCGCGCGACGTGCTCCTACGCCGGCGCCGACCGGCTGGCGGTCGACGCGCTCGACCTCCGGGTGGACGACGGCGAGTTCCTCGTCCTCGTGGGGCCGTCGGGCTGCGGCAAGTCCACGTCGCTGCGGATGCTGGCCGGCCTCGAGCACGTCGACGAGGGGCGCATCCTCATCGGCGACCGCGACGTCACCGACGCCCCGCCCAAGGACCGCGACATCGCGATGGTGTTCCAGAACTACGCGCTCTACCCCCACATGACCGTCGCGGACAACATGGGCTTCGCGCTCAAGATCGCCGGGGTGGGCCGGGCCGAGATCCGGGAGCGGGTGGTCGAGGCGGCCCGGCTGCTGGACCTCGAGGAGTACCTGGAGCGCCGGCCCAAGGCGCTGTCGGGCGGCCAGCGGCAGCGGGTGGCGATGGGGCGGGCCATCGTCCGCCGTCCGCAGGTCTTCCTGATGGACGAGCCGCTGTCCAACCTCGACGCCAAGCTGCGAGTGCAGACCCGCACCCAGATCGCCTCGCTGCAGCGCCGGCTCGGCGTCACCACGGTGTACGTGACCCACGACCAGGTCGAGGCGATGACCATGGGCGACCGGGTGGCGGTGCTCAAGGACGGCCTGCTCATGCAGGTCGGCACCCCGCGGGAGCTCTACGACCGGCCGCGCAACGTCTTCGTCGCGGGGTTCATCGGCTCCCCGGCGATGAACCTGTTCACCCTGCCGGTCACCGACGGCGGCGTCTGCTTCGGCGACGAGCTGTACCCGGTGGAGCGGTCGCTGCTCGACCGGGCCGGCGACGCGGAGGTCGTGCTCGGCGTCCGCCCGGAGGATCTCGCCGTCGGTGCGACCGGCGCGCCCCTGGAGATCGACGTGGTCGAGGAGCTGGGTGCCGACGCCTACGTCTACGGGCAGCTCCGGCTCGGCGACCGCACGCTGCCGGTCACCGCGCGCGTCGACGGCCGGCGGCCGCCGACGAAGGGCGACGTGGTCCGCGTGACACCGCGGCGCGGGCAGGTGCACCTGTTCGCCGCGGGCAGCGGGGAGCGCCTGGCCGGCTGACCGGCCGGGTGTAACGGGGCGGTTGCGATCGCCGTCCCGACCTGCGGGAACCGGGCACCAGGAGCAGGGTCGGGGACGGACGACGCCGCCGAACCACCCGGAGGTCCCCGTGCGCACGAACCGACTCCTGACCCTGGCCGCCGCCGCAGCGCTCGTGCTCACGGCATGCGGGGGCGGGGAGAGCGTCGACACCGGCGGCGGCGGCGAGGGTGCCGGGGACGCCGCGCTCGTCGCGGCGGTCAGCGCCCAGCCCAACGACCTCGACCCGCACACCACGACGGCCTACGCCAGCTTCCAGGTGCTCGAGAACGTCTACGACACCCTCGTGGTGCCCAACGCCGAGACGCTGGAGATGGAGCCCAGCCTCGCCGAGTCGTGGGAGACCAGCCCGGACAACCTGAGCTGGACGTTCACGCTCCGCGACGACGTCACGTTCCACGACGGCAGCACCTTCGACTCCGCCGACGTCGTCTACTCCTACCGGCGGATCATCGACGAGGAGCTGTCGAACTCCTACCGGTTCGCCACGGTCACCGACGTCACCGCGCCCGATCCGCAGACCGTCGTCCTCACGCTGTCGCAGCCCACGCCCAACCTGCTGGAGCTCATCGGCGCCTTCAAGGGCATGGCGATCGTGTCGGAGAACGCCGGCGACGAGTTCGACCTCTCCTCCGAGGCCAACGGCACCGGCCCCTTCGCGCTGGAGAGCTCCGACGCCAACGCCACCGTGCTGACCCGCTTCGACGACTACTGGGGCGGCGCGCCGAGCATCACCGGCGTCGAGTTCCGCTACATCAGCGAGCCCACGGCGGCGCTCACCGCGCTGCGCAACGGCGAGGTGCAGTGGACCGACAACGTCCCGCCGCAGGACGTCGAGAGCCTGGGCGACGACGACGCCGTCGAGCTCGGCACCGCCGTCGGCGTCGAGTACTGGTACATGTCGATGAACTACGACGTCCCGCCGTTCGACAACCGGGACGTCCGCCGCGCGATCGCCACCGCCCTCGACCGCGAGGAGATCGCCGAGGCCGCCCGGTTCGCCGCGGCCCGCCCGAATCAGACGGCGATCCCCGAGAGCAGCCCCTACTACCTGGACTACGCGCCGTTCACCGCCGACCAGGACGCCGCCCGGCAGCTGCTGGAGCAGGCCGGCGTGCAGACCCCGATCACGATGGGCCTGATGGTCACCAGCGAGTACCCCGAGTCGGTGGCCGCCGCCCAGGTCATCGCCGCCCAGCTGGAGCCGATCGGCATCGAGGTCGACATCCAGGAGGAGGACTTCGGCACCTGGCTGGACCGCGAGGCCGAGGGTGACTTCGACGCCTTCATGCTCAGCTGGCTGGGCAACATCGACCCGGCGGACTTCTACGAGCAGCAGCACCTGTCCGACGGCGTCAACAACTACCAGGGCTACAGCAACCCGCAGGTCGACCAGCTGCTCACCCAGGCCGCCACCGAGGTCGACCCGGCCACCCGCAAGAGCCTCTACGACCAGGCCGCCACGCTGATCGTCGACGACGTCTCCTACCTGTACCTGTACAACCCCGACGTCGTGCAGGCCTGGGTGCCGGGGCTGACCGGGTACACCGTCCGCGCCGACCGGGCGATCAACTTCGAGACCGTGGTACTGCCCTGACCGGCTACCTGCTCCGGCGGGTCGGCCAGGCCGCCGTCGTCCTGGTCGGGGTCAGCCTCGTCGTCTTCGCGCTGATCCACCTGGTCAAGGGCGACCCCGTCAAGATCGCCCTCGGGCCGCGGTACTCGCAGGAGACCTACGACGCGCTGAGGGAGCGCAGCGGCCTGGACCTGCCCCTGGTCGAGCAGTACTTCCGGTGGGCCGGCCACGCGCTCACCGGTGACCTGGGGGTCAGCTTCAAGTACGGCGACACCGTGACCAGCATGATCGCCGAGCGGCTGCCGGCCACGCTGACGCTGGCGCTGGCCTCGCTGGTGGTGGCGTTGCTGATCGCGCTGCCGCTGGGGATGCTCTCGGCGCTGCACCCGCGGACGTTCGTCGACCGGGCGGCCACGGTGATCAGCCAGATCGGCATCTCGGTGCCCGACTTCTGGCTGTCGATCATCCTGATCCTGGTCTTCGCCGGCACGCTGGGCTGGCTGCCCTCGGGCGGCTACGTGCCCCTGACCGAGGACCCGCTGGGCTGGCTCGAGCGCCTGGTGCTGCCGGCGATCGCGACCGGTGTCGTCTCCGGCTCGGTGATCACCCGGTTCGTGCGGTCGAGCATGCTCGAGGCGCTGGGCTCCGAGCACGTGCGGACGGCGCAGGCCAAGGGGCTGCCCACCCGGCAGGTGCTCAGCTGGCACGTGCTGCGCAACGCCCTGCTGCCGCTGGTCACGGTGACCGGCGTGCAGCTGGCCTACCTGCTCTCCGGCGTGGTGGTCGTGGAGATCGTCTTCTCCTGGCCGGGGCTGGGCCAGCTGGCCTTCCAGGCCGTCCGCGACCGCGACTACCCGGTGCTGCAGGGCGCGGTGCTGCTCTTCGCGCTCGTCTTCCTCGTCATCAACCTGCTCGTGGACCTGCTCTACAGCCGGATCGACCCGAGGATCTCCCGCCGATGACCTCCCTGTCCAAGCCCGGGGCCACCCCGGCCGAGCCGCCACGGTCGGAGCCGCCGCGGTCCGAGCCGCTCCCCACGCTCGGGGCGGCCCGCCCGCGCTGGCGGGAGACCCTCGGCCTGCTCGCCCGCAATCCGACCGCGGCGATCTCCGCGACGGTGCTGGTGCTGCTCCTGCTCATGGCCGTGTTCGACGAGACGATCGCGCCGCAGGGGCCCAACGAGCAGGACATCGCCAACCGGCTGCAGCCGCCCAGCGGCAGCCACTGGTTCGGCACCGACGAGTACGGCCGCGACGTGCTCAGCCGGGTGGTGCTCGGCGCGGCCACCTCGCTGCGCGTCGGGTTCCTCGCCGTCGCGCTCGCGCTGGTGGTGGGCACGCTGATCGGCCTGCTGGCCGGCTTCTACGGCCGGTGGGTGGACGACGTCCTCATGCGGCTGATGGACATGCTCTTCGCCTTCCCGGCGGTGCTGCTGGCGATCGCGATCGTCGCCATCCGCGGCGCCGGCCCGGGCAACGCGATCATCGCGATCGGCATCGTCTACGTGCCGATCTTCGCCCGGGTGACCCGCGCCAGCGTGCTCGGCGTGCGGGAGGAGGTGTACGTGCGGGCCTCGCGCTCCGTCGGCGCCTCGGACCTGCGGCTGCTCACCCGGCACGTGCTGCCCAACGCCGCGCCGCCGATCATCGTGCAGACCTCGATCAGCCTGGCCTTCGCCGTCCTGGCCGAGGCGGCGCTGTCCTTCCTCGGGCTGGGGCCCAAGCGGCCCAACCCCTCGTGGGGGCTGATGCTCGCCGACGGCCGCGGGTACATCGAGCAGGCCTGGTGGCTGGCGTTCTTCCCCGGCATCGCGATCGTGGTCACCGTCCTGTGCTTCAACCTGCTCGGGGACGGGCTGCGCGACGTGCTGGACCCGCGGCAGCGGACGCTGATGGCGGGCGGTGGCCGGTGAGCGGACAGGGGCGTGAGCATCGCAGCGAGGAACGAGCGAGGAGCGGAGCGCCCCGCGGGAGCGAACAGGTGACGGTGAGCGGACCCGTGCTGGAGGTCGCGGACCTCCGGGTGCGGCTGCGCACGCCGCGCGGCCCGGCCGAGGTCGTCAACGGGCTGGACTACACCGTCGGTCCGGGGGAGACCGTCGCCGTCGTCGGTGAGTCCGGCAGCGGCAAGAGCGTCTCGGTGCTGGCGCTGATGGGCCTGCTCCCGGAGCGGACCGCGACGGTCACCGGCCGGGCGCTGCTGCAGGGCGAGGACCTGCTGACCATGTCGCCGGACCGGCTGCGCCAGGTGCGCGGGCCCGGCGTCGGCATGGTGTTCCAGGACCCGATGACGTCGCTGAACCCCGTGCTGACCGTCGGCCGGCAGCTGGCCGAGGGCATCCGCGCGCACGAGCAGCTGTCGAAGGCCGCGGCGCGGCAGCGGGCCGTCGACGCGCTGGCCGAGGTGGGCCTGCCCGACCCGGCCAAGGCGGTGGACCGGTATCCGCACGAGCTCTCCGGCGGCATGCGGCAGCGGGTGATGATCGCGATCGCGCTGAGCAATTCCCCGGCGCTGCTGATCGCCGACGAGGCGACCACGGCGCTCGACGTGACCGTGCAGGCCCAGATCCTCGACCTGGTCGCGCGGCTGCAGGCCGAGCGCGGCACCGGGGTCATCTGGATCACCCACGACCTCGGGGTGGTCGCCGGCATCGCCGACCGGGTGCTGGTCATGTACGGCGGCCGGTGCGTCGAGGACGGCACGGTGGACGACGTCCTGGAGCGCCCGGCGCACCCCTACACGCGCGGCCTGCTCGGCGCGCTGCCCGATCTGGCCGCGCCGCTGCCCGACGGCACACTGCCCGACCTGGCGACGATCCCCGGCGTTCCGCCGCCGCCGACCGACCTGCCGCCCGGGTGCGTGTTCTGGCCGCGCTGCCCGGTGCGCGGCGACGCCCGGTGCGAGACCGAGCAGCCACCCCTGGTGCCCGTCCGCCGTTCGCGCGCGGACGGCGGGCTGGTGCACCGGGCCGCGACGTGGTGCGAGGAGGCCTCGTGAGCGACGACGTCCTGGTCTCCGCGCGGGGGCTGGAGGTGCACTTCCCGATCCGCTCCGGCACGCCGTTCCGCCGGGCGACCGGCGCGCTGCGCGCGGTGGACGGCGTCGACCTGGACATCCGCCGCGGCGAGACGCTGGGCCTGGTGGGGGAGTCCGGCTGCGGCAAGTCGACGCTGGGCAACGCGCTGCTGCGGCTGGTGCAGCCAACCGGCGGCACGGTGACCTTCGACGGCATCGACGTCACGGCGCTGGGCCGCCGGGAGCTGCGCGACCTGCGCCGCCGTGCCGGCATGGTGTTCCAGGACCCGTTCGCCTCGCTCGACCCGCGGCGCACCGTCGCCCAAACCGTCGCCGAGCCGCTGGAGGTGCACCGGCTGCGCACCGGCCGCAGCGAGATCGCCGCCCGGGTCGGCGAGCTGCTGGAGCTGGTCGGGCTGGACCCCGCGGTGGCCGGCCGCTATCCGCACGAGTTCTCCGGCGGGCAGCGCCAGCGGGTCGGCATCGCGCGGGCGCTGGCCGGCGAGCCGGACTTCCTGGTCTGCGACGAGGCGATCGCCTCCCTCGACGTCAGCGTGCAGGCCCAGGTGCTCAACCTCCTGCGCCGGCTGCAGCGGCAGCTCGGGCTGACCCTGCTGTTCATCTCGCACGACCTGTCCGCCGTCCGGCATCTCGCCGACCGCATCGCGGTGATGTACCTGGGCCGGGTCGTCGAGATCGGCCCGGCCGCGGCGGTGGGCAGCGAGCCGCAGATGCCCTACACGCAGGCGCTGCTGTCGGCGGTGCCGGTGCCGCATCCGGAGCTGGAGCGGTCGCGGCAGCGGATCGTGCTGCGCGGCGACGTCCCGTCCCCGTCGGCGGTGCCCAGCGGCTGCCGGTTCCGCACCCGCTGCCCGTACGCCTTCGAGCCGTGCCCCGACGTCGATCCGGCGCTGCAGCCGGTCGGCTCGGCGCCGGGGCACGTGGCCGCCTGCCACCTGCACGGGGTCGTGGGGACCCCGGTCGAGGTGGATGCCGGGGCCGGCGCGCGGCCGCCCGCCTGAACTCGCTTGCCCGAGGCGTCGCCGGCTGCCATGGTCCTCGCGATCTCCGACCCGGACCGCAGGAGGTGAGACCCGTGCCCACGACGTCCGCAGCGGGTGCTCCCCCGCAGTCCGCGACGAGGCGACCGGGGTAGTCGCCTCCCGGGAGCGCCCACCAGGCACCGCGAGAGGCGACTCCCATGAACGTGAACTCCCCTGCGCACGGTCCCGTCGGCGCGACGGCGTCCCCCGACCGGCGGGCGCTGGTCCTCGGTGGTGGCGGATCGGCCGGTCACGCGTGGTCGATCGGCGTCCTCGCCGGCCTGCTCGAGGGCGGGCGGGACGTGACCGGCGCCGACCTGATCATCGGGACGTCGGCCGGCTCGACGGTCGCCGTCCAGGTGGCCGACGGCGATCCGGCCGCCCTGCTCGCCGGCGTCCTCACCGAGGCGCCCGCACCCCGGACCGGCAGCCTCCGGCCCGCCGGCGGGCGCGGACCGGCGGCGGACCACCTCGCGGCGATGCGCCGGGTCATCGCCGCGGCGGACGGTCCCGCGGACATGCGCCGCCGGATGGGGGCGCTGACCCTCGAGGCCGATGCGGCGTCGGACGGCACCTGGTCGACCCGGTGGCGAGAGACCGTCGCCGCGCGGCTGCCCGGACGACGCTGGCCGGTGCCCCGGGTGCTGGTCGTGGCCGTCGACGCCCGCACCGGGAACCCCGTGCTCCTCGACCGGCACAGCGGCGTCGACGTGGTCGACGCCGTCGCCGCGAGCTGTGCCGGCGGCGGCCTCCCGTACCGGATCGGCGACCGCCGGTACGTCGACGGCGGCTACCGGTCGATCGAGAACGCCGACCTGGCGGCCGGGTGCGGGTGGGTGCTGGTGCTGGCGCCGCTGGGCGGCCGGTCGCACACGCCGCCGGACTGGGGCACGCACCTCGCCGCGCAGGTCGAGGACCTGCGCGCCCGCGGCACCGCCGTCGAGACCGTCCTCCCAGACGAGGCCTCCCGCCGAGCCTTCGGCGACAACATGATGGATCCGACGGCGCGCCCGGCCGCCGGGCGCGCCGGTCGCGACCAGGGGCGGGCCCTGGCCGGGCGGCTGGACGAGTTCTGGTCGGGTCAGCCCACGATGACGTAGGCCGGCCCGAGCGCCCGGCGCAGCCGGTCGGCCAGACCCGGGAGGGCGGCCGGCAGCTCGTCGTCCGGGGCCTCCTGGCGCAGGTGCCGCTGCAGCAGCGCGCGCAGCTCGTCGGCCAGGTCGGCGGGCACGGGGAGGTCGTACGGCGAGACCTCACCGCCCCAGCGGGCCGCGCTCGCGTCGTCGTCGGGGTGCAGCAGCGCGCCCGACGACGGGTCGAGCGCCAGCCGCAGCCGGTAGCGCTGCGGCCGGGCGACGGAGACGGTGCGCAGCGACTCGTCCCACGCCGCGGCCGGGTCCGGCAGCTGCGCGGTCGCCGTGGCCAGCGTGGTCGCCAGCCCGGGCGGGCGGGCCCGACCGGCGCCGCGCTCCTCGCGGGCCACCTCGGCCACGGCGCGGGCGGCGGCCCAGACGGCGTCCTCGAGGGCGCCGTCGGCGGACTCGGGCCGGCCGACGCCGGCCAGCCAGCCGCCCAGCCGCCGGCGCACCAGCTGCTCGGTGTCCTCGCGGCCGTTCCACGGCAGCACGCGGGCCATCAGCGAGGTGCGGTCGAGCAGGGCCGTGAGGGCGGTGCGGACGGCGGCGACGTCGCGCTCCACCGCCTCGGCGGCGGGCGCGGGGTCGTGCGGGCCCAGCGCGCCGGGGTCGCCGGCGAGCAGGTCGACAGCGGCCACCAGCACCCGGTCGACGGCGGCGTCGAGGTGCCGGTCGCGCTCGGCGGGGGGCGGAGGTGCCTCGGCCTGCGGGGCGACCGGCTCCGGCTCCGGCTCCGGCACCGGGTCGGGCGCGGGCTCCGGCGCCACGGCCCGCTCGGTCGTCACCAGGGGCACCCGGCCGGCCCCGCCGACCCGGGCGACGGTCACGTCCGCCTCGTCGGGGTCGACGGGAGGCGCCTCCGCCGGAGGGGTGACCGGTGCGGGCGGGGGCGTCGTGCGGGGCGGCACCGGCGGCCGCAGGTCGGCCAGCGACGGCAGCTGGGCCAGCACGGTGGCACCCCCGGATGCCGGCGCGGCGGGAACCGGCTCCGGCTCCGGCGGCGCCGGGGGAGTCCAGGGCAGCGGCGCCGGCTCGGGACCGGCCTCCGCCTCGGCCGGAGCGGCGGCGACGTCGAGAACCAGCGTGGCGAACACCTGGTCGAACACCTCCGCCAGCGCGGCGGCGGTGGTGGCCGGGGCGGTGGCGGTCGCGGTGTACCCGGTGCCGCCGCGGGCGAGGTAGACCTGCTGCTGCACGACCGGCACGCCGTTGGGCGGCGACCACGAGAACAGCCGCAGGTACGCCGGTCCGGTGCTGAGCGGCAGCACGGTGAACACCGACTCGGCGTAGCCGGGGAAGTCCCGTCGCAGCAGCTCGCCCTGGGTGTGCGCGTACTCGTCGGTGGTCACCGCGCGGTCCAGCGGCTCGCTGGAGACGATCACGTTGGCCTGGCCGTCGGGCGCCACGAGGGTGACCGACTGCTTGGCCAGCCAGCCCGCGGGCACCTGGGCGCGCACCTGCTCCGCCGTCCAGCGGGGCGCCTCCGGGGCGGTCACCGGGTCACCGTCGCGACCTGCACCAGCGTGGCGAGCACGCGGTAGGAGCCCTGTTCGTACTGCCCGGGTGGCAGCAGCGCGCCGGTCCGCTCGTCGAGCAGCGGGGACGACGCCATCGTCGTGGTGAGGACGGCGGAGTCGGCGGCGTGCGCGACCACCGAGAACTGCTCCGCGGCCTGCAGCACCGGCTGCAGCACGCCGTCCCCGCGCACCACGCCGAGCACGCCGGGCTCCCGCGCGCCGGAGAGCGCGTACCAGCGGTCGCCGGTACCGGGGTCGACCGCGCGGGTCACGTGCCCGGACTCGGGTGCGGCGGCCACCAGGTCCAGCCGCGGCCGGCCGTCGCCGCGCAGCTCGTAGACCTGCGCGCCCTGCCCGTCGAACCGGGACGCCGCGGCGCCGGGCACCGCACCGGTGAGCAGCCGGACGTGCGAGGGTGCCGGCTGCGGCACCGGCTCGCCGTCCACGGCCGGGCCGCGCTCGTCGACGGTGAGCACCGCCCCGCCGTGCTCCAGCCGCGCCTCGGTCCACGGCGGGCCGGTGACCTCGGTGGTGAGGCCCAGGCTGCCGTCGGCGCGGACGACGAGGTGGTGCTGGGCCGGGCGGCCCCACGGATCGCCGCCGGGCACCGCCAGCCAGAATCCCCCGCCGGTGGCGTCGGCCGGCCCGGGATCGACCCAGATCGGCTCGGTGCCCGGCGCCCGCGCCGCGATGCCGCTGACCGGCAGGTCGGTGGACAGCCAGGCGTCGGGAGCGCCGGCGGCCAGGCGGGCGAGGTCGAGCCGGTGCAGGCGGTAGCGGTAGACCGCGGCGCCGGCGGCCAGCGCTCGGCGACCGGCCTCGTCGGGGGCGTCGCCGCCGGCGGCGTCGGTGAGCAGCACGTGCACCGCCGCGGGGGAGGCGACGACGTCGATCCGGCCCTGCGGCGGCAGCGCCGAGCGGTGCAGGATTCGCAGGTCGGCGTCCAGGACCAGCAGGTCGCGGCCGATGACCGCGGCGACGCCGCCGCGGTGCACGGCGAGGGCGGCGGGGTGGCCGGGCAGGTCGACCGCCGCGTCGGGAGCGGTCGCGCCGGGCGGGAACCGGCGCAGCTGCCAGCGGCCGTCCCAGTCGGCGCAGCAGGCGATCACGCCGCGGTCGGTGCCGCCGGCCGAGCTGACCACCGGCGCGAGCACCTGCGCGTCCTCGGCCAGCTCCAGCAGCGGGGTGGTCGCCGGCCAGTCGGTCGCGCCGGGCAGCTGCTGCAGCCGCACCGGGGCCCGGCGGACGGGCTTCGGGCGGGCGGTGGTGACCAGCGAGGGGGCGCCGGGGGTGTCGGCGAGACCGGCCACCGGCCCGGCGAAGACGGCGCCGAGCCGGCCGGTCGCGGTGACCGTCGTGCCCGGCTCGGGCACCTCGGCGGCGTCGGTGACGACGTCGAGCACCAGCCCGGCGGTCTCGACGGTGAGGACGGCGAACTCCCGGCCGGTGCGCGCGGAGGTGCGCCGCGCGGCGCGGGCGACCCGGCCGGTGAGCACCGCGTCGGCCCGGTCGCCCGGGCAGTCCAGCCCCGGCTCCGGGCCCTCCCCGTCGGGGTGCACGGTGAGCTCGCCGGCGGCCAGCGACAGCCGCAGCCGGGCAGCGGAGTCGCGCCGGTAGCCGCCGGGGCCGGCGTGCGCGAGGTCGACCGGCGCGGCCACCACGGCGGGGCCGGGCTGCGGCGCGCCGGGCACGACGACCTCGGCGACCAGCCGGGAACGCCAGAAGTTCTCCGGGTCGACGACCAGGTCGCGGCAGACGACCGGCGTCACGGCGGAGCCCCAGTACCCGGGGACGGCGGTCGGCGCGGCGCCGTCCTCCGGTGCGGTGACCCCGAGCAGTGCCCCGCTGGCGTCGACGTCGAGCCAGAAGCGCACGCCCTCGACCGTCGGCAGGAGGGGCAGGCGGCTGCGGGTCACCTCGTCGGCGTGCGACGCGAGGTCCTCGTCGACACCGCCGACGCCGGCGTAGGGGGTGGCCACGGGGCTCCTCACTGGTTCGCGGGCGGTGCCTCAGCATCCCGGTCGGGAACGGCCGCGGACAAGGGGCGCGCCCGCGGCACACCGGATCGGCTCCCGGGCGGCGCGCGCGGGCCGCGCTCGGCAGGATCGATCCCGTGAAGAAGCTGGTCAACGACGCGGCCGCGGTCGTCCCCGAGATGCTGCGGGGCACGGTGCTCACCGACCCCGGCCTGGCCCTGCTGCCGGGGCAGGTCGTCGTCCGCAGGGACGCCGGCCGGCAGCGGGAGCGCGGCCGGGTGGCGGTGCTCTCCGGCGGGGGCGCCGGGCACGAGCCCGCGCACGCCGGGTACGTCGGGGCGGGGATGCTGTCCGGCGCGGTCGTGGGCGACGTCTTCACCTCGCCGTCCACCGACGCCGTCCTCACCGCGATCCGGGCCGTCGGCGGCCCGGCCGGGGTGCTGCTGGTGGTGAAGAACTACACCGGCGACCGGCTGAACTTCGGGCTGGCGGCCGAGATCGCCCGGACCGAGGGCATCCCGGTGGAGGTCGTCGTCGTGGCCGACGACGTCGCGCTGGCCGCCGACGGCGACAACGCCGGGCGCCGCGGGCTGGCCGGCACCGTGCTGGTGCACAAGGTCGCCGGCGCGGCGGCCGAGGAGGGCCTCCCGCTGGCCGAGGTGGCCGCGGCCGCGCGGGCGGTGGCCGAGGCGATCGGCACCATGGGCGTGGCGCTGTCGGCGTGCACCGTGCCGGAGGCCGGGCAGCCGTCGTTCGAGCTCGGCGACGACGAGATCGAGTGGGGCCTGGGCATCCACGGCGAGCCGGGCGTGGAGCGCACCGCCGCGCAGCCGGCCGACGCGGTGGTCGCCCGGCTGCTCGAGCGGATCACCGCCGACCGGGGCGTCGCGGCCGGCAGCCGGGTGGCGCTGCTGGTCAACGGCCTGGGCGGCACCCCGCCGATGGAGCTGGCGATCGTCGCGCGCAGCGCCGTCCGGGCGCGGGGGGGGGGCGGGGGGGGGGTGGCGGGGGGGGGGGGGGGGGGGGGGGGGTGGGCCGCCGGGGTGGGGGCGGGGGGGGGGGGCGGTGCGCGCGGGGGGGTTCGCGGCCCCCCCGCCCCGCCTCGCGCATCCCAGCGCGCACCCCCCCCCCCCCCCCCCCGCCCCCCCCCCCCCCCCCGCCGCGGCGCGCACCTCGGCGAGCTCGGCGCGCAGCGCGGTGAGCTGCCACTGCCCGTCGGCGGGGACGTCGGCCAGCGCGGTCACCCACTCCTCGAGCAGGTCCAGCCAGCCGGCCACCGGATACCGGCCGGCCAGAGCGGTGAGCGCGGCGTCCAGGCGGTCGACGAGCTCGGCGAACCGGCCGGCCAGCCCGATGGCGCTGGAGTCGACCTCGTCGACCGGCAGCGCGTCGCCGAGCAGCGCGTCGTCCTGCTCGAGCGCGACCCCGGCCAGCAGCCGGTCCATGCCGGCCCGCCAGGTGCCCTGCTCGATGCCGGCCAGCCGCCAGCCGGCGCGGTGCTCGGCCGACAGCCCCCAGCGCACGCCGGCCGCGACCGTCCAGCCGCGCAGCCGGGCGAGGTCGTCGTCGTCCAGGCCGAAGCGCAGCCGCACCGGCTCGGTGCCGGCCAGGTCGAGCACCTCCGTGGCGGCGACCCGGCCGGCGGCGAGGTCGAGCAGGGTGGCGGCGGTGTCGAGCAGCGGGTTGGTGCGCCGCGGCGACCGGTCGGCCAGCGACACCCGCAGCCGGCCACCGGGATGGTCGTCGGCGCCGAAGACGGCGGTCACCAGCGGGGCGTAGGCCTCGACGTCGGGGCACATGACCAGCACGTCACGCGGCTCGAGCGTCGGGTCGTCGGCCATCAGGCCGACCAGCACCTCGCGCAGCACCTCGACCTGGCGGGCGCGGCCGTGGCAGGCGTGCACCTGCACCGACCGGTCGCCCGGGTCGAGCCGGAACCCCGGCTGCGGCGCGCGGTCGGCGCGCAGGTCGTCCTGCAGCTGCGCCAGCAGGGTGCGCGGCCGGCCGGGCACGGCCGGGGGGTGGTGGGTGTCGGACGCCGGGCCGAGCGCGGCCAGCCGCACCTGCAGCTCCCGCACGTCACGCGACAGCGAGGCCAGCAGCGGGTGGCGGACCGGCAGGGTGACGTCGGCCCGCCGCGGACCGGCCGGCCCGGCCGCCGCGACGGCCTCCCACAGCGCGGGGCTGGCCGAGTGCAGCCACAGGTGCACCTCGCGGCCGGCGGCCAGAGCGCCGAGCACCTGCAGCTGGGCGGCGTCGAGCCGGCTGACGCCGAAGACGCCCAGCCGGGCCGGGAGGTCGACGGCGCCGGGGCGGTCGACCAGCGCGGCGCAGGCGTCGTCGAGCAGCTCGGCCGGTGCCGGCGTGCCGAGCCGCGCGCGCAGCCGGCGCCACAACTCGGCCTGCCAGCGCAGGTCGGCGGGAACGGCGTCGTCGTGGCCGGCGGCCCAGTCGCGCAGCAGCTGCGGGCGGGCGCCGCCGTAGGCGGCGAAGAGCTCGGCGAGGTGGCGGGCCACCCCCAGCCGGCGGCTGCTGGGCGTGCCGTCGTCGCCCGGGCCGAGGTGCCGCCGGAGCGCGGCGCACCACGGCTCGTCGGGGCCGCAGAGCAGGTCGTCGAGGACGTCGAGCAGCGGCCACGCCGCGCGCTCGGGCCGCCACGCCTCGACCGCCGCAGCGGCGCCCGGGCTGACCGCGGCCACCGCCGTGGCGAGCACGTCGTCCGGCCGCGGGAACTCCACGCGCGCGCAGATGCCGTCGGCCCGGTTCCCGGCGCCCAGCCGGCCGGACAGCTGCTGGGTGATCCACCGCTCGACCCCGCGGGCCGGCACGGCGACCAGGTCGCGCTCGAACGGGTCGGCCGGCGGGACGGCGAGCACCTCGGCCAGTGCCGCCACCAGCGCCCCGGCGCTCTCCGACCGGTGGACGTGCAGCCCCACTGACCAGCTCCCCGTGCTCGACCGACGACGGCCCGCCGACCCTAGGTCAGGGAACCGACAGGTCTCGGGACCCTCGCTCTCGTCGCAGGTCCCGCCGCGAGCGCCGCGAGCGATCGGGCCGCGACCGGCCCCGCTGCAGGGTCCCGCCGCGAGCGCAGCGAGCGGTGGGGGCAGCGGGGCCCTCAGATCCAGTTCCGGCGCTTGAACACCGCGTACAGCGTTCCGCTGACCCCGATCATCAGCACCAGCGCGAACGGGTAGCCCAGGTGCCACGACAGCTCCGGGATGTCCTCGAAGTTCATCCCGTAGACGGTGCCCACCAGGGTCGGCGCGAACAGGATCGCGGCCCACGCGGAGATCTTCTTGACCTCCTCGCCCTGGGCGATCGAGGCCTCGGTGAGCTCGCGGATCTCCTCGTTCTGCCGCTGGGCGACCAGCGTCGCGTTGACGGTGAGGATGTCGCGCAGCTGCAGCCGGAAGCCCTCGACCCGCTCGTTGACCTGGGTGACGTGGTCGGCGACGTCGCGCAGGTAGCTGCGGAGGTCCTCGTCGACGCCGTACTTGTCGAACCCGGCGGTGATCGCGGCGAGGATGCCGTGCAGCGGCTGGGCGGCACGCTGGAACTCGAGCACCTCCTGGGAGAGCTCGTAGATGCGCCGGGAGACGCCGGGGTCGCCGCGGAAGACCTCGGTCTCGATCTCGTCGATGTCGTTGGCCAGGCCCGCGACCACCGGCGAGTAGCCGTCGACGACGGCGTCGAGGATCGCGTAGAGCACCGCCTCGCTGCCCTTGGCCAGCAGCTCCGGATCGCTCTCCAGCCGGCGGCGCACCCGCGCGAGGTCGGGCGACTCGCTGTGCCGCACGGTGATCGCGAAGTCGCGGCCGAGGAACAGGTGCAGCTCGCCGAACTCCACCTCCTCGGCCGCGTCGAGGTACCGCGCCGCCTTGAGGACGACGAACAGCGTGTCGCCGTAGCGCTCGAACTTCGGCCGCTGGTGGGCCTTGATCGCGTCCTCGACGGCGAGCTCGGGCAGGTCGTACTGCTCGGCCAGCTCACCGAGCTCGGCGGGCTCGGGCCGGTACAGGCCCAGCCACACCATGCGCTCCTCGAAGCCCTCGTCCAGCCACTCGCGGCTCTCCTCGGGAGAGGACGGCGTCGCCACCCGGCGGCCGCCGGCGTAGACGGCGTTGTCGACCAGCGGCGACTGCCGGCCGGGGTCGGCGACCGCGGGCTCGGCCGGCACCGCCTGCGGCGCGCGGACGACCTCCGGCCGTGGACGGCGGCGGAGGGTGGGCAGGGCGGAGAGGGGCGCGAGGCGGCGATCGGCCATGACGGACTCCCGGAGGACGCTGGTGGGGACGCAGCGGAGGAGGTCCTCGCCCGGCCGGCCGGCCCGGATCCCGCCATTCGCGCGCGAAAGGCGGAGGACGGGGGGCGCTACCCGGCGAGGACCCCGGGACTGGGACTGGGCGGCTCGCTGCGCATGGCGTCCCTCCTCCCGGGTCGGTGGCCGGCGTCCGTCGCGCGGGCCGTCGTCCATCGTGACACGCCGGGGCGCCCGCGCCGCCGATACGTGACCACTCAGACACCGCGATCGCGCGGTGTTCCCCCGGACGTGGTCAGCCGGCCACCTCGCCGTCGGGTGGCGGCACCTCCAGCGCCACGAGGAAGCGGCTGACCATCGCGTAGCCGGCGGCCAGCGCGGCGAGCTCGACGACCTGCCGGTCGTCGAGGTGGGCACGGGCGGCGGCCACCACCGCGTCAGGGACGACGACGTCGCGCGTGGAGGCGTCGGTCCAGGCCAGGACGGCGGCCTGGACCGGCGACCACACGCCCTGCTCCGCCGCGTCGGGACGGCGCAGCACCCGCAGGTGCAGGTCGGTGAGCCCGGCGCGGCGGGCGATGGGTTCGTGCGCCGCCCACTCGAACGCCGCGTCGTTGAGGACGGCGACCCGCAGCACCACCAGCTCGCGCAGGTCGGCCGCCAGCGTGGTGCCCGAGCGCAGCGCGCCGAGCAGCGCGTTCCAGCCCTCGGCCACCGGCGGGCTGTGCAGCAGCAGCCGATCGAGCGTGCTGAGCGTGCCCCCGCGCCGGGCGCGGACGAGGTCGGCGACCGGCCCCTCGCCGGCGGCCAGGGGCAGCCGCGGGCCGGCGGTCATCGGGCCGGGGTGGCGAAGACGCCGGCCGGATAGGCGCCGGCCGCGACCAGCCGGCCGGACAGCGCCCGGCCGACCTCGGTCACCCGCGCGGTGCGCTCGGCGCCGAGGTGCCGCCACGGCGCCTCGGCCAGCGCGTCGGTGTCGGCCTCGATCTGCGCACGCAGTGCGGTGCCGGCCTCGGTGAGCGCGCCGTCGGCGACCAGCCCGCGGTCGGCCAGCGCCGCTCCCGCGGCGGCCCACTCCTCGTCGGTCCAGCCGCGCAGCGCCTGCGCCGCCTCCGCGGTGAACGCCCGCCCGGTGGCCACGTGCGTCTGCAGCGCCTCGATGCCCGACAGCCCGTGCCGCAGCAGCACCGCCAGGTGGCCGTCGCCGCGGTGCTCGCGCAGCAGGGTCGCACCCCAGAAGACCTGCAGCAGCGGCTCCTCGGGCCAGGGCTGGTCGGCGTGCCCGGCGTAGAGCGGGCGGCCGTCGGGGGTCAGCGCGGTGCACGCCTCGCGCAGCAGGCCGGCGAGCTCGGCCACCTCGGGCGACTCCGCGGCCTCGCCGAGCAGCCGGGCCAGGGAGGCGCGGGCGGCGTCGAGCCGGGCCGCCAGCACCTGCTCCGGCGCGGCGAGGGTCCAGGCCCGCGGCAGGTGCCGGGCGACGATCGCCGGGGAGAAGTTGTAGAAGGTCGCCGTCACCACGCCGGGGCCGACCGGCCCCATGGCCGCCGCCCGGCCGGCGAAGTAGCACATCCGCCCCGGCCGCAGCCCGGCCGCGGCGAGGTGCTGGTCGTGCTCGGGAGCGAAGTACAGGTGGTTGTGCAGCGGCTCGATGGCGCGGTGCGCGCGGGCGACGGTGCCGGGCGGGAGGGGCTGATCGGCGCTGACCATGGGCCGCACCCTATGCGGGCGGGCACCCCGGCCCCGTGCGACGGTGGGCGCGGCCGGACGAGGAGGGGTGGATGCCCGACTGGGTGCAGGACGCGATCTGGTGGCACGTCTACCCGCTCGGGTTCGTGGAGGCGGAGAAGGAGGCGGTCGAGGCGGTCACGCACCGGCTCGGCCGGCTCGAGGCGTGGCTGGACTACGTGCTGGAGCTCGGGGCCAACGGCCTGCTGCTCGGCCCGGTGTTCGCCAGCCAGACGCACGGCTACGACACCGTCGACCACCGCCGCATCGATCCGCGCCTCGGCGACGAGGACGACTTCCGCGCCCTGGTCGACGCCGCGCACGCCCGCGGCCTGCGGGTGCTGCTCGACGGCGTCTTCAACCACGTCGGGCGTGGCCACCCGGCCTTCCGGGCGCTGGCCGAGCAGGGCCCGTCCGCGCCGACGGCGTCCTGGTTCCGGCTGCGCCAGGACCGGTGGCAGCCGGGCACCGAGCCCGCCGTCGACGTCTTCGAGGGCCACGCGCAGCTGGTCGCCCTCGACCACTCCTCCCCCGCCGTCGAGGACCTGGTGGCGGAGGTGATGACGCACTGGCTGGACCGCGGCGCCGACGGGTGGCGGCTCGACGCGGCCTACGCCGTCCCGCCGGCGTTCTGGGCCCGGGTGCTGCCCCGGGTGCGCGCCGCGCACCCCGACGCCTACGTCGTCGGGGAGGTGATCCACGGCGACTACGCCGGCATCGTGCGCGCGTCGGGCATGGACGCGGTCACCCAGTACGAGCTGTGGAAGGCGGTCTGGAGCGCGCTCAACGACGGCAACCTCTTCGAGCTCGCGCACGCGCTGCAGCGGCACGACGGGCTGCTCGGCACGTTCGTGCCGATGACCTTCCTGGGCAACCACGACGTCACCCGGCTGGCCAGCCGGCTGACCGACGAGCGGCACGTGGCGCACGCGCTGACCGTGCTGATGACGGTGGCCGGCACGCCGTCGCTGTACTCCGGTGACGAGCAGGCCTTCCGCGGGGTCAAGGAGGACCGGGCCGGTGGGGACGACGCCGTCCGCCCGCCCTTCCCCGCCACCCCGGCGGAGCTGGCGCCCTTCGGCGAGACCACGTTCCGGCTGCACCAGGAGCTGATCGGCCTGCGCCGCCGGCACCGCTGGCTGCACCGGGCGCGCACCCGGACGCTGCACCTGGCCAACGAGCAGTTCGCCTACGAGAGCCGCGGGGACGTCGGCCGGCTGGTGGTCGCGCTCAACCTCGCCGACGCCGCCGTCGAGGTGCCCGCGCCCGGCGCCGGCGCGCTGCTGGCCGGGCAGGCGACGGTCGCCGGGGACCGGGTGCGGCTGCCCGCGCACGGCTGGGCGGTGCTGGCCGGCTGAGGCCTCAGTCGCTGGTGAACAGGCAGAACGGGTGACCCGCGGGGTCGGCGTAGATCCGCACCTGCTCGTGCGGGTCGTCGTAGCCGCCGATCCGCCGGGCGCCGGCCTCCTCGGCCAGCGCGCAGGCCGCGTCGAGGTCGTCGACCTGGAAGTCCAGGTGCAGCTGCATCTGCTGGGTGCCCGGCTCCGGGGGCCACACCGGCGGCACGTGGTCGCGCTCGAGCTGGAAGGACAGCCCCGGGCCGCCGCCGTCCGGGCGCAGCGTCACCCACGCGGGCTCGTCGTCGCGCAGGGGCCAGCCCAGCAGCCGCTGGTAGAACAGCGCCAGCCCGTGCGGATCGGGGGTGCCGAGGACGGTGGAGGCCGGCCGGATGCTCGGGGTCACGCCCCGATCGTGAACAGCCGGGCCCCGTTGTGCCACAGGACGGCGCGCAGCCAGTCGTCCCCGAGGTCGAGGCGGGCCAGCGCCTCGAGCTGGTGGGCGTAGGGGTACGGGATCGCCGGGAAGTCCGTGCCGAGCAGCACCTTGTCGCCCAGCGCGGCCAGCCGCGGCAGGTCGGCGCGGTCGAAGGGCATCAGCCGCTCGGTGAAGTCGGTGGCGAACATCGTGGTGTCCAGGTGAACGCCGTCGAAGCGCTCGGCGAGGTCGAGGAACTCGCGGTACTCGGGCATCCCGAGGTGGGCGATCACCAGCCGCAGCCGCGGATGCCGGTCGAGCAGCCCGGCCATCGGCTCGGGCCCGGTGTGCCGGCCGGCCAGCGGCCCGGAGCCGCAGTGGATGACCACCGGTGTCCCCTCGTCGGCCAGCCGGCCCCACACCGGGTCGAGCAGCGGATCGCGCGGGTCGAACGCGCCGACCTGCACGTGCACCTTGAACACCCGGGCACCGCGGTCGAGCGCCTCGGCGACGCAGGCCGGCGCCTCCGGCTCGGGGAAGAAGGTGGCCGACTGCAGCACGCGGGGATGCTGCGCCGCGAACTCCGCCGACCAGTCGTTGAGCCAGGCGGCCATGCCCGGCTTGTGCGGGTAGGGCAGCGTGGGAAAGGCGCGGACGCCGAGCCCCTCGAGCAGCGCCAGCCGGTCGGCGACCGGCAGCGCGTAGGTGACCGGCCAGGCCGCGCCGTAGTGCGTCTCGGCCTCGGCGAAGTAGCGCCACACCTTGGCCTGCACCCGGTCGGGCAGGAAGTGCACGTGCACGTCGACCAGGCCGGGGAGGCCCAGCTCCCGCCAGAAGCGCGGGACGTCCTCGTCGTCGGCCGGCGGGTGCACGGTCACCTGACCTGCACCACGACCTTGCCCCGCACGTGCCCCTCGGCGACCAGCCGCTGGGCGTCGGCCACCTGCTCCAGCGGGAACGCCTTGGCGATCGGCACCCGCAGCTGGCCGGCGTCGGCCATGCGCGCGAGCTCCTCGAGGTCGTGCGGCTCGGGCCGGACGAACACGTAGCGGCCGCCCATCTCGTTGACCGCGGGGTCGACCACCGAGGCGATCCGGGCGACGTCGCGCACCTGCTGCGGGGCGTCGGCGAGCGCGTCGCCGCCGATCAGGTCGAGGACGGCGTCGACCGGCTCGGACAGCTGCCCGCTGATCGGCCCGGCGCCGTAGTCGATGACCTCGGCGACCCCGGCCTCGCGCAGGAAGCCGTGGTTCCGGGGGCTGGCCGTGCCGATGACGTGCGCGCCGAGCGCGACGGCGATCTGGACGGCGTTGAACCCGACGCCGCCGGCGGCGCGGTGCACGAGCACCCGGTCGCCCTCGGAGACCTCCAGCGCCTCGGTCAGCGCCTGGTAGGCGGTCAGCCCGGCCAGCGGCAGCGCGCCGGCCTCGGCGAACGACAGCGACCCGGGCTTGTGCGCCAGGCACCGCTGCGGGGCGGGCACGAACTCGGCCATGGTGCCCCACTGGACGTCGTCCCGGCGGACGTAGCCGAACACCTCGTCCCCCGGCGCGAACGCGGTGATCGCCGGGCCCACGGCCTCGACCACGCCGGCGACGTCCCAGCCCGGCACGATCGGGAAGTGGTGCGGGAAGAACCCGGCCAGCCCGCCGGCGCGGATGCCCATGTCGACCGGGTTGACCCCGGCGGCGTGCACCCGGACCAGCACGGTGTCGGGCCCGACCGGCGGGTCGGCGAGGTCGTCGCGCAGCTCGAGGACGTCGAGGTCACCGAACCGGTCGTAGGCGATCCCTCTCATGACGGCCCGATCACCTGCGCCCCTTCACGTAGCGGCCGAAGGCCTTCTGGATCTCCCGCCGGGAGTCGCGCTCGGCGAGGTCCTGGCGCTTGTCGTAGGACTTCTTGCCCTTGGCCAGCGCCAGGGTCGCCTTGACCTTGCCGTCCTTGAAGTACAGGTCGAGCGGCACCAGGGTCAGGCCGCCCTCCTTGGTCTTGCCGATCAGCTTGTCGATCTCCATGCGGTGCATGAGGACCTTCCGCTTGCGGCGCGGCGTGTGGTTGGTCCAGGTGCCCTGCACGTACTCGGGGATGTGGACGTGCTGCAGCCACACCTCGCCGTCGTCGATCGTGGCGAACCCGTCGACGAGCGAGGCCCGGCCGGCGCGCAGGCTCTTGACCTCGGTACCGGTCAGCACGAGGCCGACCTCGTAGGTGTCGAGGATCGAGTAGTCGTGCCGCGCCTTCTTGTTCTGGGCGATCAGCTTGCGCCCCTGCTCCCGCGGCATGAGGCCAGGTTAACCGGGCCCCGCCAACGCCGAGACCTGCGTACTCGGGGCCATCAACGGGTGATGGCCACGAGTACGCAGGTCTCGTCGAGCGTGGAGCGGGCGACTACAGCCGCACGTACAACCGCAGCGTCACGTACGCGGCGATCGCGGCCAGCCCCACGCCGGCGCCGGCGATGATCGGGCTGATCGTGGCGATCGCGCCCCAGTCGACCGGCGGGATGATCCCGGCCTTGATCGGCCCGGCGAGGGTCTTGTCGACGAACAGCACCTTGGTCAGCACCAGGCCGCCGACGGCCAGCAGCGCACCGATCAGGCCGGCCAGCGCCGCCTCGAGGATGAACGGCAGCTGGGTGTACCAGCGCGAGGCGCCGACCAGCCGCATGATGTTGGTCTCGTTGCGCCGGTTGAACGCCGCCAGCTGGATGGTGTTGGAGATCAGCAGCAGGGCCGCGAGCGCCTGGACGACGGCGACGGCGATCGTCGCGTTGCGCGCGCCGTTGAGCAGGCTGAACAGCCGGTCGAGGAAGTCGCCCTCGTCGCGCACCTGGTCCACGCCGTTCTCCCCGTTGGGGAACTGCGCGGCGATCACCTCGTAGCGCTCGGGGTTGACCAGTTCCACGCGGAAGCTCTCGGGCAGCGCGTCCGGCGGCGTGTTCTGCACCAGCTCGGGCTGCTGGCTGAACTGCTGCTGGAAGCGCTCGAAGGCGTCTTCCTTCGACTCGTACAGGAAGCTGGCCACCTCCGGCGACTCCTCGAGCTGCTGCTCGATCGCCGAGCGTTGCTCGTCGGTGACGTCGTCGGCCAGGAAGATGGAGACCTGCACCTTGTCGTAGTAGATCTCCTTCATGTCGGAGATCATCCCGGCGATGAGCAGGCCGGTGCCCATGAGGCCGAGCGAGATGGCCGTGGTCAGGATCATCGCGACCGTCATGGTCAGGTTGCGACGGAGCCCGGTGGCCACCTCGGAGAGGACGAAGTTGACGCGCATCGATTCCCTGTCGTGAGTTCAGGCGGGAGTGCAGGCGGCGGGGCTCAGCGGCCGACGCCGTAGACGCCGCGCGACTGGTCGCGGGCGATGACTCCCCCGTTGAGCTCGATCACCCGGCGGCGCATGGAGTCGACGATGTGGTAGTCGTGCGTCGCCATGATCACGGTGGTGCCGGTGCGGTTGATCCGCTCCAGCAGCAGCATGATGCCCTCGCTGGTCTCGGGGTCGAGGTTGCCGGTGGGCTCGTCGGCCAGCAGCACCAGCGGCCGGTTGACGAAGGCGCGGGCGATGGCCACGCGCTGCTGCTCGCCACCGGAGAGCTCGCCGGGCAGCCGGTTGGCCTTGCCCTCGAGGCCGACCATCTCGAGCACCTCGGGGACGACCCGCTTGATCGTCCGCTGCGGCTTGTTGATGACCTCGAGCGCGAAGGCCACGTTCTGCGCGACCGTGCGGTTGCGCAGCAGGCGGAAGTCCTGGAAGACGCAGCCCATCGTGCGGCGCAGCTTGGGGACGTTCCACTTGCTCATCGTGTTCAGCGTCTTGCCGTTGACGATGACGGTGCCCTTGGTCGGGTCGTCCTCCTTCAGCAGCAGCCGCAGGAAGGTCGACTTGCCCGAGCCCGAGGAGCCGATGAGGAAGACGAACTCGCCCTTGTCGATCTCCGTGGACACGTCATCGAGGGCCGGCCGTGCGCTGGCCGGGTAGATCTTGGTGACGTGTTGCAATTCGATCACGAGGCGCCACGGTACCTGTCCCGAGCCGCCGTCCGGCCCGTTCGGGCCGAGGCACACCGAGGCGGTTCTCGCGGACGGTGACCGGCACGGGGCTCCCGCCGGGACGACGGTCACCCAGCGTGGCGGGAGGACGGCGACACGCCGTGAGCTGTGACGTCCGTGACGGCGTGGTCACAGCGCGCTAAGGGGCTGCCTCAGCTCGAGGGCACGGCCTCCTGCTGCCGCCGCCAGCGGATGCCGGCCTCGATGAAGGAGTCGATGTCGCCGTCCAGGACGGCGGTGGTGTTGCCGGTCTCCTGCTCGGTGCGCAGGTCCTTGACCATCTGGTACGGGTGCAGCACGTAGGAGCGCATCTGGTTGCCCCAGCTGCTGCCGCCCTCGCCCTTGAGCGCGTCCATCTCCGCGCGCTGCTCGGCCTGGCGCACCGCCAGCAGCCGGGCCTGCAGCACCCGGAGGGCGGCGGCGCGGTTCTGGATCTGGCTCTTCTCGTTCTGGCAGCTGACCACGATGCCGGTGGGCAGGTGGGTGATGCGGACGGCGGAGTCGGTGGTGTTCACGCTCTGCCCGCCGGGCCCGGAGGACCGGAAGACGTCGATGCGGATCTCGTTCTCGGGGATGTCCACGTGGTCGGTCTGCTCGACCACGGGCAGCACCTCGACCCCGGCGAACGACGTCTGCCGGCGGCCCTGGTTGTCGAACGGCGAGATGCGCACCAGCCGGTGGGTGCCCTGCTCGACCGAGAGGGTGCCGTAGGCGTAGGGCTGCTTGACCGCGAAGGTGGCCGACTTGATGCCCGCCTCCTCGGCGTAGCTGACGTCGTAGAGCTCGACCGGGTACTTGTGCCGCTCGGCCCAGCGCAGGTACATCCGCATGAGCATCTCGGCGAAGTCGGCGGCGTCGACGCCCCCGGCCTCGGAGCGGATGGTCACCAGCGCCTCGCGGGAGTCGTACTCCCCCGACAGCAGCGTGCGGACCTCGAGCTCCTCGATCTCCTTGCGCAGCCCGGTCAGCTCGCGCTCGGCCTCGGCGAGGGAGCTCTCGTCGCCCTCCTCGGCGGCCATCTCGTGCAGCAGGCCGGCGTCGTCGAGGCGGCGGCGCAGCTCCTCGACGCGGCGCAGGTCGCCCTGCAGGTAGGACAGCCGGGAGGTGAGCGCCTGCGCGGCCTCGACGTCGTTCCACAGGTCCGGCGCGGCGGCCTGCTCCTCCAGCTCGGCGACCTCGCGGCGCAGCCGGTCGACGTCGAGCACGGCCTCGATGGACTTCAGGGTCGTGTCGAGCTCGTCCAGGACGACGGAGAAGTCAGCAGCCACGTCTGCCGAGGGTAGTGCGCCCGCGCCACCGGGTACCCGGGTCCGACATGAGCGAGCCCCGCCGGAGGCGCAGCCGCGCGGACTACGAGCGCGGCCTGCCCGACCACCACGACCCCACCGCCGGCTTCGCCGGAGCCGCCCCGGCCCAGTCGGCGCTCACCCTCCGCCTGGTGCTGGCCGCCTTCGGCCTGGTCGTCTGCCTGGTCGGCGGCCTGCTCTGGCTGGCCACCGACCTGCCGGCCTGGCCGGCGGTCGTGCTGCTGGTGCTCGCCGCGGTCGCCGCCGTCGACCTGGTGGTGGTGATCCGGCGGAAGGCTCGCGGCGAGCCCGGCTGAGAAAGGACCTCCCTGCCCCCACCGCTCGCACGCCCGCGGCGGGCCCCTGCAGGGAGGCCGGTCAGACAGCCAGGCACTGCCCGGCGGCGAACCGGGCCAGCTCGGCGGCCGGCATGGGCCGGGCGATGTGGAAGCCCTGGGCGTAGGTGCAGCCCAGCTCCGCGGCGAGCTCGAGCTGCTCGGCGGTCTCCACGCCCTCGGCGAGGCTGCGGATGCCGCAGGCCCGGCCGAGCGCGACGACGGCGGCGATCGCGGCGGCCGCCTGGGCGCGGCGGCCCTCCGGATAGGCCACCAGGCTGCGGTCGATCTTGAGGATGCCGGTCGGGATCGACACCAGCTGGCCGAGCGAGGAGAAGCCGCTGCCGAAGTCGTCGATGGAGACCTCGACGCCGCAGCGGCGCAGCTCGGCGAACTGGGCGGCGGCCCGGTCGGCGTCGTCGGCGACGGCGGTCTCGGTCAGCTCGACCACCAGCCGGGACGGCGGCAGCCCGGCCGCGTCGACGGCGTCGAGCACGTCGTCGACCAGCGTGCCGGTGGAGAAGTGGGAGGCGTGGATGTTGACGCCCACGATCAGGTCCAGCCCGTCGCGCCGCCACGCCGCCGCCTGCCGGGTCGCCGCGCGCAGCACCCAGCGCGCCAGCGGGGTGAGCAGGTCGTGCGTCTCCGCCGTGGGGAGGAACTCGCCGGGGGCCAGCAGCCCGCGCTCGGGGTGCTGCCAGCGGACCAGCGCCTCCGCCCCGGTGAGGGCGCGGGTCGGCAGGTGGACGATCGGCTGGTAGTGGAGGACGAGCTGGTCGGTCTCGAGGGCCGTGCGCAGCTCGTCGGCCAGGGCCGCCCGCCGCTCGGCGGCGGTCCGCAGGTCCGGCGAGAACCGCCGGGTGCGGTTGCGGCCGTCGGCCTTGGCCGCGTACATCGCGAGGTCGGCGTCGCGCACCAGGTCGGTGGAACGCGCCGCGCAGCTGCCGGGCGGGGCGGTGGTCAGCCCGACGCTGGCGCCCAGGCGGAGGTCACGGCCGGCCAGCGCGACGGGCCGGGCGAGCACCTCCCGGCAGCGGTCGGCCAGCGTTCCGGCGACGTCGGCACCGCAGCCGGGCGAGAGGACGACGAACTCGTCGCCGCCCAGCCGGCCGACGGTGTCACTGCCGCGGACGCAGCCGGTCAGCCGCGCGGCGACCTCGCGGAGCACGGCGTCGCCGGCCTCGTGCCCGAGCGAGTCGTTGACCTCCTTGAAGCCGTCGACGTCGAGGAAGAGCACCGACACGGGCCCGCGGCCGGGGCGGGCGAGCTCCCGGTCGATGAGCTCGAGCAGGTGGGCGCGGTTGGGCAGGCCGGTCAGCGGATCGTGCCGGGCCTGCCAGGACGACGAGCGCTCGGCGCGCACCCGCGAGGTGACGTCGCTGTGGGTGACCACGACCCGGTCGCTGTCGCCGACCCGGGTGCCGACCAGGTGGTACCAGCGCACGCCGCCGGGGTGGCGGAAGGCGTAGTCGAGCGCGACGGACTCCTGCTCGCCGCGGGAGACCGCACGCAGGCCCTCGACCAGGTCGGTCACCGTGGCGTCGTCGCGCAGGCTGCGGGCCATGGCGAAGTAGTCGGTGCCGTCGCCGACGGCCAGCCGGGCGTCGTCGAGCAGCCGGGCCGCGGCGTCCCAGGCGGTGTTGGCGAACAGGACGGTGCCGGCGGCGTCGATGAGCAGCGTCGGCGAGGGCAGCGCGTCGAGCACCGACTGGAGCAGCGCGGCGTCGGGGAGCCGCGACGGCGGACCGCTGGTCGTACGCGGCACGGAGCACCTCCCGGGACCGGGGGCGTCGTCCATGGCACCCCTCTCCCCCGGTCGTCGGCAGCCCCCGGCCGGGACTGGAGACCCGCTCCCCCGCTGGGGGGAGGTTCAGCCCGCCGGGTCGCGGGTCTCGGCGGCCAGCCAGGCGAGGTAGGCCGGATTGCCGGCGACCAGCGGCAGCGCGATGACGCACGGCACGTCGTAGGGGTGCAGCTCGTCGGCGCGGGCGACGATCTCGGGCACCAGCGAGCGGCGGGTGTGCAGGGCGACCCGGGCCTCGGGCTCGTCGTGCACCGCGCCGTCCCACCGGTAGACCGAGCGCACCGCGGTCACGTGCTGGCCGCAGGCGGCCAGCCGCTCCTCGACCAGGGTGCGGGTGAAGCCGACCAGCCACTCCGGGTCGCCGGCGGTGACCACGACCTCGCAGTACTCCTCGTCCACGCGAGCCATCCTCCCCGCCCGTTCCCGCAGGTCGCGCGTGCAACCGGCCCGGGTCGGGGTAGGGCCCGGCCATGAGCGACGACATTCGGATCACGGTGGACGCCGACGAGTACGTCCTGCGCCGGCAGGGCGACACGGTGCAGATCGGCCGGCAGGTGGGCGGGGAGGTGACCTGGCTGGACGACCTGGACCCCTCGGTGCTGCCCGACGAGGCCCGCTCGGCGCTGGCGGCCGGCGACACCTCGAACGACGCGCTGCTGACCGCGCTGCGCGGCGTGGTCACCGCCGAGGTCGAGCGCGGCGGCTGACGCCCTCAGCCGCCGGTGGCCACCTCGGCCATCTCCACGACGGCGGCCACCAGCTCGGGGCCGTCGAGCAGGACGAGGTCGTTGTGGCCGGCGCCGGGCACCTCCACCAGGCGGTGCAGGGCGCCGGCGGCCGCGGCGACCGCCCGGCTCTGCGCCGGCGGGACGATCGTGTCGCCGGTGCCCAGGACGACGGTGGTGGGTGCCTCGACGCCGGCGAGCTGCTCGGCCACCGGATAGCGGTCGCGCAGCAGCCAGCGCACCGGGAGGAACGGGTAGTGCTCCTCCCCGACCGAGGCCAGGTCGACGAACGGCGAGCGCAGCACCAGCCCGGCCGGTGGGTGCTCGGTGGCCAGTTCGGTGACGACGGCGCAGCCGAGGCTCTCCCCGTAGTACAGGAGCCGCTCGGGAGGCACGCCCCCCTCGTCCAGCAGCCACGCCCGCGCGGCGCGGACGTCGAGGGCCAGCCCCTCCTCGCTGGGGCTGCCCGGGTTGCCGCCGTAGCCGCGGTAGTCGAACAGCAGCACCGCCAGGCCCGCGGCCGACAGCGCCCGGGCCAGCGGTGCGCGTGCCCCACGCGAGCCGCCGTTGCCGTTGGCCACGAGGACGGCGGGCGCGTCGGCGGCCGGGCCGGGCACGAACCAGGCGCCCAGCGACAGGCCGTCGGCCGTGGTGAGGACGACGTCGCGGGCGCCGGGGACGGCGGTCGCCGCCGCCGGCACCGGGCCGTCGTCGGGCAGGTAGACCAGCCGGCGCTGCACCGCCCAGAGCACGCCCACGAGCAGAGCGCACACGACGGCGAGCACCACGGCCACCCGGAGCACCCTGCGCACCCGTCGATCCTGCTCCCGGTCACCTCCGTGTGACACGCTCGGAGACCGGTACGGCCGGGCGTGAGGGGGGCGGGGTGGACGGCGAGTCCTTCGGTCCCTACCGGCTGCAGGGCCTGATCGGCCGCGGCGGCATGGGTGAGGTGCACCGCGCCTACGACACCGAGCACGACCGGGTGGTGGCGCTGAAGCTGCTGTCGCCGCACCTCGCCGCCGACGCCGGCTACCGGGCGCGGTTCCAGCGCGAGGCGCAGCTGACCGCGCGGCTGCGCGAGCCGCACGTCATCCCGATCCACCGGTTCGGCGAGATCGACGGCCGGCTGTTCCTCGACATGCGGCTGGTCGAGGGCGAGGACCTCGCCACCCGGATCGCCCGGGCCGGGCCCATGCCCGTGGAGACGGCGCTGACCGTGGCCGGCCAGGTGGCCGAGGCGCTGGACGCCGCGCACGCCGACGGCCTGGTGCACCGCGACGTCAAGCCGTCCAACATCCTGCTCACCGGGCGGGCCGACCGGCCGTTCGTCTACCTGGTCGACTTCGGCATCGCCCGGTCCGCCGACGACCCCGCGGTGCTCACCGAGACCGGCACGGCGATCGGGTCGCTGGAGTACATGGCACCGGAGCGGTTCGTGACCGGGCGCGACGTCGACCGCCGGGTCGACGTCTACGCGCTGGCCTGCGTGCTCTACGAGTGCCTGACCGGGGTGCGGGCGTTCCCGTCCAACAGCCTGCCGACGGCGTACCACGCGCACTGCTACACCGACCCGCCGCCGCTGTGGGTGCGCCGGCGCGACGTGCCGCCCGCGCTGGACGGCGCGCTCCGCCAGGGCCTGGTCAAGGACCCGCTGCACCGCATCGGCAGCGCCGGGGCGCTGGTCGAGGCCACGCGGCAGGCGCTGCTGCCGCCGCCGGTGCCGCAGGGCCCGCCGGCCCGCCGACCGCCCTCGGCGGCGACCCGGGTGGACCTGCCCCCGCCGGTGGCCGTGCCGGTGCCCGCCGGCCAGTCGCCCGCCGGGCAGCCACCCGCGGCGCCGTACGCCCGGCGGCCGACGCCGCCGGCGGGGTACGCCGTCGCCGCCCGCCCGGTGCCGGTGCAGCCGGTGCCGGTGCAGCGGCCGCCGACGCGGCTGCAGCCGGTGCCGGGGCAGCCGATGCCGCTGGCCGGGCAGCGACCGGCGGCGGCGCCCGGGCCGATGCCGGGACAGCGGCCGGCCCCTCCCCCGGCGCCGTGGGCCGGCCCGCCGCCGCAGCAGCCGCCCCGCGCCCGGCGGCACGGGGTGCTGGGGCACCTGGTGGCCGCGGTGGCCGCCGTCCTCCTCGTGGTGCTGGTCGCCGCCGGGGACGACCTGGACGTCGCGTACGGCACCGCGCTGCCGCTCGGCTTCGGCCTGACGGCGGCGGCGAGCACCGCGGCGATCGGCCTGACGCTGGGGCTGCGCGACCTGGTCGACCGGGCCGGCGGGTTCTGGTGGGTGCTCGGTGCGATCGCCGCCGGCACGCTGGCGCTGTGGGCGCTGCGCCCCGAGGCCGGCGCGGATCCGCTGCTGGCGTTCGCCGGCGCGCAGGCGGCCGACCTGGTGGTGTGGCAGCTGCTGCGGCGGGCGGCCGGGTGGCGGTTCGCGCTGTGGGCGTCCAACGCCGTCGGCGCGGTGGTGCTGGTCGAGCTGCAGCTCGCGCGCGGTGCACCCGACGCCGTCTGGGGCGACGCCGTGGTGATCGGCTACGTCACCGTGGCCACCTGGCTGGTGGCCGAGGTCGGCGCCGCGGTGCTGGCCCTGGTGCGCCCCCGCCGCTGAGCGGCTGCGGGTGCGTGGCTCAGCGGGCGGTCACCAGGTCGTCCGCCCGGCGCTGATGCGGGCCACCGCCGCGTCGATCCACGGCTGGTGCGAGTCCAGCCCCTCCGCCGTCGCCACCGCGCGCAGGGCCGCGGAGACCACCTCGACCGGCGCGCCCGCCGCACGGTCGGAGGCCAGCTCGTAGGAGAGCAGCGCCTTGATCCGTGCCTCCAGGGGCAGTCCGTCCAGGGTCGAACGCCAGTTGTCCGTCACGGTCATGGCGGCGTCGGTGCCCGCCGTCCCCGGGCGGCCATGCGCGGCGCCCGGCGTGTCCGGACGGAACCGTTCCGGCGTGTCGCGGAGGCGCCTCCCCCCATGGGGTGAGGCGCCGGCTCGCGCGGTCAACGGGGGTGTGCTGCGGCCCGATCTCCCCGGTGCGGGACCTGCCCCGCACCGTCTCCCGGAGGCCCCGATGTCCGCACGCTCCGCCGCCGTCCTGCTCCTCGCCGGCGGCGTCCTCGCCGGGTGCGGGCTGGGCTGGTCGGACAAGGGCGCCACCGTCGAGCCGGCCGCCGCCGAGCCGGTGGTCGTCGACGTCGACTGGAAGCCGCCGGCCTACGACGCCGCCGGGTGCCACTCGCGCGAGGAGTGGCTGGCCGGCGGCTGGGACGGCGCCACCTGGGACGAGTGGCCGATCGACATCCACCGCGGCGACGCCACGGGCGACGGCACCGACGAGGTCCTCGTCCAGCTGACCTGTCCCGCCCCGACGTCGACGCGCGCCGACGACGTCGTGGTCTTCGACGTCTCCCGCGGCGAGCCGCTGCTGCGGGGGCTGCTCGGCGGGGGGCTGTCCTTCATCGGTGCCGACGTCACCGCCGGGGACGGCCGGGTGACCCTCACCGGGCCGACCCGCGCCGGCGCCGACGCGCAGTGCTGCCCCGAGCACTTCGGGACCGTCGTGTACGAGTGGACCGGTGCCGACTTCCGCGTGGTCTCGGAGGAGGAGGTGGCCACGACGCAGCCGGTCGTCGACGGCGACCTGCCCGACGGCACCTACACCGGCATCCTCCGGGCGGCCTCCGACGACCAGGTGCTCCTCGACAGGGTCGAGTGGTTCACCGGCCCGGCCGCCGAGCAGGCCTGCCGCGAGGACCGGCTCACGGTCACCGACATGGAGTACTGCTCCATGTACTACGTGCGCGACGAGGACGACCTGGTCGTCCGGCTTCCCGTGGCGGCCGATGCCGCCGTCTCCTACCTCGACGACTACACGCTGGACGAGATCGCGCTCCCCGGCGCCGGCGCGCTGGACGGGACGTGGCTGGTCGTGGACGCCGGCGACCCCGTCGTCTACACCAGCGTGACCGTGACCGGCGGCGAGGTCACCGCGATCAGCCAGGTCTACACCCCCTGAGACCCGGGGACGGCGCGCCCGTCCCCGCCCCGGTCCAGCCGGCCCCGCCCTGTCCCGAGACGGCGGGGTCTGCTGCTGTCCGCGTCGGGGTCAGGGCCCACCGTCCGCCGTCCGGGTGACCCCGTCCGCGACGGGGACGTCACGCGCCGCGGAAGTCGACCTCCCCGCTGCCGACCGCGGCGGCCGTCCGTCCCGGCGCGGCCTGGAAGCTCCAGTACAGGTTCGTGTGGGCGACGACCTGCGCCGGGTCCGGGGCGCCGTACGCGGTGAGGTCCTCGGTGGTGTGCGCGTCGGTGACCAGCGTGACGTCGTACCCGCGGACGAAGGCGCCGTGGATCGTCGAGCGGATGCAGGCGTCGCTCTGCGCGCCGACCACCACCAGGCGGCCGACGTGGCGGTCGAGCAGCACCTGCTCGAGCTCGGTGTCCTCGAAGGAGTCGCCGTAGCGCTTGTGCACGAGCGGCTCGGCCTCGTCGGGCGTCAGCTCCGGGACGATCTCCCACTCGTCGCTGCCGAGCGGCAGCTCGTCGGCAGAGTGCTGGATCCAGACGACCGGCACCTGCTCGGCGCGCGCCCGGTCGACCAGGCCGGCGATCCGGCCGACGACGGCGTCGCGGTCGTGGGCCCCGCCGACGACGCCGTTCTGGACGTCGATGACGAGCAGCGCGGTCTCCGGACGGTTCTCGAGCGTGGTCACCGGGCCAGCCCACCGCCCGGGACGGCGGCCGTCAACACACGGCGATGACTTCCGACGGCGGTCGCCGTCTGTCGTGGTGGGGTGTGGGCGGACGGCGTCCCGCCGCCATGGCAGGAGGGCTTCGACATGACCGGCACGACCGACGACCTCGACACGCGCGTGGCGGCCGAGCGCACGGCACTGCTCGCCGTCCTCGACGGCCTGGGAGAGCGGGAGTGGCGGACACCGAGCCTCTGCGCGGGCTGGTCGGTGCGCGACCTCGTGGTCCACCTCCTCATGCCCTACGAGCTCACCGGCCCCCGGTTCCTCGCACTCATGCTGCGGGCCCGGTTCGACTTCGACCGGGCCGCCGACCGCTGGGCGCGGGCGGACCGGCGCTCCCCGGAGGAGGTCGTCGCCGGGCTCCGCGCCACCGAGGGCCGCCGCTTCGCGGTGCCGGGCGCCCCGCCCGAGGGCGAGCTCAGCCACCTGGTCATCCACGCGCAGGACGTCTACCGACCGCTCGAGGTCCCCTCGCCCACCGATCCGGAGAGCGCCCGGATCGTCCTCGGCCAGCTGACCGGTCCGCGCGCCCGGCGGGCGCTGCCGACGGGCGTCCTCGACGGTCGCACCTTCGTGGCCACGGACACCGACTGGCGGCACGGCGAAGGCCCGGAGGTGACCGGCCCGGCGGCCGCCCTGGTGTCGGTCATCAGCGGCCGCACCGCTGCCCTCGCCGATCTCGGTGGCGACGGGCTCGCCGCGCTGCGGACCCAGCTCTAGCGGACGACATCGGGCACACGGTCACCCCGGTCGCTCCGGTCACCGGCCAGACGGTCCTCCTACCGCGTCCGACACGCCGCGCGGACGGGAATGCGGGCGGCCGCGCCCGTGCTGAAGGGGCCAATCCCCCCACTTTCTCCCAGCCAGGAGCGTGCCCTGACCATGCCCACCCTGCTGCAGTCCCGGGACGACGTCGCCTCCTCCGCCCCCGCGCCGGCCCGCCGGCCGCGGCGCCGGGTCCCCGGCAAGCTGATCGCCGCCGGCGCCGCCGTGGCGGTCGCCGTCCCCGTCGTCGGCGCCGTCGCCGGCTGGATCTCGGACTGGTCGACCCCGTTCGAGGAGACGACGATCGACCGCAGCACCACGCCCCTGCTGGTCGCGCTGGAGGACCTCGAGGAGTACCACGCCGCGACCGGCACCTTCCAGGTCGTCATCGACCAGGAGCGCGACGTCGCCTGGGTGCCCTCGTTCGTCAGCGGTGAGCGGGTGCAGTTCCTCGCCGTCGGCACGGTCGACGCCTACGTCGACTTCTCCGACCTCGACGAGGACCGCGTGGCGCTGTCGGAGACCGAGGAGGGGACGTCGGCGACCATCACGCTCCCGGCGCCGCAGCTCGGGGACGCGCACGTCGACCCCGACGAGAGCCGGCTGCTCGACAGCGACCGCGGGCTCGTGCAGCGGGTGGGCGACCTGTTCGCCGACAGCGCCGACGACCAGAGCGGCCTCTACGCCGACGCCGAGGACGAGCTGGCCGGGGCCGCCGCGCACAGCGACCTGCTCGACCGGGCCGAGGACAACACCCGCGACATGCTGACCGCGCTGGCCGGGTCGCTCGGCGTCGACAGCGTCACCGTGGAGTTCGAGGAGGCTCCCGGCGCGGGGAGCTGAGCCTCAGCGGGCCGGCACGGAGTCGTCGACGACCACCCACGGGCTGGTCTGGGTGGGGTCGAACAGGCCGCGCGGGGTCCAGGCGCACACCCAGCCGTTGCCGTTGCGGTCGACCAGCTGGCCCCGGTCGTAGCCGGGGATCGGATCGGTGGCCGGGTAGCGGGTCCACGACGCGCCCCACTCCGCGCGGTCGGACTGGGCGCCCCGCGGGCACGCCCCGCCGCTCGCCGGTGCGGCCGACGCGGCCGGTGCGACGACGAGACCGGCCCCCAGCAGGGTGGCGGCGGTGGCGGCGACGACGGCGGCACGGCGCATGGCGGGCTCCTCTGAGGTGGGGTCGGAAGGCCGACGCTAGGGAGGACCCGGTCCGGCGGACAGGGTCCTTCGCCCGTTGCGCACGCCCCGAGGCGAGGCCATGTCCGTCGACCGCGTCACCGGCAGCGACGGTCGCGCTAGCCCGCCGCCCGCCGCAGCGTGTGCGCCCAGGCCGCGTTCCGAGGCCGGATCTGCGGCGTCGGCGCACGCGCCGGTTCAGGGGCCGGCGGGGTCCGGGACGGCCAGGACGACGACGTTGTCCGCGTACTGACCGGTGCGCTCGTCGAACTCCCCGCCGCAGGTGACGAGGGCCAGCTGGGCCGGCCCGTCGGCGCGGAAGAGCTCGGCGGGCAGGGCCGCCTTGGCGTAGGACGTCCGCGAGGCGACCACGTACTGGTGCACGTCCCCCACCGCGTCGGTGACGGTCACCCGGTCGCCCATGGCCAGGTCGAGCAGCCCCTCCAGCGGTCCTGCGCCGTAGACGGCCGAGTCGACGTGCCCGGCCACCACGGCGGTCCCGGCCGGGTCGCCGGGCACGGCGCCGGCGGCGTACCAGCCCAGGACGCTGGGCCGCTCGGGCAGCTGCAGTGCGCCGCCGGGCAGCACGCCGACCGGTACCAGCGGCACCGGGTCGGGCGTGGCGGGCAGGGTCACGGTGACCGGCGCGGCGTTCGCCGTCGCGACCGGAGCCGGCGGCCGGCTCGGAGGAGGCGGCGGCTCCGGGCGGGGGGACGTCGGGCTCGGCGGCGCCGTGCTCGCCGGCGCCGTGGCCGCGATGGGTGTGCCGAAGTCGGGGGCGTCGGCTCGGGGCCCGGTGCCGACCAGCACGAGCCCCGAGCCGACGAGCACGGCGCCCGCGGCGACCAGCACCCAGGGGTGCCGGAACCGCGGGGCCGTCACGCCGCGGTCGCCCGGCGCCGGTGCACCAGCCCCACCGTGCCGGCGAGGAGGGCGATGCCACCCGCGCCGGCGATGCCCCACCCGATGAGGTCGGAGTCGCCGGCGGCCTGACCGCCGCTGCCGGCGTCCACGGTGGTCGGCAGGCCGTAGGCGGCCGCCAGGTTCCGCAGCTCCACGAGGTGCTGCTCGACGACCGGTGCGCTGGCCCGCGCTAGCTCCAGGACCGTCGGGTCGCTGCCGTTCTCCAGTTCCCGCTGACCGGCCGCGAGCGTGGTCGTGTGCGAGGCCAGCTGCTGCGAGATCCACGCCGAGTCGAACGCCTGGCCGGTGTTCTGCTGGACGGCGGCCAGCTGCTGCTGCTGCTCCGCGCTCGGCTCGGCCGGCAGCTGCACGCCGAGCTGCTGCGCGGCCTGGGTCAGCTGCTGGTCGAGCTGGGTGTGCATCTGGATGAACATCTGACCGAGCTGGCGCACGCGGTCGTCGGTCGCCGACTGCTGCGCGGCCTGTCCGGCGGCGATCTCGGCGAGGTTGCTCTGGTGGGCGGCCTGCATCCACGAGACGTCCTGCTCGGACGGCGCGGCGAGGGCGGGTGAGGCACTGAGGACGACGGCGCCGAGCACCGCGGCCGGGAGGAGGAAACGGGACAGCAGACGCATGCGGACTCCATGACGGCATGCAGGCGACCCGGGGCTGAGGCCGCGGTGGGTGAGGCCCCGCCGCTACCCGTGTGACCCGCATCTCATGCGCACGACAAGATCGCGCGCGACCTTGCCTCCGGGCGTCGGAGGTCGGACGCCGGGCGGCTGGCGGCGGCACCTTCGCCCGAGGGGTACCCGTCCACGGCCGAGTCAGGTACAAAGGTACGGACAACTTGTACGCACAACCGGCGCGCCGCTGCGCACGGAGGAGTGCTCCATGAGTTCCACCCCGTCCGGTACGGAGCGGTCCCGCGTGCCGCTGTTCGCCACGATGAACCGGATCCCCGGTGGGCTGATGCTGATCCCGCTGGTCCTCGGCTCGGTCTTGGGCACCTTCGCCCCGGACGCCCTGGCCATCGGCAGCTTCACCACCGCCCTGTTCCAGGACAGCGCCCTGCCGTTCATCGCCCTGCTGATCTTCGCCACGGGCACCCAGGTCACCTTCCGCACCGGCGGCCCGGTGCTGGCCCACACCGGCGTGATCCTGCTGTTCAAGAGCCTGATCCCGGCCGGCCTCATCGTGCTGCTGGGACTCTGGGTCGGGCTCGACGGCTTCTGGGGGCTGTCGATCCTGGGCCTGCTCGCGGCCTTCGACAACAGCAACGGCGGCCTGTGGCTGGCCTTCACCGGCAAGTACGGCGACAACCGCGACCGCGGCGCCTACCTCGCCTCGGCGATCAACGACGGCCCGTTCTTCTCGCTGCTGTTCCTGGGCGCCTCCGGGCTCGGTGACATCCCGGTGCTCACCCTGGTCGCCGCGGTCGTGCCGTTCATCCTCGGCGCCATCATCGGCAACGTGGACCCGCAGTGGCGCGAGGTGCTGCGCCCGGTGCCCAACATCGTCATCCCGTTCTTCGCCTTCGCCCTCGGCACCGGCATCGATCTCGGAGCGGTGGTCACCGGCGGCATCGGCGGCATCGCGGTCGGCGTCGCGGTCGTCCTGATCACGGGGTCGCTGGTCTACGTCGGCTACCGCTTCATCCTGCGTCGTGGGCGGAAGGCCGGCATCGGCTTCGCCTCGGCGACGACGGCCGGCAACGCCATCGCCACCCCGGGCATCGTCGCGGCCGCCGACCCCCGGTTCACCGAGTTCGTGGGCACCGCGACCGCGCAGGTGGCCGCCTCCGCGCTGGTCACCGCGATCCTCGCGCCCGTCGTCGCGTCGTTCGTGCTCAAGCGCGCCGGCGGGCTGACCACCGAGGACGAGCTCGACGTGCCGGAGGCCACCGTGTCCGGCGGCCCCGAGGGCGGCGCGCGCGACCCCGGCACGACGGACGGGCGACCGTGACCCGGATCGGCATCGTCGCCGACGACCTGACCGGCGCCACCGACACGTCGGTCCAGTTCGCCCGTCAGGGCTGGCCGACCGTGCTGCGCCTGCGGCCGGACGGCGAGCGCCTGGCGGCGGCCGGCGTGCTGGCCGAGTGCACCGACGCCCGCGCGCTCGGCGACGAGGCCGCCCCGGTCACCGCCGCCGCGGTCACCCGGCTGCACGAGTCCGGCGCCGACCGGCTCTACGTCAAGATCGACTCCACGATGCGCGGCTCGGTCGCGGGTCAGGTGCGCGGCGCGCTGGAGAGCTGGTCGGCCGTCCGGCCGGCCGCCTTCGCCGTCGTCTGCCCCGCCTACCCGGCGATGGGCCGGGTGGTCGCGGACGGCGTCGCACTCGCCGGTGGCCAGGCGCTGGAGGACGGCCCGGCCGGGCGCGACCCGGTCACCCCGGTGCGCACCTCCCTGCTGGCCGAGCTGCTGCCCGGCTCCGCGCACGTGCCTCAGCCGGCCGGCGGCGGCGCCGACGAGCTGGCCGCGGCACTGGTCGCGGCCGGCCGGCGAAGCCGGGTGGTCACCGTCGACGCCCGGGACGACGGCGACCTGGCCCGCATCGCCGAGGCGGTCACGCAGCTCGGCCCCGACGCGGTGCCGGCCGGCTCCGCGGGGCTGGCCGGCGCGCTGGCCACCCGGTGGCAGCCCGATACGGGCACCGCCCGGCCCGAGCACCCGCCGACGGACGAGCGGCCACTGCTGGTGCTGGTCACCTCGCTGCACCGGGCCGCCCGTGAGCAGGAGGCCCGCCTGCGGGACGAGTACGGCGACGACCTGCTGCACCTGGCTCCCGGCGCCGCGGACCTCGCCGACGAGGCGAGCTGGGCGGACTGGACGGCGCGCGCCGTCCCGGGAGACGGCGCACCCGCCCTGGTGCTGGTGACCGCTCCCGAGGAGCGCACCGCCGACTCCCGCGCGGACACGGTCGCCCGGGCCCTGGCCGATCTCGTCGCCCGCCTGCACGCCGCGCGGCCGTTCCGCCGCGTCGTCGTCACCGGTGGCGACGGCGCCCGGGCGCTGGTGGACCGGTGGGGGTGCACGGGCATCGAGGTCGTCGGCGCGGTGGACGAGGGCGTTCCGCACGGCCGGCTCGTCGGCGGCGACGTCGACGGGCTGGCGATCACCACCAAGGCCGGCGGCTTCGGCACGCCGGACACCCTGGTCCGCGCCGTGGCACCCGCCGGCCGGGCCTGACAGAACGCACGAGGAGAGGACAGACGTGGACAAGCCCACGCTCGCCGTGACCATCGGTGACGTCGCCGGGATCGGCCCGGAGATCACCGCCAAGACCCTGCTCCACCACGCGGACCTGCGCGACGAGTGCGTGCCCGTCGTCGTCGGGGACGCCGGCGCGATGCGCCGGGCCGTAGAGGCCGTGGGCGGCGATCCGTCCGTCGTCCGCGAGATCGAGGACCCGCGCGCGGCGACCAACGAGCCGGGCACCGTCGAGGTGGTGCAGGTCGGCGACCCGATGCCGGAGGTGCCGCTCGGCGAGCTGAGCCCGGTCGCCGGCGACGGGTCGTACCGCTTCGTCGTCGCCGCCTGCGACCTGGCCAAGGCCGGCAAGGTCGACGGGATCGTCACCGCTCCGCTGAACAAGGCCGCGATGCACTCCGCCGGCCACGCCTGGCCCGGGCACACCGAACTGCTGGCCCACGAGTTCGGCGTCGAGAACTTCAGCCTGGTGCTGTCGGCCGGCGACCTCTACCTGTTCCACCTGACCACGCACGTGTCGCTGCGCCAGGCGATCGAGGCGGTCACGCCGCAGCGGACCCAGGCGGTGCTGCGGCTGGCCGGCGCGTTCACCCGCGCTCTCGGGCGGCCGGACGCCGAGGTGGCGCTCGCCGGGCTCAACCCGCACGCCGGGGAGAACCGGATCTTCGGCGACGAGGACGCCGACGTGCTCGAGCCGGCCGTGGAGGCGGTCCGCGCCGAGGGCGTCAACGCCATCGGCCCGCTGCCGGCCGACGCGCTGATCCCCGCCGCGGTGAAGGGCAAGTACGAGATGGTCGTCGTCTGCTACCACGACCAGGGGCACGCGCCGTTCAAGGCCGTCTACGGGGACGACGGCGTGAACATCACCGTGGGCCTGCCCGTGGTGCGGGTGTCGGTCGACCACGGCACCGCCTTCGACATCGCCGGCAAGGGCATCGCCCGCGAGGGCAGCCTGGTGCTGTCCTGCCGACGGGCCGCGGCGCTGTCGCGGGGCTGGGACCAGGTCTGGCAGACCGCCCAGGACTCGGCCGCACAGCTGGGCGCCTAGGGTCGCGCAGGTGCCGAGCCCCTCCCTCGACCGCACCGCCGGGCGGCCGCTGCACGCGCAGGTCGCCGACGCGCTGCGCGAGCAGATCCGCGACCACCGCCTGCCGCCGGGATCCCCGGTGGACAGCGAGAGCGTGCTGCAGCAGCGGTTCGGGGTGGCCCGCTCGGTGGTCCGGCAGGCGCTGGCCACGCTAGTGGCCGAGGGGCTGGTCGAGCGGAGCCGCGGGCGGGGCAGCGTGGTGGCGCCGCCCCGGCAGCACCGCCGGCTGGTCCAGCGCGCCAGCGGGCTGTTCGCCCAGATGGCCGCGGAGGGGCTGGAGGTCACCACGGAGGTGCTGGGGCTCACCGAGGACGCGGCCGGTCCGGACCGCTGGCTCGGCACCGACCGGGTGCTGCGGCTGGAGCGGCTCCGCCGCGTCAACGGGCGGCCGGTGGCCCGGATCCGGACGGCGCTGCCGCTCCCCCGCTGCGCCGGGCTGACCGCCGACGAGCTCACCGACGCGTCGCTGTACGAGGTGCTCACCCGCCGTTTCGGCGCCCGACCGACCGGAGGACGGCGGCAGGTGCGGGCGGTCGCCGCCGACGCCGACCTCGCCCGCGAGCTGGACACCGAGCCGGGGGCTCCCCTGCTGTTGCTCGAGGGGCAGACCTGCGACCAGGACGGCGCACCGCTGGAGGTGTTCGCCACCTGGCACCGGGCCGAGGACGTCGCCTTCGACGTCGACCTGGTGGTCGACGCGGGCGACGCCGCTGCCGGGCCCCCGGCCGACTCGCCCCCATCGCCGCCCGGCGACCTGCGGGCGGCGGCGGAGCAGGCGCAGCAGCTCGCCGATCGGCTCCGGGCGCTGGCCGACGGGACCAGCTGACCGCAGCGTGTGCGCCCAGGGCGCGTTCTGCGGCCCGGACTGCGGCGTCGGCGCACACGCCGGCGGGGCACCCGCCTCAGGCGCGGGTCAGCGTCAGGTCCCACGACGACTCGGTCACCGACACGCTCCTCGATCCCACCGGCCCGCACCCCGAGGTGACCTCCTCGGTGTACCGGCCGGTCAGCGTCTCCCCGTCGAGGCGGAGGTCCAGGGCCCAGCGACCGGTGACGAAGCCGCCTCCGACGCAGGAGTCGAGCGCCCAGGGCGGAACGGAGCCCGAGGCGGAGACCCCGTCCCCGGACGGCTCGAGCTCCACCGGATCGTCGAACACCTCGACGGTGCAGGCCGTCCACGAGCACTCGACGACCAGTTCCGCCTCCTCGCCCGGCGGGCAGACGACCGCCTCGCACGAGGCCACCGTCTGCGTGCCGGTCCAGCGGCCCTCGAGGTCGGAGCCGGGAGCGTCGGAACCGAACCCGAACACGAGCAGGTAGGCGACCACTCCCCCGACGATCAGCACGCCGAGCACGGCGATCAGGACGATGGCCGGGCGGCGGGATGGGCGCTCGGGTGCGGACGCCGTGACTGCCGTGTCCCCGCCCATCGGCCGTCCCCTCGCGCACAGGTCCCCGATCGCGGGGCCAGTGTGGTGCGGGGCGGCCGGACCGTCGAGGGCCCCGCGCACGGGTCAGCCGTCCACGTACCGGTCGCGCTCGACGACGAACTGACCCGTCGCGGTGTTGGCGTCGACGAACTCCGGCAGCAGCGGGATCCGCACCGTCACGGTCACGCAGACCGAGAACTCCTCCCCCGGCGTCAGCGTCGGCGTGTACGAGCCGGCGGCGTCACAGCCGGCACCCACCGGCGCGTAGGCCACGCGGACGTCGCTCACGTCGACCGACTGGTCGGCGACCGCGAGCTGCGCTGCCCGCAGCGCCCTCGCCTGCCCGGACACGGGGTCGTCGGCCGTCCCGATCGCCCGGCCGGCCTCGCGCGCGGCCGCGGTCGAGGCGAACACCCCACGCTGCACCGCCGAGAACCCGGCCACCACGTAGACCAGCGGCACGAACACCACCAGCGCGACGAACACGAACTCGACCAGCGCCGAGCCGCGCTCGCCGTCCCGGGCCGGCCGGTCCCGCAGCCACCTCACGCCGGCGCCTCCGCCACCGCCCGGCCGGTCACCTCGAGCGGCAGCAGGTTGCCCAGCCCGGCCAGCAGCGCCGGCACCGACCCGGCGCAGCGGACGACGACCAGCGTCAGCCCCGTGTCGTCGACCTCTTCGGCCGCGGTGCACGCCAGCCCGTCGGCGGTCTGCTGCGACGTCGCCTGCGCCACGATCTGCCGGGTGCGGTCGGCCGCCGCCGACGACGGCACGTCGGCGTTGGCCGCGTACCGGGCGCCCTCCTGGGCGCTGGCGGTCACCACGTTGCGCACGTGCACGTAGACCGCCACCTGCAGCACCGCGAGCAGCAGCACCACGACCAGCACCGAGACGAGCACGAACTCGACGACGGCGCTGCCCCGCTCGCCCGGCCCCTCCGCAGACCTCCGCTGCGAGCGCACGAGCGGTGGGAGGCGGAAGGGTCCGCTAGCCACCGCTCGTGACGGAGCTCAGCGCGTTCTGCACCGCGTCGACGATCGCCTCGCGGAACGGGATGAGGATCGCCAGCACCAGCGCCGCCGTCATCACGGTGATCATCACCCAGCCGGGGACGTCACCCCGCTCGGGGTCCTCGTCCCGCACGCGATCCGCCAGGGCGCCCAGCGCCGCCATCAGGTACGCGTAGGCGCGCATCCGTCGTCCTCCACTCCTCCCCCCGCGCTCACTGCGCGAGGGACACGATGCTGATCAGGCCCGGGAACAGGGCGAAGAGGACGGTGACCGGCAGCACCAGGAAGACGACCGGCACCATCATCGCGATCTCCTTGCGGCCGCCGGCCTCCAGCAGCCGGCGCTTGCCCGCCTCCCGCACGTCGGCGGCCTGGGCGCGCAGCACCTCGGCCAGCGGGGTGCCGCGCTCGATGGCCACGAGCAGCCCGTCGACGAACCGGGCCAGCGCGTCGAGCGAGGTGCGGTCGGCGACCTGCTGCAGCGCCTCGGTCAGCGGCACCCCGGCGCGGGCACGCCCCAACGCGGCGCCGAGGTCGCGGGCCAGCTCGCCGCCGGAGAGCCGGGTCACCCGGTCGATCGCCGCGGCCGGGCTCTCGCCGGCGGTCACCGCGAGCGCGAGCAGCTCGGCGACCACGGGGAACTCGGCGAGCAGCAACTCCTCCCGCCGGCCCACCTGCTGGGTCAGCCACCAGTCGCGGCCGAGAACCCCGCCGAGCAGGCCGGCCACGCACAGCAGCGCCACCGACAGCACGTTGACGCTGCCCGCCACCACCGAGCCGACGGTCGCCACCACGGCGGCGCCGGCCAGGCCCAGCCCGCCCCACACGACCTGCTCGATGCGGAAGTCCTCGACCGTGCCGTCGCCGCCGAGGGCGTCCAGCCGGCGGCGGACGGCGGAGCGGCCACCCAGCACCCGGTCGACCAGCCGGGCGCCGTCGGCGACCACCGGGCCGAACACCCGGCGCGCAGCGCTGAGCAGGCCCGGCTCGGTCGCCGTGCCGAGCAGCCGGGACGGCGGTGGGGTGTCGTGCACGTAGGGCGCCAGCCGGTCGACCAGTCGCACCGAGCGGAACGGCGGCGCGAAGGAGACGACGAGCAGCAGCCCGGTCGCCGCGGCGAGCCCCAGCAGCATGCCGACCAGGGCAGAACTCACTGGAGCACCCGCACGTCCTGCGGCAGCCGCCCGATCCGAAGCATCAGCCGGTAGGCGAGCACGCAGACCGCCCCGCCGCCGAGCAGCAGCGCCGTGCCCGCCGGGGAGTCGTAGGCGGCCAGCGTCGTGGACTGGGTGGCCAGCAGGAGCAGCACCACCCATGGTGCGGCGACCGCCAGCCGTGCGGCCTGCACCACCCAGCCCTGACGGGTCTCCAGCTCCGCGCGGGCGCGGGCGTCCTCGCGCAGGAAGGTGGCCAGCGTGCGCAGCACCCGGCCGAGGTCGCTGCCGCCCACCTCGCGCGCCACCCGCAGCGTCTCCACGATCCGGTCGCCGACCGGGTCGGCGAGGTCGTCCTTGAGCCGGTCGAGGCAGTCGCCGAACCGGCCGCTGCTGCGGTAGTCGGTGGAGAACCGGGCGAACGGCGGGCGCACCACCTCCGGTCCGCGGACCGCGAGCGCGCCCAGCGCCTCGGGCAGCGACAGCCCCGCGCGCACGGCCGACGCGAGGTTGTCGACGACCTCCGGCCACACCTCGCGCAGGTCGGCCCGGCGGCGGGCGGCCAGCCGCCGGACCTGGACGGCGGGCAGCGCGAACCCGAAGACGGCGAACGCCAGGCTCACCGTCACGGTGCCGGTGGTCAGCAGGACGACGACCAGCGCGGTGAGCCCCAGCCCCACCTGCAGGGCGAGCAGCTGGGCGGCGTTGATGCCGGTCAGGCCGGCGGCGGCGAGCAGCTGCTGGCGCCGTCCGGCCTGCCGGGGCGTCGTCCGGCGCTGCGGCGCGCGCGGACCGCTGCGCCAGATCAGCAGCAGGCCGACGCCGAGAAGCAGACCCAGGAGCGCACCCGACAGGCTCACGCGGACCTCCGCGCGGCGCCGTCGTCCAGCAGCGCGGCGAGGTCGAGCCCCAGCGCGGCGAACCGCTCGGGGTGCGGCGGGTAGCCGGCGGCGCGCACCAGCCGCCCGTCGCGGGTGGTGAAGACGTCGGCGAGCTCGACGACGCCGTCCTCCGCGCGACCCGGGACGGCCACGATCTCGCGCACCCGGCGCTGCCCGGACGGGTCGGTGCCGACGTGCACGACGAGGTCGACGCTGGCCGCCACCGTCGGGACGACGAAGGCATGGCCGATGTTCTCCCCGGCCAGCAGCGGCAGGGTGCACATCTTCGTCACGGCCTCGCGGGCGCTGTTCGCGTGCAGCGTGCACATGCCGGGCAGGCCGCTGTTCAGCGCGATCAGCAGGTCGAGGCACTCCTCCTGGCGCACCTCGCCGACCACGATGCGCGAGGGCCGCATGCGCAGCGCCTCCTTGACCAGCCGGCGCAGCGGGATCTCCCCGGCGCCCTCCAGGTTGGGCTGGCGGGTCTGCATGGCGACGACGTCGGGCAGCGGGACGCGGAGCTCGAACACCTCCTCACAGGTGATCACCCGCTCGCGGGCGGGGATCGCGGCGCAGAGGCAGTTGAGCATCGTGGTCTTGCCGGCCTGGGTGCCGCCGGAGACCAGCACGTTGAGCCCGGCGGCGACCGCGGCCTCGAGGAAGCGGGCGGCCTGGGCGGTCAGCGTGCCCAGGGCGACCAGCTCGTCGAGGGAGTGCGCCTGCAGCACGAACTTGCGGATGTTGACCGCCATGTGGCGCCGGGTGATGTCGGGGATGACCACGTGCAGCCGGGACCCGTCGGGCATCATCGCGTCGACGAACGGCGTCGACATGTCGATGCGGCGGCCGCTGGTGCGCAGCATCCGCTCGACCAGGTCGGCCAGCTCACCGGCGCCCAGGATCGTCGTGGTTAGTTCGCTGCGGCCGCGCCGGGCGACGAACACCCGGCCGGGCTCGTTGACCCAGATCTCCTCGACCTCGGGGTCGTCCAGGTACCGCTGCAGCGGCCCGAAACCGGCCACGCGGTCCAGTACGTCGCGGACCACGGACTCCGGATCGCCGATCGGCGGCAGCGCCGAGGTCAGCGACCGCTCCGAGTAGTCGGCGACGACGTCGCGCACGAGCACCCGCACCGGCGCGGGGTCGGCGAGCGGATCGAGGCCGCGCCGGCGGATCAGTTCCCGGACCTCACCGTCGACGACCTCGAGCGCACTGGTCGCAGTCGGCACGGCACCCCCGTCGGCCTGGTCGAGAACGTGGACCGGGACTGTAGGAGAACCGCGCGGTCCGCCGTGTCCCCCGAACGGGGACCTGTGGACAACCCAGCGTCACGACCACCGGACCGGGTGACACGCGAGGCGGTGGCTGCCCCCGACGGGAGCCGTCCGAGGAGACCAGCACCGCGAAGGTGCCGGCAGGACGTGGCGAGCCGGCTCACACGGACACAGCCACGCCTGAACCTGCCGATGTGGAAGAACATGACGCCGTCTCGTGCCGCCGTCTCCGTGCTGGAGGGCGCTGCCAACACGGGTGCCTGCCCCGAATGCGGGGTGGACACAGCGGTGGACCTGGACCTCCGCATCAAGCCGCACAGCGGCTACGGGGGCAAGCCTGCAGTCTGTACCGGCGGGGGCAAGCCTGCCGGGTACTTCACGGCCGCGGTGTTCCCCCAGCGGCCAGCTCGGGCCCCTCACGCGGTGTTCAAGGAAGCCACGGTCAGGTTCCAGGACAACGCGGCCTGGCGGACACGTCTGACCTGCGCCACGTGCTCGAAGGTCGAGACGTTGGCCTATGCCACCTTCCAGCGCGTCGAGATGCCGTTCCACGGGAGGTGGGTGCAGGGCAACAGGGAGCCATGCCCCGGCGGTGAGGCTGCTGCGGAGAAGCAGGAGCTCATCACGCGTAGGACCGATCGCAGCGACGCGATCGTGGGGATCGGCTTCGTCGTCGCGATCATCCTCGTCTGCTTCTTCGCACTGAGCAGCTGCCTCGGAGACGACGACCCGGAGGCCACTGCCAGCAGCGGCGATCACTCGACCTACGACTCCTCGAACAACCCCGACGACCCCCCGAGCGCCGCGACGCCCACCCAGGACACCTCGATACGCGACTACGTGCGCGCGGCAGGGGTCAGCGACCAACTCGTTCGCCAGCTGGGCCAGGTAGCCGGGGACACTGGCTACGGCCTGACGCGGGGGGTGCCCCTCGCTTTCGAAGACGCACAGTCGTTCGCAGTCGTGATGATCGACAACTGCAGGGATCTCCACGCTGGCACTGTGACCGTTCAGGGCATGATCGACCGCGATGTGAGCGACGGCGCCCCTGTCGCCGACGCCCGAGCCATGGCGGATTTCCTCGAGCGGATCTTCTGCCCCGCCGTGAACTGAACGGGACCCGGAGGGCTCCGGAGACCGAGTGATCGAGGAGCCTGGGACTGATCGGAGTCGGTCCGGCGGCCTCGAGGCCTGCCTGCTTGCGCGGCCAGCACGTCTGGATGACCTGCCCCCTGGCGCACCTCACCCCCGGACGCCGAGCTGCCATCCACTGCCAGGATCCCGGCGACCGCGAGGGCAGGCGGCTCGGCGGACTCTCGCGCGACGATCACGTGGCCTTCACCGCGGCCACCGACAGCACGCGCCCGACCAGGTGACGGGGTGGACCGTGCCCGGCGGGCGCGCCGCCGGGCTGACCGTCGACGACGGGTCCGGCGACACGTGGTCTGCCGTCCAGTCTCCGGCGTCTCCCCTCGTCACCTCCGTGGACGCGCGACCGCCAGACCTGCTTCGACCGCCGCCGGATCGGATTTGATGGCCGCGTACTCGTTCATGTGCAGGTGCTTGTGCTCCAGCCGTATCTCGGGGCTGCCGCTGAGCACCTTCGCCGCGACCTCCACGGCCAGGTTGAGAGTTCTCTCGACCGGGACCCACGGCACCTGCTCGCCGTCGCGGATGACCCACCAGTTCCCCTCGCCGTCCACGACGAGTGGCTTGTCGTACGTCACCATCTCCGGCTCGTGCCAGTTGCTGCGCGTGACGGAGTGGCCGGTGCGTATCAGGCCCGCTCGGGCGACGAGCTTGCGGTCCCGTCGCTTGAAGACGCCCCCGCGGCCCGAGACCACGTAGCGCTCCCCTTCCGACCAGACCTTCTCGGCGGCTCGGTCGCACAGTGCGACGACGCCACCGGCCTCGTCGAGAGCGGCATCCACTGCGGCGGCCCACTGCTCTTCGGGGTAGTACCCCCAGTACTGCTTCACGTCGTCGGTCAACTGCAGCAGGCGCCCGATCGGATCACCGGTCGTCGGCAGCGGCGGAGCCATCGACCAGTCGATGGCAGCGACGGCTGCTTCCTCAGCCGCGACGAGGCAGGCCCCGCACAGCCACAGGTCGTTCACCTCCGCCATCAGCTGGCCGAGGGTGCCGCCTTTGAGCCCACTCCCTGTCCTGTCGGTATGGTGCGCGGCCTGCACGGGGTTGAGGGGTTGGTACTGGCGCCGCTGGTCCTCGGAGACCTGTGTACCGACGTGGCGCCAGCACAGGTTCGTGTGACACCTGACGCACATGCCTGAGGCCTTGCCACCGCACGCGCTGCAGGTCTCCATACATCCACCCTCTGAAGCGTCGATCTGCGCCCGGCCGACGGCTACCGGTCGTCGACAGCACCGACCGCCGGCGCGCCGAGCCCACTGTTCGTGTCCTTGACCATCGGCAGAGCGAGAGGTCGGCAGCACCACCTGGCACGCCCACAGCCGATCCGCTGCCGGTCCCCAGGACGTCCGCGTCTCCCCCAGGACATCCCGTCGGCGAAGCCGCGCATGACTTCCACTCCTCCGTCCGGCACGGGGTGGTCCCCGGACGCTCGTGCTCTGCCCACCACCGTGGGCAG